>NZ_CP091786.1:3111166-3422283 GCF_022024015.1 Prevotella sp. E9-3
CGTCTCATCGATGTAGCCCACGATGCCGCCGGTGACCGTCACATGCGTCTTGCCGCTATTGAGGAAGTGCCAGGCATTGTCGCCCTCGGTGGTGCTGGTCCAGAGTTTGCCATTGATGGCTTCGCCGTAACCGGTTTGGTTGTAGTCGTCGGTACCGCCGGCATAGTTGCCCTTGCCCACTGAGCCCATGTTACCGCCGCCATAGACGTTGCGTCCTACGTGGCCGTCGGTCATCGTGACATAGGTGTTACCCATCACGCGACCGGCAATGAGGCTGTATATCTGGGCATCGTATTCCTCGGCATCGTATATCCTTTTTATACGCTTCGTATAGGTACCGTTACCCTTGCCGGCACCATAGAGCGAGTGACCGATGAGACCCTTTTTCAGCGTTACATGGGTGTCGCCATACACATAGCCGTTCTCACCGCTGCCGTGCACGGAGCCGGTGACGCACCACTTGCCCAGATCAGTACTGTAGTTGGCAAACGTGGCGGTACACGTGTCGGGGAAGTTGACGTTTACCTCTGTCTCACGCACGTAGGCGAAGTGTGCCGTCTTGTAGCGGTCGCCGGCCTCACCGCGCGCACTACCATAGACGTCGCCGTCGCCCTTTATCTCTATGTTGCCGTCGGTAAGCTGTACACCGATGTGGCCGCCGTTGATGTTGACGGTGGCCTTGCCGGTGTTGTCGGCAAACGTGAACTCGTATGGCCAGCTAAGGGCGAAGCCGTTCTCCGCAGAGTCATGTTTGATGGGGTCCGTTCCAATGGTTCCCACCGATGCCATAGAGCCGGCACCATAGACACTGTGTGCTATCAGTCCGCCGTTGATGTTGACGGTGGTGTTGCCGCGCACGATGCCCGCCTCGGGGTTATACTTCACCTCGTTATTTTCCACGTAGGTGTCAGTACCGCAACCGCCGCCATAGACGTTGCCACGGAATGGATAGTTGGCACCGTAATAGGTCGTGGCCTTCTCCGGGTCGTTGGGGGCGCTGGGGTCAGGCACGACAATCGGATCACCGGGAGGCACGCCCACCGTACCGCTGTTGACGGTCACCACGGTGTTGCCGAACGTATGGCCGTTCTCGCCGCTGCCATAGACAGAACCCTTGACCGTCGGAGTAGCGTAGGTGCCGCCCTTCGTACCAATGGTTACCGTGGCGTTGTTGACCCACGCCATGTAGTTGTCGCGTGAGTGCGGGTTGGCGATGTCGCCGCGTGACGAACCGAACACCATGCCGTTCTCGTGGCCGTTGCTGCCTATGGTGCCGCCCGTGATGCTGACCGTAGCCTCACCAGTGCCGGCAGTATGCATCTTCTGTACGCCATAGACCTTTTCTGTATGGATGACAGGGTCTTCTTGCGACTCATATTCATAGTCGCCCACGCTGCCGAAGGAGCCGCCGCCATAGACGTTATGGTATATCCGTGTGGTCTTGCCCTCGGCCTGGCTGATGCTGACGTTGCTGTTGCCCAGCACCAGTCCGCAGCGCACGATGGTGCGGTTGCCGCTGCCGCCGCCATAGACGTTGCCCATAGTGGCTCCGCCAAAGCATCGCAGTTTACCAGAAACGGTGATGGGCTCTATGCCCACAGTACCGCCGCTGACATCAACGTAGGTACTCACCTGGGCAATGTCGGTATCAGTGATGGTTTCGCCCGTCTTGGCTATGCCGCTGTCGTCCTTGGTGAAGCCGCCCTTCGTGCCACCGATATTGTCGGATTTATAGCTGTAGAAGCCCAGTCCCACGTTGGCCACTTCGCCACCGCCGAAGATGCTGCCCTTCACCCATCCGTCCTCCATCCTGACAGAGGTGGCGCCGACAACACGTCCGGCAATGAACTTCGGGTTGGTGGCACCGACGGCATCATCAGGAGCAACGTCTGAGAGCTTCTCCTTGGCGTTGCCATAGCCGCCGCCATAGACGCTGCCGAAGGTATAGCGCGTTACGCCAGCCTCCTTCACCTCGGTGCCGATGGTGCCGCCCCGGATGACTATCTCGGTGCTCAGGCAGTCGGTTGCCGTCAGTGCAGTGTTGCTATGCTTGTGCTTGCCAGCCGTCCAGCCCAGCTCGCCGCCACCATAGACGTTGCTCTTGATGGTGCCGCCGGTGATGGTCAGGCGGGTGCTCTTCACCATGCCTAAGTCGTACCAGCGCGTGAGCGGCGTCGTGCCGTCGAGGGCATACATGCGGCCCATGGCACCGGCAAAGACGTTGCCGCCCTTGGTATGGGTCAGGCGGACAAAGCCAAGGTCTTTGTCATAGACATAGTCCGTGTTGGGCACGTTGTTATGCTCCTTCCACGTCGTCCAGTCGGCTGTCTCCCAGTTCTTGGGGTCTGCGTCGTCAAGGTCGCTGGGTATGTTGCCCGCCTGCGGAATGATGTACTCATTATTGTTACCTATGGTGCCGCCGCTGATGTTGATGGTGACATAACCGTGAGTGGAGCCGGAATGCACATCGTCATCTCCCGTCTCGTAGTCCTCGTCGCTGTTGTCAGGTATCAGCTTGCCATAGTTGGCATGGTTAGACGGCTCCAGATGAGTACCGATGGAACCCAGTCGGCCACCACCATAGATGGAGCCGAGCATGGTGCCGCCCATGATGTTCATATCGACATTGCCGCAAACCACTCCGGCAGTCAGCGCATCGCCTGCGAAGCCACGGCCACCGCCGAAGACGTTACCCTCGACGTAGCTGGTGCCCCAAGTGCCGATGGTTGGCCCGGAAGCAGCAACGTAGCCTGTCTGTCCCTCGGTTCCCACTGCCGCCGTACCGATGTTCATCGTCACGTTGCCTAAGACGTGACCATCCTCACCGCCGCCGAAGACGGAGCCGTAGATGGTGCCGCCGGTGACGTCAACATTGACGTTCTTGACGTTGGTCTGCATGTTGAAGAATACGCGCTGGTCGCCCTTGCCCGCACCGAAGAGGTAGCAGGAGACGGGGTGAGCAGCTATCTGCGCCAAGGTGCGTGGCACACCGAGCGTCGCCGTTCCGCCGAAAGTGACATGGGTGTCGCCCTTGACGTTGGTCATCTCGTTGCCGCCATAGATATTGGTCAGGATGTGACCGCCGGTGATGTTCACCGTAGTGTTGCCACCTACAGAGCCGGCCTTGAAGTGCCACTTGCCCGACGCATAAGGATAGTAGCCGGAGCCGCCGCCAAAGACATTGCCATAGAACGTATGGCCGTCATCTCCAACGGTATGCGTGTATGGATCGTATGGTGCAAATTTGTCTTCTCCGTCTTGCTCGCCATACGGCCAGTGATTACACTCCTGCAATACATTCTCCTCCGTAACAGGAGTCACTTTCGGGTCAATGAATTCTTCTTCTGCATATTTCGGCAGAGACAGAGAATGGTCGGTATCATATCCGGCACCAATCTGACAAGTTCCCTCTATGGTTACATGTGTATCGGTCTGCACATAGCCGTTCTCACTACCGCCATAGACAGAACCCTTGACGAAGGCATTGCCGCCGACGGTGACATGCGTCTCAGAGGCCAAGCCAAGCGTCTCGATATGATCAATATAGTCGTCTTCCGTGTCGATATACACCAGTGTGGCTCCCGATGCCTTCTGGGGTTTATGTTCATTATCTGCGTATGTATAATCTCCAGGAATGACACCCTTGCCGGCACCAAACACATGGCCGGCGTCATCAGGCTTACCTGTCGTGGTGTTGTTCATCACCATGTTGTCAGGGCCAATCTCAGCATTGTCTTTGATGGTGACCGTACATACGCCGCCACTGATTGGCGTCGTTGGTTTTCCGTTGACATCTATATCATACTGTCCCACGGTAGCTTTCTCGCCACCGCCATAGACAGAGCCCTTGATCTTTGCCAAGCCCTGAATGGTGACCGTACTGTTGCCACGTGTCAGACCAGAATAACCGTGGGTCTCCACGCCTTGTCCGGCACCGAAGACATTACCTACAATTTCAGGTTTGAACTTGCTATCGTTAGCCACCTCACCTTCTACGCCGACGGTCACCTCCGTGTCTTTCTTTACTCGGCCTATCTCACCACCGCCATAGACGGAGCCGCCCACCGAGCCGTTGGCAATGACGACAGAAGTGCTTCCCATGTCAGTGTCATCCACTCCCACCATGGCTTTCTCACACTCAAAGGTATCAGCCTTACCCTTACCGCCGCCGAACACATTGCCGGTGATAGTGGCAGCGTTACGGGCAGGAACAGGGGCTACGTCAACAGTACCTGATGACGTGATTTCGTCACCAACCTTCAAAATCCAGTCCCATTTACCAGTGGCGGTATTGTAGGTATAGACTTTACCGTCTGCATCGGTCGTCTCTCTTTGACCACTTGCGTTCAGCCATTTACCAGTACCAATCTCCACATGCGTATCGCCCTGAACATCAGCCAGCCTACCACCGCCATAGATAGAACCGATGGTGCCTAATTCAAGAATGGCTTTACCTTCTCCATCAATCTCCTTTACGGTATACGAATCTATCAAGCCTTCATGGTCAGTACCTACATGATCTCCAACACTAAAGTCGGCAGGCTTTTCATTTACATACTTCTTCGGCACATAACCATTCTTCATATTGACATTGATAGACGGGCTACCTATCACTTGGGCCTCATCGCCGCCACCATAGATAGTGCCAATCTTCGTTGCAGAGATGATATTGATCTGCGGATCACGGTTGACTCTGATTTCCGCTTTCTTTTCTGGAGACAAGGCCTCGTATTCTGCCTTGGTACGGATAGAGCCGTTGTCTTCATAACCATAGATAGAATAAGGAGCATCGACACCCTTACCGCCGGCATAAATCTCACCAATAACAATTGGCTTACAGCCTTCCTCATGCACATTGATCGTGATCGAACCGTATATCCTACCGCTGGTATCGTTACCACCGTATATCTTGCCGTAGCTGCCATTGGTGATGTCAATGACCACATCGCTATACACATTTGCGGCATTAGCACCACCATAGATAGCAGCCTGATAGGCATCTTGGCATCCCGATTCCAGCTTTGCGGTGCCGTCAGTATCGGCATGGTTTCCTGCAGGGTATGATCTATCAACAGTCATTGGACAAACTCCCGCACCTTCCTTAATGGTAACGACCTCTTCTCTGACGTTTCCTCTCTCGTTACTACCGCCAAAGGTCGAGTGGACATATCCGCCAGTAATCACTAGCGTAGCTGTGCCTTTTCCGTAAGAATAGTTGGCACGGCGATTCTCTTTAGTCTTGGCATTGTCGTTCTCAACACGGGGATAAGGATTACTTTGAGTTGTTCCTTTTTCCGGGTCTGTGGTGTCATGATGGAAGGTTGCATAGTAGCCCACATTGGCACCCGGGTTCTCATACCACTTGCCGTTCAACTCATAAGCATCGTCACCATTACCGCCACCGAATGCCTCATGGATTTCGTAAGCAGCATTAATTCTGACATTATTTGCAGGAGTGGAGGCAGCGTTGCCACCACCATAGACCTGCTTAATGCTTGTTACATCACAGCCATCGATGATGACCTCCGTATTCTCATTACGAATATCTGTTGGTTCGTAGCGAGCCAGGTCGCCGCCACCATATACTCCAAGTACATCGTATTTCTTGTCAGCAATGGCTTCTATATACTTGTTAAGAGCAGCCGTCTTGGCAGTAGCGTCAGCGCCACCATCAATTTGTCCCTCAAATGCTTCAATCTCATCTGTCGTCAAGACAGATAATGCGATTTTCTTAAGGTCGTCATCATCGGTATTGTCCTTATAGTTCGTTAAAGTATATCCACCCTCCATACTCTTGAACTTCGCATACTTACTACCGATGGTCAGTTGGTTCTTATGCTGCGTAGCATATACATGCACTAAGGCATGTCCCTTCGGCGTACCATTCTGGTCATTACAGCCGAAGACCTTGCTAACGATACAGCCCTTGACACCATTAGCGACACCCCTGTTCAGTTCCACGGTGGTGTTGCCGCCGATGTTTGCCTCCACGGCTCCTACATCGGCCTTGATACCCTTACCGCCGCCGTAGGCATTGTGCTTGATCTCGCCGCCGGTGAGGCTGACCTTGGTATCCTTCTTCACACTGCCTAACTCACCGCCGCCATAGACGTTGCCGTAAATGACGGGACTCTTGCTATAGTCGTAGATACCAGCCTCTGTCTTGTACGGCTTGATGTTCACCTCTGTCCAGATGGCAGTGGCAAACATCGGGTTCTCCACGGCAACCAATTCGGCTTCACCACGGCTGGCTCCGAAGACGTTGCCGCCATAGCCGACTTCACCGATGGTACCACCGCTGATAGTCACCGTATTCTGTGACTGTTTACCCGGGCCATGTCCTTCTGCGGTATCACCCTTCTTATAAGGTTCGTAGTTCTGACCATAGAACTTCGGCATACCCGTACCGGCCACGGAGCCACCGCCATAGACACTGCGGTGAATAGTACCACCCAGAATATTCACTTCACTGAAGCGAGCCACGCAGCCAGCCAAGTGGCTCATGCCTACTTCATAGTGTTTCTCGGCAGTGCCATCTCCATCGCTGTCGAATTCATAATATTGGTCAGCACCTGTGGTTCCATTACCATTGTAGTCATATTCAAACTTTCCGATACCGGAGCCAGAGCCATAGACATTGCCTCGGTGTTCCCATTGCAGGGTATTGGCAGGAATGCCATCGTTAGCATATTTACTACTAATATCACTGCTGCTGAGGCCAATCTCACCACCATAGATAGTCACCTTACTGTCACGACGCATGTGACCATCCTGACCACCGCCATAGACAGAAGCATAGATGCGTGGACCGACACCAATGTTATTCTTGTCACCAATGATAACCTCTGCCTCGTTAATGTTACCAACGTGGAAGGTAGGATTATATTCATGAACCGGCATATTGAAGATGTTAGGTGCCGGTTCACCCTTTGAGCCACCAATGACATTACCAGTTGGCAGACCGCCAAACTCGTCTTCCGCAGTTCCCACAGGAGTACCAACTGTACCGCCAGTGATGGTAACCGTTGCTTTACCGCTGTTGAGGAAGGCTTGGCTATTCTCGCTAATGCCATCCCACAGGTTACCCGTGATAGTCTCACCATAGCCGCTCATGTGTCCGAACTTCTCCGACGTGAAGTCAGAGTAGTCATCAGCACCGCCGGCATAGTTACCCTTACCCACGGAAGCCATGTAGCCACCGCCATAGACATTACGCATCACATGACCACCAGACATGGTGACGCTCGTATTGCCATACACCTTACCGGCAGTGATGCTATAGATGTCTGTCTCGTAAGTAGTTGCCCCGTTATTTTTCCAGTTCTTAAGCGTAGCCTTGTATTTATCAATACCCTTACCACCGCCATAGACGCTGTAACCAATCAGACCACCTGTGATATTGACTGCGGAATTCTCATAGACGTGACCATTCTCACCACCGCCATAGACGGCACCGGTGATGCAGTTGTCGTCTGACAAGGCTGTAGCCGTTGAGGCATATTTGATGCTGACCTCCGTCTCACGGACATTTGCCATGAAGGCTTCTGTATAGCGTTCCATCGGCTTACCCATACCGCCACCGAAGACGTAACCGCTTTCAGCATTTGAAGCATCACCAATCTTACCGCCAATGATAGTCACCGTAGCCTTACCGCCAATCTCTTTACCACCTACGGCAGGAAGATCACTCGGCGCAGCAGCATGATAGTGGAACTCGTATGGCCAACTCAGACCGAAGCCGTTTGTCAGACTCTCATGCTTTGTCATATTGGTGAATTTGCCGCTTGCGTCGCTCACGAAGTCGATGAGGCCCACCGAGGCCAGCTCACCGCCGCCATAGACATTCTTCTTGACAGTACCGCCTGAGATGTTGACAAACGTACTGCCTGACACACAGCCTGCCCACAGCATCGGGGTGAATGTGTAATAGGAGTTGTCATATCCCGCCACGGCGATGGTCTGCTTTTCAGTTTTTTCACTACCGCGACCGCTACCAAAGACACTGCCATTAATAGTGCCGCCAGAAACATTCACCGTGGCACGGTTACGAACGATACCATACTCACTACCGCCATAGACATTCCGCTTGATGGTGCCGCCGCTGATGGTGACATTGGTCAGTTTCGATGCTGCCAGTTTTGGCCACTGTGGATTCGTAGTGCCATCAAGCTTCGTGAGACGTCCCATGCTGCCACCGAAGACATTGCCGCCATACTCGGCACCGGCGACATCGTTACCAATGGTACCACCAGTAATGCTAACGGTGATATGTCCACAGGTCTCGCTATCTGTATCATCCTTGAGCAGACCGTATGCTGGGTTGGGAGAACCGTCCGCGAGAGTGGCATCCACCATATCGATACCCACTGATGCCAGACGACCACCGCCATAGACAGAACCAAGCATGGTGCCGCCATTGATAGTAAGTTCGATGTTGCCGTGAACAGAGCCAGCCGTCAGTGCTAAACCACTGAAGCCACGGCCGCCACCAAAGACGTTACCATCTACGTATGAGGTTCCCGTAGTACCAATCTTAAGTCCACTTTGGGCTATGAACGTCTCACCTTCGTCAGTCGTATCGCCATCGCCATTGAGGTCGATTTTCACTTCGCCGCCAATGTTCACCGTCGTATTGCCCAGTACGTGTCCGTCCTCAGCACCACCGAAGACAGAACCGAAGATGCGGGCTGTGCCCGACACTTTCACTTCTGTACTGCCTACGTTGGTCCAGGTGTTGAAGTGTGTACGCTGATCACCCTTGCCGCCACCGAAGAGGTAGCAGGTGACAGGATGATTCTTCATCTGTGAATCTGTGCGAGGTACACCCAGCGTACCACCCGTCATCTTCACCGTAGCCTTGCCCGTCACATCCGTCAACTCGTTGCCGCCATAGACGCAGTTCAGGATATGACCGCCAGTAATATCTATCACCGTATTACCATATACGGCACCAGCAGAACGGAGCCAGTCGTGCGTGCCGTCAGCCCTCTTATATGGGAAGTAGCCCGAACCGCCACCGAACACATTACCGTAGTAAGTGTGACCGTCAGTGCCTTCGAGACCGGCATCATCGCCTCCATACGGGTCATAAGGCCAATACGGAGATTTAAAATACCAGCTTGCACATTCAGTGAAGTTAGAAGCGTCCTCGCCAGTCCATTGTGCTGTCGTATAGCGGACAGGCTTCCCGTCCGTCACCTTTCCTTCACCGCAACCAATCTGGCAGTCCTCTTCAATGGTGACATGAGTATCGTTCGCCACACGACCGTTCTCACCGCCGCCATAGACAGAGGCCATGATGAAGGCTGTACCACCGACAGTTACATCCGTTTCCTTAACAAACGTACGGAAATCGGCATCCTTGTCCGTAGCAGGGTCTTCCACCTCACCACGACCGGCACCGAATACGAAACCTACATCGACAGGACCGTCAATACCTAACAAGTGACCTGTATTCTTCATACCGCCGTCTGCTAACGCAGTCTCTACAGGACCCACCTGACCACCAGTGACAACAACGGTACTCTTACCCGTGTTTGCTTTATAATTGACAATCTTGCCGATACATCCTGCGTGAGCCTCAGTGCCAGTATGATAAACGATAGCATCTGGCAGGACATTGCCTTCGCCATCCACCGCAGCTGTTCCTACAGAACCATGCAGACCACCGCCATAGACACCGTCGAATACATAGCCGCCAGCCATCGTGACGTTGGTATTCTTCAGCACATCAGCCTGACTACCGCCACCATAAACACTGCCGCCGACGGAAACATTCGTAACAGCAGTACCTATATTGACAGCCGTGCTACTATTAACATTGGCCTCGTTACCGCCGCCGAACACATTGCCAGTGATTCTGGCTCCGACGACGGGAACTACGTATAAACCATCAGTCTTTGGCAACTCTGTTCCTGGCTCAGTTCTAAGATGTATCGGTTCAGTAACATATCCTACTGTGGTTGCCGTACCAATATTGACCGTAGCATTGCCTCTTACCACACCTTGGTTACCACCGCCATACACATTTCCAATAGTGCCGACATCATCTGCAATGGCTTCTCCACTATATGTTTTTCCGGCAAAATAGCCCTTAGTCATGTTGATGTTCACCTCTGTATCGCCATTTACGTCAGCCTTGAAACTGCCACCATATATATTATCAATATGTGTAGCAGACTTGACGTTCACAGTGATTTTTCCAGGTGTCGTAATTTCCGTACCATTTTTAGTATTAGTACCGGGATAAGGAGCCTGATAGCCACCGCCAAGAAGGTTCTGAATAGTGATAGGCATACAGTTGTCCGTCTCTTCAATATTGACAGTAATATTACCACCGATACTACCTGTACGGTCGTTACCGCCATAGATATTCTTAAACTTACCTGCCGTGATGGTGAGCGTCACGTCATGTGCGACATTTGCATTATAGGAACCGCCATAGACGTATTCTATTTCTGCCTCAGAACCTCCGGAGCAACTTGATATGATGATATTGACATTGTCAACATCGGCCTCGTTACCGGCACCGTACATACGGATAATCTTTAATGCACAATCCGGGTTTGTCTGTGATTTGTCTATTTCTACAGAGCCACAATTACCCTTTGCATCACTGCCGCCGAAAACGGCACCGATTTTTCCACCGATAGGAGCGATATGAGCCGTGCCAATGACTATGGCACCATCATTATCATACCACGTGCCATCTTTCTTGACCAAATCACCACCATTACCACCACCAAAGGCATAACCGATATCGTAAGAGCCATTGACGGTGACATGGGACGAAGGTACTGAAGCAGAGTTACCGCCGCCATAAACTTTTTCTATACTGGTGACATCACACCCGTCAACATAGACACTGGTGCCCTTTCCATCGGCAGGGAGATAGTCCGACAGGTTACCGCCACCATAGACACCCTGTATCTCGTATCTGTTATTGCTGCTGTTAGGACTATGCTCAGAATTAGAAATAACATTTCCATTTTCGTCAGCCTGACGGGTAGAATATACCTCAACCCTGACATTACCTGTCGGCGTACCATTAATATTGTTACAGCCAAAGACACGACCTGTAAGCGGAATGAGGTATTCCTTGCCACCGAAAGTTACACGCTCTTCCTTGTGTGAGAAGCCGATACCCGTACCACCAGTAGAAGTCAGTTCATCAGGCTTGTTAACCGTCACCTTTACATCGCCGTAAACATTGGCAGCAGTTGTGGAATTACCAAGACCACCACCATAGACATTACCTACCGAACCGCCAGTCAGAATGACGGTAGTCTTGTTGACAGTGCCAGTTTCGTTACTATTCTTTCCAGTAGCCCATGAACCAACTACCACTTTCTTATAGTATGTTGTTTCTGTATCTGCTGTTCCTGAAGTTTGGAGGGTATAGACATCTCCTTCCTTTGTATAATAACCGGCAATCGGAGCACCGGTCAGACGTTGGTAATATGTAACATCCTTAACGGCTGTGCCTGTAGCGGCTACATAGGCAGAACCAGTATAAGTATAATATCCAACAACAGACTCGCCAACAGGTATAGTTATTGTATTATAATACGTCGCGTCATTAAGTCCTGTTGCCTCGACATATTTCGTTGCACTGCCCGGAGTATCCCAGTTATCGGTATTGGTATTTGCCAGTGCGCCGCCGCCATAGACATCGTTCTTGACGGTGCCGCCGCTGACGGTGACACTGACGTTACCCTTAACGATACCAGACTGACCGCCACCGAAGGCACTGTCCCAGATGGTACCGCCGCTGATGGTCAGCGCGGTGCTGCCGACGTATGCCTGATTGGCATCGGTCAATGCCGCATCACCACGGGCAGCAGCATAGACGAAGCCGCCATCGCCGCCATTGGCACCGATAGTACCGCCACTGATGGTGACATTCGTACTGCCATCTACAGAACCCATAGCACCGGCACCATAGACATTGTGAACAATATGGCCACCGTCAATCACGACCGTCGTCGTACCTTGAACGATACCTGACAGAGGATTGTACGTATCACCTCTTCCATCATTTGCCGTATGACCAGCGGGGACAGTTCCTGAATAATACTTGTCCGTACCGCAACCACCGCCATAGACGTTGCCACGATAAGGATATTTAGCACCTTTCTGATCTGCAGGGTCAGAAGGCATGGCTTCCGTAGTACCAATCGTACCGCTATGGATGGCTACAGAAGTATTTTTGTATGTATGACCGTTCTCACCGCCGCCATATACGGAGCCTTTAATCTGAGGTTCTGGAGCAGCCGTGCCATGTCCTTCACCGCTCGTACCGATGACGACATTGGTATTGTTGACCCATGCCAGACGGTCGTGTGTACCTTCAGGTGCAGCCACGTCACCACGCGATGCACCGAAAACCATTCCATTCTCGTGTCCATCAGTACCAATAGTACCGCCGGTAACAGTGATATTGGCAGTACCTGTGTTCTCAGCACAGGTTGTTTCTTTCGTACTCTCATTGTAGGTATAGGAGCCCACCGAACCGTAGGCACCGCCACCATATATATTATGTAGCACTGTACCACCGACGATATTGATATTCGTATTCTTCTGTACCATACCTGCCACGGCATTATCCGTTCTACCAAGTCCGCCACCATAGATATTACCATAAGTAGCGCCGCCATACACGGTTTCGCCATCCTTTGGCGTACCTATAGTACCACTGTTGAGAGTAACAACAGTATTGCCGGCAACTTGCGCCTCTTCACCGCCACCATAGACAGACTGCTTGATGGCTACGGCGTGTCCCTCAACATTGTCACCAATCGTCACTTGAGGATTACCTGTGACGGTTGCCGTCAGACCGAGACCGCCACCGAAGACATTCTCCAAGATGGTGCCGTTGACGACGGTGATGGTCGGATAGTTTTCACTACCGGCAGGTGCTGTATAAGCAGCCTGGTTACCGCCGCCATATACACTGTTGTCGATAGTACCGCCATTGACAGCAACAGCCACAGTGCTCTTCGGAGTACCCAGCACATTGTTACAGCCAAACACCTTGTCTACATTGCCGCCATAGACATTTACTGCCACAGGACCATAGACGTCGGCAGCCACATCTGTATGACCATCGCCTAAACTTGCCAAATCTCCCAGACCGCCGCCATACATACTGCCGGTGATGGTACCGCCATAGAGGTTCACCTGCGTGGTCTTTCCTTCTGTTGCCGTCTCTACACTACTTACGAGACTGGAATTAACCTTACCCTTGGCACTGCCGCCATAGACGTCGCCGGTGATATTGGCATAGCCAACGTAATTCGGAGACTCATTAGTACCCGCATTTTTACCGATATTGACTGTTACATCGCCCGTTACATGGGTTGACTCACCAAAGCCGCCACCGAAGATATTGCCAGCAATGTTGATGCCCTGATTCTGCTCTACAGTACCGATGTTAAGAGTCGCACTACCTTCTACGTCAGCAGAATAACCGCCACCATAGACACCTGCGTCAATCGATTCGGTGGCATTCCCGTCGGCATTATTGTCGGGCTTGAGATAACTGCCACTCACGATGTTGACACCTATTTTTTCTGCATCTTCACCTGTTGAATGTTCTTTGTTGACAGTTGCGGTACCGATATCTATCGTCGTGTTGCCTGTCACAGTGGCAGCATTGCCGCCACCGAACACCTGACCTATCTTGCCGATATATACTTTCTCTGGAGTTGTTTCATAAGTCTGTTTTTTTCCATCAACGATACCCTGCATAGTATTGATATAGACATGGGTATTGCCGATAACCGGAGCCTGATAGCCACCGCCGAACACCTTGCCGATAGAGGTACATGAATAAACATTCACCTCAACAGCGGCACGTCCTGCTGCTTCTTGGTCGAAGTTGAGCGTGCCTTCCGTATTGGCTGTCCATGTACCACTGTTCTCGGTACATCCATATATAGAATAAGGTGCTTTGAAGCCACCGCCGTAGAGTTCGCCGATAATCAGTGGTTTACAGCCATCCTCGTAGGCATTGACGGTGATGGAGCCGTTGATGCTGCCACCCTCGTTATTACCACCGAACACACGACCGTACTTACCGCTGGTCACCGTCAGCCGCACGTCACCATTGACAACAGCATTTTTTGCACCGCCATATACCGCATCGACAAACGACTCTGGCATACACTCAAGAATGATGTTGACATCACCATCCATCGGCGCCACCTGTCCGGCACCGTAGATTTCGCCGACCTCCAGGTCGCAGGCACCTTCCCCAGGCGTCTCTCTCTTCAATGTCGTTCCACCTCGCACGTTACCCAAGGTGTTACTACCACCATAGACTTCATTTATCTTGCCGCCTACCAACTTGGTAAAGGTTATGCCAGTGCCATAGTTAGTCGTACCATTATTATATATACCTATGTTGGCACCAGGATTGGTGAAGGTGTCGGTACTCTTACCGTTACCGCCACCAAACACTTGATTGATGATGTAGGAACCATTGATGGCTACTTCCGTGGCAGGCACAGCAGCGGCATTACCACCGCCATAGACGTATTCTATGCTGGTTGCGTCGCAACCGTCGATAATCACCTCGGCGAAGGCTTTCTCAATAAGGGTCTTGTTGCCATCCACATTGGGGTCTAAGGTTGCATTCGTCGGTACATAGTCAGCCTGATTACCACCGCCATAGACGGCAGCCACGTCGTAGGTATTTCTCTGTGTACGAGTTTTAGCCAAAGCCTCTGCCGATGATTTGTCACTATCTACCGTCCGCATTACATGCACTTTCACGTGTCCTTTAGGCGTACCGTTCAGGTTGTTGGCACCGAAAATCTGAGCAGTCAGAGGCATACGATTCTCACCTTCACCAGTGAAAGTCTGTACAAGCTTTGCACCGTCAAGCAGCACATTGACGTCACCGCCGACGAAAGACTCTACTGCTGTCACTGCCTCAATGCCATGTTCAGCATCTGCCGCAACGGCCTTTCGTCCCAAGCCGCCGCCAAAGACATTACCATTGATAGTGCCGGCATAAAGGTTGACATTCGTTGTCTTGTCAGCACCAAAGACGAGTGCATCGGCAGGTTTCGTAGCATTGGTATTACCCAAAGCCGAACCGCCATAGACGTTACCCCAGACGATGGCTGCGCCTGAATGGTCAGATTTTCCCACATTCACCGTCACATTGCCACTGACGAGTGTCGGTTCACCCTTACCACCGCCAAAGACCATGTCAGGCAATGGGTCAGGCACAGGCGTTGACCATGCATTACCAATAGTGCCGCCAGTGATTGTCACCGTGGCATCGCCGCCAATGACACCCTGAACATTACAGCCGCCATATACGCCTTGCAGCACTGTGCCGCCACTCATCGCCACATTGGAATTGGTAGAGACATCAGCCTCGTTACCACCACCGAATACGCGCTGGCTTACAATGCCATTGGTCATGTTCACCGTCGTCGTGCCACCGACGCGTGCCACATTACCGCCACCGAAGACGTTGTAGGCATTGTAGGCCGCTCCCTCTTTGCGCCCCGTCGCTTCTACATTGACTTCCGTGTCGCCCAAGGCAGCAGAGGCATCGCCGCCTCCGAACACACCGCCCGTCTGGGTGGTAGGATTACCATCCTCGTCGAAGACATAGCCCTCGACCAAGGTATTGCCTTCAATGTTCAATGTGGCCTTGCCGGTCACTGCTCCAAGGGTAGTCAGGTCTTCAGTGGTATAGAGAATCTGGTTGGTCTTGTCGATGCCGGCATCGATTTTGTCACGGTGCTGCCAAGTATAAGTGGTGGTGGCCGCCTTTATGCCCTCGCGATACGTACCCGTCGCAGTATAGTAGTAAGGCTCCGTATCAAATCCGATGGCATCGACCTCTACAGTCGGCAATGATGCCGAGAAGCCTGCACCGAAGGCATTGCCCTTCACCCTACAGTTGGTCAGCGTTGAGGTGACATTGCCATCTACCTTACCCAAGCTGCCGCCACCATAGAAGTTGCCTGTCACCGTACATCCCGTAAGCGTAGATGTGACATTGCGTGTGGTTGCCAACGAGAACTTGACAAAGTCAATCAGGATACGGGCCACGTTACTGGTATTGTCTGACCTTGGAATAAACTGATAGGTGAACTGCGTGGATACACCATCGTAGGTGGCATTGTAATTCTGCTTGTATTCGCTGCTTAACCAACTGTTCCAATTAATATTCTCTACACCAATTTTGTTTCCTGGCGCATAGCGGCTGTAAGAGTTGCCGCCGTAGCCGGCACCGAAGTAGGTGCCGAAGGTACAGTCAGTGGCCTTGGTAATGACGGTCTTGCCGGTATTCATATCACCAAACTTAGGACCGCCGCAGAACAACGTGACATGACTACCTGTGATGACCGTCGTGATATTACCCTCCACAGGCTTGGCTGCATTGAGGCCACCACCGTAGAACTCATCAATGTCAGCATTCTGTATCTGCCAGATGATGTTACCATTAGTGTGGTTTGTTGCGTTACCAATACCCTCCTGGGCAGCACCAACAACAGTACCGAACCTACCGCCATTGATATAGCATTCCACATTATCATTGTAACTGGTTACATCACCTCGGTAGAGTCCTGTCAGATAGAATTCGTCATAGTCGCCGCCAGTCACTGACACAGGCACATGCTTCGACTGTAATTGCTTGTCCTGGTGGGTACCCCGATGAAACTCCTTGAACCACACATTGCCACCCACATGAAAATAAGTGGTTTCGTTAGCTGCACCGTCATTCTGTCCACTCACCCACTGTTCTATCACACCACCTTGCAGGATCAGTGGCGCAGCACCGCGATTTTTGCGGTCATACTCAAGCTGTGTGACGCGGAAGAGCGACGTATTGGTAGATTCAAACCAACCGATAGGCTGCATGATACCAAAGTTGTAAGAACCTGTACCGCCAGTTGATTTCTGCGCCATACCCAGACCCGGGATGTTCAGGAAATCGACTCTTACTGGGTGGGTCTGACTACGATTATTAAATCGCAAGATATAGGAATAGTCGGGCTCGTTATCATTGTCAAAGTCTGCCGACATGATGGTATAAGAGCGGTCTGATTCGCCAGACGAGATACCGATGTTATGGGCGTTGCCCACTAATACGATGGCGCAGTCATAGACCGTTTTGTCTTTGTCCAAGGCATCCTTCGCATTGCCAACAGCGGTATATACCACCTGTTCTTCACCCGCTATAGAGTATTTGCTACCATTTTTATATTTCTCTCCACCACCAACGTATGGCACATCATATTTCGTATCCATTGATTGGTTATACACCACATCGGGATAGGCATCAGCCAGATAGGCAGCCTTGGCCCAATAGGGCTCAATAGTGATGGCTGTCACCCCTTCGGGCACATCCCAGTAGGCCCCTTGGTTGAAGATGCGGCCGCTCTTGCCATACAGGTCTTTGTTGGTACAGTTACGGTCGGCAAAGTTATAAGGCGCACTGGTGATATTGCCTTCTGCATCTGCCGTGGCATCATCGCCTGTGGTATAAGAACCCGCAGTACCGCCAGTGATAGACACAATCTTCCAGCCCGTCACCACACGGTTGCCGGTATAGTTCTTGGTACCCACATCATTATAATAGGGCAACTGCACCTTGCGGTAGTTGAAGTTAAAGCGCGCATAATCCTTGTCGGTGATATTTAGCGTAAGGCTGCCAGTAGTAATACTTGCACCTGCCGGACGATTGAATGCCGCTCCGTCACCCATCTGTATGTTCACCGTCAACGAACCTAACACCTTGCCTGTATTACGGTCGCCACTGGTCGGGGCATTTTCAGCATCGATATTCATGATGGAAGGATATTTGCCCGGGGCCTTCAGTACGGGATAAAGCTTGGGGGCACTGATGTTTCTGTCTGCTGTCTCCAACACCCACTTCATCATCTCGTCTTTATTGTTGTAACTACCCGTAGCATACCATGCCGCCAGCTCGAGGTGGCTGTTCAGCAAGAGGCGGTAGAACTCGAAGCGTTGCAGGAAGCGCGTCTCTGCCATCAGCGCACAGTTGTAGGTATTAATCTGATTGTTCTGCACGTATGGCTTCTCAGCCAGGAAATAGTTATAGTTACCCAAGCCTGTGGCATCCTTATTAGATATAATAAAGCCATTATAGATAGGAGCCTTGTTCGAGCCGCCAGTGATGTCGCCATAGAACATACAGTTCATCACCATCGTACGGATGTTTGCCTCATTGAACGTAGAAGACAGATAGTTGTTGTATCCCACAATGCCGCCCACGTAAGAGCCTCCCGTAATATCAGCATAGCTGTAGCAGTTGATGACACGCGAATAGCCGTCTAAGTGGCCCACGATGCTGCCGGCAATATCAGTTCCGCTGACAGTGCCGCCATTCACACCGCAGTTGTAGATGCGTGTGTTGCCCTTGGCTTGATTAACGATGGCTCCCACGGTGTCGCCGCTGACCGTGGCACTCTCAATAATCACGTTTTTGATCACGGCATCTTCTGCAAAGGCGATGAAGGGGGCTGACACACTAAAGCTCTGATTAATCTGACCTTCTATAGTGCCCTTGAAGGGGGCTGCCCTGGTTCCGATAGAGCCTGAAGCCGTAAAGTCGCTTGCCAGTATGTATTTACCACCCATAGCTTTTATCTCCGAAGAGCGATGGACGGTTTGGGGCACTAACTTCAAGGTGAATATCTGGTTTTCATTGACCGAGGCCGTTTGTTCAGCAGGTGCGGCGAGTGTCGTAAACGACTGCATGACCTTCGTATTGTCGAAGCGGGGCATCAGGCGCATATTGCCATGACCGTCATCCACTACCATAAAGGTGGCATTGGTAATCTGCATCTTCACCTGGTCGTGACCGATAATGCCTGTTTGTCTCATGGCAAGGTTCTCAGTAGTAATACTGCTCGAAGTACCTGTCCATGCACTGCCGACTTCAGCGCCCGTGGTGTTGGCTGTAAAATAACGAGCTGTATTAGACACGCTCTGTATCTGCACATTATAGGGATCGAAGCCGTTAGACCATGTGGAGACCCAGTCCTCCCGCGTACTGTCAAAATAATCTTTTTCTGTTTCTTCCTTGGTCTTCTCCTCGTATGCCCCTTCATAGTTATAGCCCATCTCTTCGTCTATATCAAAGTTGGGACGCAGATACCACTGCATATTTTCAGGCACATTCTCCAAATCGGGTTCCGTACTTGTTGAAGAGAGTGATGTGCCACTCAGCTGAGCAAAGTTGCCACCTTGTTTTATCAGGTACTGAGAAGGCGATGTGTTATCCTCAGTGTCTGCTCCTACATAGGCACTGGCATATTCATCTTCTACATCGTAGGTGACATACCAGTCGCGCTCCTTGCCACTGACAAGGGCCTGCGATTCGTAGTTAGGAAGGTTGGGCGGCGTCAGAGGGTTGGTGATGTCTGCGCGGCCCAGCTCGTCGGCAGTATATTCCGTGAGGTCTGTAGCACTGACGGTAGCATAGTCGGAGACGGTGAACTTATGATAGCCCAGAGCTTTGGAGCCGGTCTTCCAGAAATGGTAGCGAGCCACCATCGGACTGCTGTACTTATGGATGTTGGCGTAAATCTCCGCGCGCTTAGGATCTGTCGGACCACTGGGCAACGGCAGACGGACAATCTCCCAGCCGTGCTGGTCGAGCAGAATCAGCATCGGCTTGATTTCAGTAGGCACTAACCGGAACGAACCGTCACCCATCCCGATGGTCTGGAAGACGTGTTCCTCTTCCAGGAACTTCTTGCTCGTGGTCGGTGCGCCGCCTGTAGTAGCCTCATCATGGTTATGCACCCAAGGGGCAGAATTGGCCCATGCCTTGTACACATGCCAGCCTAAGTTCTCTTCCCCTATCTTTAAATTTTTTATCTCTGTCTTCTGATCATCTGTCAATTCTACTCTACGACCCACAGCGGTCACCTTGTTGGTGGTCAGTTTTCCCTGCACGGTGGGATTGTTCTTCCAGTACTGCTCAAGAGAATGAACAGTTTGACGGGTACCGTAGACTCCGTTTACAGCCCCACCCGTTATCTCATCGAAAGTAACCAGCTTCAGGCTGCTTGTCGATGTTCCCAGGAGCATGTATTCGCTTCCCTTTGGTAAATCCGTAATGGCTTCGTCATCCTCATCGCCACCATGTGCCAAGGGGTTATTATTGGTGACACCTGTTACAACTTCACTGTAGTCTGTTGGCTTATAAGTTATCAGGTAGGAGTGGAAGTTGCGTGTGTTGTCGTCATCAATCTTATAGCTCGTTTGGTTCTGGTATGATGATACACGCACATGGTAAGGATCAAGTTTAGCTTTTGTGGGATCAGCAGGAATAACAGGCTCCAGATACCAAAGCCAACGTGTACGGGTGCTGGCACCGCTGGCTAACTGTTCCTCCCAGCGTTCATTACCATATACATAAAGCGTAGCATCACCATTGCTATAAGGATAGACGGCTCTTCGCTTTTCTGTCATCACTCCGTCTTTACCGTCTTCCTGATAGAACTTGTAATCATCAGTGTTTGGAGTCTGGAACTCCAGCATATAGGTTGTGCCTCCCACCTTTTCCGGGTCTTTCAGGAGGTTGCGACCATCCAGGTCGATGGTGTTGTCTGCCTTCAGCGTATAGGTGACGTAGATCACATTGTTCGACGTAACCTGTGTAGCATTGGTGATTTCTGTCGGAGCAGGCGTAACAAATACAAAAGGCTCATCGGGAGTGCCTGCTGTCGCCTGTGTAAAGGCATCGGCATTCCAATAATGATAGTCCACCAAGGGGCTACGCCATTCTTCTGGTAAAATAAAGCCGTCTTCTTCATCATATTGAAGATTCCTTACGATAACATTTTTTGTCATGTCAATCAGCGTATAGGAACGCGGGAGCACCACGGTATTGACTGCAAGCGTGACGGTCTCACCGTTAGCCAGGTTCTTCAAAGTGATGGACTTATGTGATGCATCGGCACCATCGCTCTGCCCTGTCAGGACGAATGACACGGAAGCATCCGACCATGTCGGTGCAGAGCTGGAAGTGGTGAGATATATGGTGCTACTCTCAGCGTTTTTGATTTTCAGGTCGTAGGGGTCATCGCCAGAGAAATACCACAACTGATTGTTGTTGGTGACATAAGCCTCAGCATTGGTTGCACTGTTTGTCTCTGCTGTCACAGGACTGCCATTGGCATGACTGCCGTTGTCATAAAGGTACTGACCGCTGGTATTCTTGATGTTATACGGGCTGGAGCCGCTGAGCTTCACGAACTTTTTTCCCAGGTGCGTCTTCGTATAGGTAATGTAGATATTGTCACTCTCTGTCGGTGTTTCCTCAATCTTATTCTCATCGATGAGCTCACCTGCATCGAAAACGCCATCTATCCTGTAGAATTTTATCTCTTCATCCGAGATATAGGGGCTGCGGATGGCAGTAGGAATATTGTCGTAACCACTCGTCAATGGATAGCCTGCAGGGTGTTTTTCTGTACTTGTAACTGCTATGTTTTTCGCCACATTCACGATATGGTAGTTATATGTAATAACTGGCAAGGTGGCTACCTCAGATTTCTGGCTACCTATTGTGCGCACTGCAATGGCTTTGACAGAGGATACAGCAAGAACATCTGCTGATGGCAAAGCCGATGAATAGACTGCGCTGGATGCTGTAGGGTCTGTTCCATCCAAGGTATAGTGTATGACGGTTCCTGCCTCAGAACAAGAAATTTCTACCGTTCCATCGGCATTTACAGTATAGGTAGGAGTCGGGATAGGAACGTCTTCGAGATAGAACGGGGCGTTTACATCGCCTGCACTGTATAGACAAATGATTCCGCATGTGTTTGCATAACCAGTAGGACCACCTATCTTACCACTATTACCAACAAGATTTGTATAGTTTCCATTATTGACTGTCAGCCATTTATGTTTGTCATGATCTTTATGAGCAGACGAGGTACCGTCAGTTATCCCTTTCGGAGATATTTCTATATATGTACCAGATGGACTATTGAATTCAAAAAGTACTTTGTTACCCTCTGTCTCTGGATTGGCTATTGTCTCCAGGTGCACACGAATTCGGTCAGGGTTATCGGTTGTTCTAATCTGACCATTGGATACCAAATATTTGCCCGTACTCTTTTGAATAATATAATAATAATTTGAAGCAGGGGCTTTTTCAATAATCCATATAGCATCAGAAGCGTTACCAGAATGATAAGCGGCACTTCGACATTTATATGTGGTAAGGAACGGCTGACCGTTGTCTGTGTCAGTGAAGTCATTTGTAGCCTGGTAGTAGCACCATCCTTCCGTTGGGCAAAGGTAAAAGTTATTGCTTGGGTTAGACGAATCGTATGTGTAACTATTACCATTTCCCGAACTTTTACCACCACTGGCGATATAATATGTACCCGAATAGTCTGTCTGTCCCCACGTCCCCGTGGTACCCATTAACATCAGAAGCGCCATGACGATGGTGCCGAAAACATTATTTTTAGTCATTACAATCTGTTTGATCATAAGTCTTTTCATATCTATAGGTCTGTTATATCTTGAGTCTTGTTATTTTTTCTGTTCAGGATTCTTTCCACCAGCTGTCCTTCTTGCGGCAGAGGGCCTGCGCCACGCAGTTCATGGTCTTGCATTGTGCCACGGTGATGGCTTCTGCTTTGGGGCGGTAGTGATACTGCCAGGGGGTGAGGATGAGCAGACGGCCTGCGGCACAGAGGTCGAGGCGGTCGGCTGAGGGGTGGTAGCGGTCGGCAAAGCCGTTGTCGTGAATGGTGACCACGGGGAAGCCGTGACTCACGCATTCGGTGATGATCTCGCGCTCTTTGGGCGAGATGCGGGCCGATACAAGGATGGCACCCTTGGCCAGCGAGGGAGCCAGCGAGAGAACCGCTGGACACGCTGTGGGCAGCGGTTCCCCCGCTGCCTGCTGGGGTGCTGCTTGCTGGGGTGTTGCTGATTGCTTGCCCTGTCAGGTCCCAGTAGCGGCGGTTGCAGCCTTTCTTGAAGCCGGCTATCACCTGGCCTAAGGTCTGGCGTCTGCCGGTCGTGCTGAGGATAAGGTCCTGAGCGACCACGATGCAATGCAAGTGGTCGGGCATGACGACATAGTCCTGAACGAAGACCATGGGATAGTGGGCATGGATGCTGTGCAACAGCTCATGCTGCACCATCTGCCCTATGGGCGACAGGGCCGTGCGGGGAGCATCGGCACTGCCGTCAGGTGCAGAGAGTGAACCCACGACAGTTCCTAACACCAGGCCTAAGCCATCGGCCACATGCATGGTGATGTGGTAGATGCCGGGCCGCGTGTAGTCATGAGCCGCCGAGCGGCGGGTCATGCTGTGCTGGGTGGAGTTCTTTATCTGATTCATATCTTTTGACCTGCGGGTGAACCGCAGGGGACACTTTTTACTTGACGAACAGCTTCTTCCGGTTAGCCATATAGACGCCGGGGATCCTGACGGGGGTCTCGACCGTCTGTCCGGACTCGATGACGAAGTCGTTGAGGACGATGCCTGCCACATTGACGATGCGGATGGTGGCGGCCTCCTTCCTGTGCGACCTTGCCACGATGCTGCGGCCGCGGACGAAGATCTCGATAGAGCCGTCGAGCACGGTCTCCGGGCTCTCCTCGAACTCCTCACCGTTGTCGCCGTCGAAGACGATGCGCTCCGGTGCCATGCGCCTTGAGCCTGCACCTGTCACCGTGGCGGTGAAGTAAGGACGGAAGGCACTGAGCTTCTTTGACGCGGTCAGCTTCTCGTAAGCATTGCCTTCGGCATTCATCACGTAGTTGCCGCTCTCCAGCTCTTCGTTCATGTAGCTGGGCTTGAAGGTGACGGTGTAGCTCTTCGAACCGCTTTCGGTCTGTGTCACGCCGGCCATCTCGCCGTCGCTCACGCCAATGCCGATGCCCTTGCCGGAAGCCAGGGTGATGATCTGCTTGCCAAGCTTGGTGATGTGTGCAGCGGTGTTCTGAGCCTCGAACGAGCCGCTCAGGTCGAACTCGTAGTAGGTCTTGCCCGGCAGACCGAGGATGTAGGGCTTAGCGGCTGCGAGCATCGGGTAGGATGTATAGCTGCGCGGCTCCTTATAGTACTGACGGTACTGCAGATAGGTGTCGGCATTGGCATCCTGCTGGTTATGCACCGTTTCGTTCTTGTAATAGTAGTCCCAGAGGAAAGAGTTGGTGACCGTCTTATTAGCCGCACTGGGATCCGCACCGGGATAGAGGAAGGTGCCTTTGGCCACAGTTTTGTCCTTTTCTGTGACTTCTGTGACGGCGGTGAACTCGCGGAGCCAGTATTCGTGACCTTTCTTAGTGCCGTTCTGGCTGTTGTCGCTACCGCTGTAGAAGTGGGTGATCTCACCCTTCCGGTCGGTGGTCACCAGCTCGGCGGTGAACGGCACGCTGATGCCCTGCCATCCCTTCTTGCGGTCCACATACTCGCTGTTGGCAGGTGTGCGCTGATACCACATCAGGTGGTCACTGTCGAAGTGGTAGGCAATGGGCGCGTTGAAGTCCTCCATGTCAACGAGCAGATGGTCGTTGGTGGCGGTGAGCGTGTTCTGTACGAGGTGTCCCTGTACCGACGCTACAGGAGCTTGAGCGACGCAGCGGTAGTTGGTTCCATCGTAGTAGCTGTTGTAAACAGGCTCAGTGAAAGTGCTGTTCAGCACATCGTAGGTCTTCTTGTTGGCATAGCCACTGACAGCAGCCTCAGCAGGAGCATAAACGAGCAGGTTCCTGGTCTCGTCGCAGTTCTTAATGCCTGTCAGGCCGTCGTCGACAAGGAGCGGCGGATAGAAGGCTGCACCGCCGTCGGAGCCGAGGTTCCAGGCGAGGTCGTGGTGGCCATTGAAGTCGATGGCGGTCATGCCGGGATAGGCCTCCTTCGTGCCTTCGGTGTTCTTCTGTGCCAGATAGGCATCGGGGTTGAAGTATGCCACGCCCATGGTCATCGACCGGTAGTAGGCCGGTGCGCGATAGACGTGGTTGGACTCTTCGCCCTCCGCCAGGCGTCCGCCACTGCGGGCAATGGCCGAAGGCAGACTCTGGTGAGCCTGAGCAGCCCATCCGTAGGTGAGCTTCTGTCCGAAGAAGAGATAGTCATCGGGCCAGATGGGGAAGTACTTCACCTTGTTCTCGTCTTCTGCATCCATATAGGCGCGCTCGTCTTCCCACGTGGGTATCTCGCCTGCTGCGAAGACGAAGTCGCCGTCGGCAAAGCGATTCTCCACATACTTGAGGTTGTTATAGCCAGACGAACAGAGGTCTTCACGTTTGTCGTACTTACCCGTCTGCGGCTCAGCCTCGCCGGGCTTCCAGTACTTGTACTCAGTGGAAGAACCACCTGGCACGGTGTGGTCGTTGTAGCGCTTGTAGAGGTAGAAGTTGTTCAGGTTGAAAGCCACCTCGCCGTTGTAGAAGGCGCGGTCGGTCATGGCCGTGGCCAGTCCGTGTTTGCCGTCGTCGGTGGTGCTGTAGCTCTTGCCCGTCTGGTAGTAGCTGTTGACAAGCTGCTTGAAGTCTTTGTCGGCATTAGGCTTGCCGAAGACGGCTCTGACTCCTTCGGGGAAGCCGCTGGGCGCAGTAGTGTTGATCCAGGCGCTCTCCACATAGCCATTACCCTTATCAGCAACGCCGGCACTGGTGAACGAGCCAGTGACACCGAGGTTGTAGACCTCGCCGCAGAGGTTGTTGAACAGTGAGTTGTTGAGACCGCTGATGGTATGGCCGTCGCCATGGAGCGTACCCTCGAAGCACTGGTCGTCGGTGCCGATAGGTGTCCAAGAAGCAGGATGGTTGATATCGGTACGCAGGAAGAACTCAAGGTTCTTGCCGCCCTTTACACCCCTGACAATCTTAGAGCCTTCGACCGTCACCTCTTCGGTGCTGGTGTTCAGCAGGCTATGGTCTACCAGATTAGCATTGGCCGAACCTGTGGCTGCAGTGATCTTGCCATCGGTGACGGTGTAGCCGGCAGCGGGTGAACCGTCGAGCACACTCACACTCAGGTCATAGAGATCCTTCAGCAGGTCGAGGCCGTTCTCTGACGAGCCGCTGTAGTCGTTGATGTAGATCTTCGAGTCGCGCTTCAAGCGGGTGCGGTCGTAGTCGACGTGCAGATGGTACTGCTTGTCGTCCATCACGCGCTTCAGGTCGTGGTAGTTGGCCACACTGACAGGCACGTAGTTCGAGTAGGTCTTGCCGAGATAGGTCTTGGCATAATAGGCCAGGTAGAAGCCGTCCTGATACCAGTAGAGCGGATCGGCAGACGGTGTATAAGGCACGCCGTTGACGTGACTCTCGGCATTCGTCTTTGTTTCGAACAGCTCCCATCCACCGCCGGTAATCTCGTAGGCTCCGGGTGTGACAGTCGGTATGCGCATGGTGATGCCCGTTCCCGGAAGGACGATGGTAGGCGGATTGATGTCTTCGACCATAGGCACGCCGCTCTTGAAGTTGATGTGGATGTTCACCACATGGCGTTCAGTGACTGGTACGATATGCATACCATCTTTATCGCTCTCTTCGTAGTCATACTTATAGACGACGGTGATGATCTTCTCGGTAGAGAGGTCGTTGATGTCGGCATCGCGTGCCACATAGAGCGTGCTGGTCTCCATCGGAGATACACCGTGGATGGTGAAGTTCTTCTGATAGTTAGGCAAGTCATTATAGCCTTTCTCATCGCCATCGGAAATAGCATTGATAATAGTACCAACCTGTACCCAATCTTTTCCTTCTCTTGTTACTATTCCACCAGTAGTTCCAACAGCAGTAGGCTTTACGCCCGCACCATTTTCGCCAACCTGATACTCCTCACGACAATAGTAATAGGTCTTGTCGGTGTCAGCACTTGGGAAGGTGATCTCGGCGATATTCTTCTTATCGTCTTTCAAACCGGTATATGTGGCACTGCTGATGGTAGCACCCACGGCATATGGTGTGTCACCCAGCAAGAAGGACTCTTTGACAACGTAGCAGATAGTATCCTTATTAGATGCCTTAATCGCAATAGCAGCATAGTGACGCTGCTCGTTAGGCAGTTTCTCAAATTCTGTGCTGAACAGTTCATCGTTCTGCTGCAGCTCTTTGGTAGAGATAGTATTCACGCCACGTTTTACCGAAATATCCAAAGGCAGCGACAGGCTGGAAGCGCCATTATACGTTGCTGTATAGTCGATGGGCTTGGGAAGCGAGTAGATCATATCGGCCTTGTTGGCATCGGTCACTACATAGTCGTATGGCTTGCCGTCGTACTGATACTTCTTACCCTGTTCCTGTTGCGTACCATCCGGCTTCTTTCCGTATGCAGGATCGATGAGCAGATCAAGGGCATCGTAGTTGAAGTCGAACTTCTCACGATCGGCAGGCGACATGGCACTATAAGCCTCCAGAGCACGGTAGTTCTTGTCGGTCTCATAGTAGCTGCCACCATAGAGACCTGCCGTGGTACAGATGTAAGCAGGCGTAATCAATTCGTTGATATCCTTGGCAATAGCCTCTTCGGCAGGAGTAGCACCAGTCTTGTGGAACCTATTATAATATTTATTCTTCTGATCCTCTGTCATCAGGTCGTTGACATAGATATACTCTGTCGGTGACAGCTGGATGGTGGCGGTGCTGACGTAGGCAGGAACGGTGTAGCCGCTGATTTCTGAGGACACCGGTGAACCGGGATAGTAGTGCTGTGTTCCACCATCATATTCCTTGGTCACGATATGAGCCGCAACGAATGTGGCCTGGTCATCAAGGCTGCTGACAGCGGAATACTGCTGCTTCAGACCATATACGTCACCATCGTCAGTGTAGCTGCCGTTCCCGTTGGCATCGTAGCCGTTGTATTTGTAGTATTCGTTCTGTGAGATGATGGCCTGAACATCATACTGCTTCTGCCCGTAGAGGCTGTCGACCGTAGGATGATAGATAGGACCGTCTTCGTAGCCTGTGCCGCCTGTCTGGTTGGACTCAACAACACCCGTAGTTGTGTTCGTCACCTTCGTGTACCACTTATCCCATATCTTCGGGTTGGTCACGTTGTAGGTGAGCAGATAGCCAGTGTCGTGGCTCAGGTTGTTGCTGGAGTGGAATATTTCACTTGCAGGCACCATCTTTTCCTCAGCCACACTGTACAGTTCTCCGCCAGGCAGAGCCAGTTCTACCTGAGAGTTGGCAGCGATGATTTCCTCGCTCTCAGCACTGGTCTTGTAAGCCTTCGTGTTCACGTATGTATCCTTGACGAACAATGCCCTTGTGGCAGCCGAGAGCTTCTGCCAGTCCCAGTAGCTGATAGGCGTGTTCTTCTGGTAGGTCACGTCGCCGATGACCAGTTTCTGGCCGGCTGTCAGTGGTGTGCCTACCGATGAATAGTAGGCGTAGCGGTTGGGCTGCACATCCATCAGCGTCATGGTGCCGTTGGCGGCTGCACTGATGGTGATGGGAATCTCCACTGTCTCGCTGTAGGCATTGGGTGAACCGGTGTATGCCGAGATATACTGGTCATAGACATATACCGAACCGGCGATGTACCAGTAGTGGGCAGGCATCTTATTAGTACCATAATACCTGTTGCTCACGTTGTAACAGTCGTCGATGATGGTCTGCGAACTGTGGATGAAGTTGCCCGAGGTCTCCCATTGATGCTGGTGCTCAGCGTCATCGTGCGTATCATACGTATAGTCCTTTTTGCTGGCAGCATCACGATTCAGGAGTGTCAGCGTGGTGTGCTTAACATTTGATGAGCTTGGTATGCCGTGTATGTTCTTGGCATAGACGAAGCCGCCGCCCATGCCGGGCTGCACGTTGATGAGGTCGAGCTCGATGACACCCGTGACGGGACCCCAGTCTTTCGTCGTCAGCGTGTTGCCCGTGCTCTTCTCGGTGGTCAGTTCCAACGACACACCTGATGCCAATGCCAGGTGGTTATGGCACGTACCGTTGTTGCGCTTCTTGTTGCCGATGTTAGCAGACTTCCATTCGTAGAATGTTTCGCCTTTAGCCTCAAGGTCCGGAGTCTTGCTAATATCGGCATTCGTCGTTCTGACATCGTTGAACTTCACGTCGCTGGTCAGTGCGCCGAGGTAGTTCACCGTGCTGTAGATGCCGAAGTAGTTGCCGTGGGTGGCATTGTCGTCGGTATCGCCGGCAACAGACTCCTTCTTGTTCAGCGACACCTCGCGCACGCGGTTGATGGTGTAGTTGGTGTAGTCGGCCTTCTCCGGCACGCGGTCGGGCGCACCCTTCATCACCATGCGGCTGCCGAAGACACCGCAGAAGTCGGCACGCTGGATGGTGTTCATGATGCGTCCGGCATAGACAGTAACGACACCATTCTCCTGCCAGTAGATAGGGTTAGGCTTGCCGTCAAGCACTTTGTCTGTTCCTTCAAACAATACTAACAGTTCGTCCTGCGGCAGCTTGGAATCTACTTTATAGGTAGTACCCTCTTTGTCGGTACACTCCTTTAAGCACTTATACTTCAATTCATAGTAAGCTTTCTCACGCTCGGGCAGCACCTCGTAGGCATCGTAGGTCAACTGCTTTGTGATGTGATAGTAGTCGGTGCCGTAGTTGGTGATGTTCAGCTCGCGGTAGCCATCGACGAAGGTCAGGTTGCCGTCGCCATAGAGGCCTCCTGTATGTCCTGTACCGATGGTGATGAGGTCGCGGTTATAGACATCGTGGATAGAGGCGGTGGCATTGCCATATACCGTGGTGGCGTTGGCGAAGAGCGAGCTGCTTCCTGCTGCCAGGTTACCGCCGGCAAAGACGGCGTTGTGGATGATGATGCCGTCGGGGTCCAGGTTGTCCCAGTAGGCTGCATCGGCGGTTTTGTTCTTCAGTGTGTTGAGGTCAGAGGTCGGTACATAGTCGCCCGAGGCATACGAATGGCTGTTGATGGTGATAGGCACGTAGGCCTGGGCATGAGGCTCCACCACCACCTTGCAGTCCTCGGTAAGCAGCTGCTCGCCGTCTGCTTTCAGGTAGGCTGTTCCGTCCCACTGATAGTAGTAGCCATCCTTGTTGTTGTCGTAGCGCTCGCCGTCTTGTTTGCCGATGCGCAGGTTGCTGCCATCCATATAGGCACTATAGACCGATCCTTCATCGCAACCTCCGAAGACGTTACCATAGCCATGGGCCATGCCCTCATCGGTGCCTATCTCGCCGCCATGTATGTTGACGCGGGTCTGTCCGAAGACGAAGCCCTTACATTTCATGTCGAGTGTGGCCACGAGCGACGGGTCCATATACATGGTGCCGTCGCCGCCCCAGCTGTCCTTACCACGGCCGCCGCCGAAGACATTGCGCAGCACGTGGCCGTCGTACATCGTGACATTGGTCATACCGGCATGACGGATGTGGGCATCGCCGTTGGTTAAACAACCATCAGCAGTATATCTTATGGAGCCGCGGCCTATCGGGCCGATCTCGCCGCCGCCGAAGAGGCTGCCGCGCACGGTGCCGCCATACATCTTGATATTGGTCGTGTCGACATAGCTGTTGATGACGTAGCCGCCGCCGAAGACGTTGCCTGAGAGGTCCAGGTCGCCGGGCTTCTGGTCGTTAAGTTCCTCGACGTACTTCTTCGTCGTGCTGTCATAGCGATAGCCCACATAGCCATTGTTAAGGGTGACATTGGAGGTGCCGTACAACGAGCCGCCCTCGCCGCCGCCGTAGACATTGCGGGTGATGGCAGGTGCACCGCCCACGAAGGTGTTGGTGCCTTTCTTGCCGATGACCACATAGGACAGGGCAGGACGGTCGGTAGCATAGTCGGCAAGGATTCTACCGGCATGGTAGCCCACATTTCCCTCGTAGCCGCCGCCATAGACGTTGCGTGCCGTGCCGCCCTGGATATAGGCATTGGCGGTTGCCACGAACTTATGACCTGCGAAGTCGCTGACACCGAAGAGGTTGTCGATGGCTCCGGTACGACCGCCGGCATAGACATCCTTCTTCACCTCGCCGCCAAGCACGGCAATATAGGTGGTGCCATAGACGTCGCCGCTACCGCTGATGCTGGAACTGCCGAGACCGCCACCGTAGGCATAGCCCTCGACGACGGCACCTTCCTTGATGAGCACGTTGGTGTTGTGCTTCTTCTGCCCGTCCAGCTGTGCTGCCGTCTTGTTGTCCAGTTCGGGACGTGCGCTGACGTGGTCAAGGTTGGTGTCTGCATTCGATGCGTACTTGATCCAATCGCCATCGGGTGTATAATACTGCCCCAGCGACCAGGCGTTTTTCCATGCTGCCTGCCATTTGGCTAAGACGACTTCACTTGCTAAATCAGCAGTTTTCCAGTAAGGATCCTCATTCTTAATATCCTCTGACGGCCCACTGGTATAAGCGTTCTGGTATGCCTGCACGCTGGCAGAGTTAAGCACGTGTCCCAACTCGGCACCACCATATACATTATACACGCGGGCGCCCTTCTCTAAGTTCACCTCAGTATATTCTGCCCAAGAATTATAACCGCGACCGGCACCATAGACGGTACCTGTGTAGCCCTTCGCCTTGTTGCTATATACCGGCGAGGAGATGTTGACCTGCGTGAAGATTGAGCGTCGCTGGTTGTTGTTGCCACCATAGATGGCTCCGGATACCTGGGCATTCTCGCTGGTGTTCTTGTAGTTCACCTGCGTCTCATAGACATCGCACGGCGGAAGGATGCGTGTACCGTATGCACCGCCGAAGATGCTGTCAATCTGTATGCTCGACTGCGCCGGCACGTTGACCACCGTGCGGCGCGTCACGCCCTCGTTATAACTGCCGCCGTAGGCATTGTGGATGCGTCCGCGGAGCAGATCGACTATTGACGAAGCCTCGTCAAGTTTGAGCGTGCCGCTGGCAAGTTCGTCTTTTTTCTGTCCCATGCCGATGCCATTGTAACTTCCGGCACCGAAGACCTCCATATTGCTGAAGTTAGTCACGTCGTCAGGAATGTCTATGAGCACATAGCTGCGATTCTGAGCCTCGTCACCGGTTCTGTCGCCCGGATAGCCAGTACTGCCGCCGAAGGCAGCCTTGAGGGCGTTCTGCCCGTGATTCTTCGGACGGATGTTCACAAAGGCGCTGTGCTGCTTGGGCATGCCGATACCCTCACCATAGAGTTTGGTGTTGCTATAGTCGTAATAGCCGTAGCCGCCGCCGAAGATGGTATCGACGCGACCCGTGAGATACTCCACGTAGGTAGATGACTGGAGCACATCGGGAATCTGGCCGTCCTGGTAGCCGTGCAGCTGGGTCTTGTCGGTGGCATAGTTGCGCAGTCGGGCCTCGAAGTCGTAGCCGTCTTCATACTCACCGTGAATGGTGCCGCCGAAGTCATTGCCGCCATAGACGATGTCCCTGATCCAAGGGAAGCCGTCCTTATAGCCGCCGCTGCCGTTGGGCTGCCTGCCAATGTAGACCTCGGCATGTCCCAGGATGTCGGCATCGCTGGCACCGCCGAAGGCATCGTAGATGCGGCCATTGCCCAGGTTGACCAGCGTGTTGCCGCACACATCGCCCTCATTGCCGCCGCCGTAAACGTATATTGCCTCGGCAAGGTTCTCCACCGCGCCGTCGTTGGAAGTGGCTGTGGCACTGCCGCTGAGGTTCACCGTGGTGCTGTAGGCGGGGTTGAACTCATAGACATGATCTGTCACCTCGCCATGGCCGTCCAGCACATTGACCTTCTTGCCTACCACGCCCAGCTCGCCGCCTCCGAAGATCTGGAACACGTAGCCGTTGTTGTGGTTCACCGTGGTGCTGCCCCATATCTCGGTCTGCTTACCATAGCCGGCACCGAACAGCGTCAGGGCAACGGCCAGCACGTCGTCACTCTGATTCGTGATATTCACGCCCGATTTGAGACGACCGTCTTCGCGCGTTCCCGTTCCGAAGATCTCATCGCGCTTCAGCATGTCTTCGTTGATGTTGATCACCACGTTGCCGTTCACGTGGCCACTTTCATAGCAGCCGCCATAGACGTTGCCGCCCAGCAGACGGGCGTTAGCGTCTACAGCTTCGTTGGCAATGGGAACGAAGTCGTCCTCCTCCCACTTGTGGGTGTTCCAGATGAGCTTAGTGTTGTCGTCGTTCCATCTGAGCGGCACGACAGTCAGGTTGTCCATGTTGATTTCCAGACGGTCCTTGATCTTGCCGTCTGAGGCTCCTGTCTCGGTGAAGAACGTTGTCTCGGTAGAGCCGCGCTCGTCTTTTGCTCCAATGAGGCCGCCTTCGTAGGCAGCATTGAGCTTGGTGCCAGGCACGTCGGCCTTGTTGCAGCCGCCCACGAACTTGGTGAAGATGTTCAGGCCCTGGTCTATGGTGAAGGTCTCCTTGCCCTTGATGGCCATGCTGCCCACGTTTCCGCCGCAATAGAACGAACCGACATAGCTGGAGTACGGTTCGTAGGTGGCAGGGTCGCCGTTGGCCTCGCTGTCGAAGACGATGCTGGGCTGCAGGGTCATGGCCACGCCTTCCATATAGCCGGCAAACGCGTCGGGGGTGGTCAGCGACAGGTTGCTGAACTCTATGTCGGCATAGCGCTTGAGGTAGTCCTCGTTGATCATGCCCTCGCCATTGTTGCCCAGGAACACGTTGTCGGCAATGACGTGCGAGCCTATCTTCAGCTCAACCATCGGCTTCTTCTTCTTCGTGGCGAGAGAAGCACAGTTGCCGCCCACGAAGATGGAGCCGTGGACGATGGTTGGATGGTCTTTGTCAGTGCCTGCCAGACGGATGGACACCTGCTCGGCATTGGGACGGAAGGCATTGAGGGCTTCATAGGAGGTCTGAGTGCCTTGAATCCTGTCGCCATAGTAGAAGTCGCCATAGGTGTCGTCGTCTTCCATTAAGTCGGTGTAGGGATAGGCTCCGTTGCCGCCGCCGTACACATTGCCGTAGACCTGGGTATAGATGCCCACGGCATTGCCGCCATAGACGGTGCCCGTCACGTCGTTGCCGCCATAGACATTGATAATGTGTCCGCCGCGCACAAGCGTTCGTGCCGACAGCTCGTTGGGGAATTGGTAGCCGGGCAGGTTCACGCACGGGGTGTACTCGCCGTTGACCGTAGGCACCACGTCGGCCATACGACAGCCGCCGTAGAGGTTCTCGACTTCGAGGGTGGAATAGGTGGGAACCTCAAGGAGCAGGCCCTCGGGACTGGTCATGTTGCCGCTGTTACCGCCGCTATACAGGTTGCGCACCTTGCCGGCCAGCAGGTTCCACGTGGGCCGGATGGACATCTCGGCCTTGTTGTTGCCGCCGAAGAAGCGTCCCACCTGGTATTCGCCACTGCTGGGCTGGGAGAAGGTGGTGTTGATGCCCATCTCCTTGAAACGTGTCGTGCTGAGCAGGTCCTCATAGCCAGCAGGCATCTCATGGGTCTCAGAAGACTCATAGGCCGCATAGGTCGAGCTATTGGCCTCCACGCCGGTGGCATCAACCAGGATGTGGTTCACCACCTTGCTGGGGTTGTCGATGTGGATGATGGTCTTCTCCTTCACCGTGGCGTTGTTGCCGCCACCGTAGGCATAGACGATGGAGCCGCCGACGACCTCCAGATAGGTCTTGTCGAGCTCGGGCAGCTGGAAGCTCACGCCCTCGGTATTGGTCACCACCTGGGCTACGGGTGTGGTGTGGTCCTTGTCGGTCGTGTAGTAGATACTGTGCGTCACCTGGCCGGCTTTCGGTCCGGCTGTCTGCTTGTAGTCGTAGTCACCGTTGCCGCCGGCGAAGAGCTGGCCTATGTACACCTTCTTGGCATCGCTGTCAGGCACCCCGCCAGTGGCCTTGGTGCTCACGCGCACATAGCTGTTGAACGTGTTGTCGACAACATTCTTCTTGGGATTTTCGGCATCTTCCGCTGTGCGCTTGATGCCCGTCAGTTCGTCGGGTACCGTCTCGCCCACTGCGGCAGCCGTTCCGATGGTGCCGGCGATGTCGTTGCCGCCGAACACCTGGTTGATCAGGATATAGTCGGGAGTCGTGGAATTGTCTTTCGTGAAGTGTTCGCCATCGATGTGTACGTAGGTGTTGCCGCCGATGTTGGCCATGCGCGAGCCGCCGAACACCTTACCCTTCGGGTTGACGAGCGGGCGTGCGAACGCTGAGTCAACAGCGCCTATCTCGCCGGCCAGCACAGTGACTTTCGTGCTGCCTTTCACCTCACCCTGGTTACCGCCGCCATACACATTGCCGCCAATGCGAATCTGTGCAGCGGTAAAGGTAAAATGAAACATGACTAACGACAGCGTCAGCCAAAGCCTCAGAGGCTCCACTCTTCTTACTATAGTCTTCTCACTTCTCAATTTTCTTTCCTTCTTTTATTGCTCTTTTTCTTTTCCCCTCCTCGGAGGGGTCAGGGGGAGGGGTCACTCCACCGTCACCGTCGGGCTGTTCAAGTCGGGCTCCGACAGCATATATAGATATGTGGGTTTGATTGTCATCTTGATGGTATATCGACTGCCACGCCGGGTTGTCTCCTGCCCGGTGAGCAAGTCGCTGAGCTGCATGGTGTTCGTTACCATGCAGTCCTTGCGCAGCAGATTGCCCTGCTTGTCGTAGACATCGTAGACGCTGGTCAGCACGAACGTGGTGATGTTGAGCGGCATGAAGTGGGCTGAGTGCTCGGTGTAGTCGGTGGTCAGCTGCTCGCCTGCCGTCGACGACCAGAACGTGGGAGCCTCACTGATGGTCTCGCCCGCGGGGGTGTAGGCGATGCTCTGGATGGGGCTCTCCGAAGGGTTGCTGCCGTCGGTAGCCTTCAGGTCGATGTCGATGTTGGTCTTCGTGTTGCTGGTTGTCTCGCCGGCCTGCGTCTTCAGTCGGAGCGACTTCAGCTTGATGGTGCGCAGTGCGTTGTAGTCGCCGTGAATCCTCATCTTCACGCGCAGCGAGGCATAGAGGTGTTCGAAGAGCAGGAACACATAGTTTTCGGTCGTCGTGCTGCCCCCCACGTAGGCAAAGTCGCCGGCGCGCAGTCCTGCCGGGGTCTCTGCGTTGCTGCCGTGCTTGGCGCCGATGGTCACGCAGAGGTCGCTGGGCATGATGGCTGGCACGTTGTTAAGCGTTATTTTCGCCCCATCGCTGTAGCCGGCATTCGAGTCACTGCGGTCGGTGATTTCAAACCCCATGCCGCTGAGGTGAGGCACGTAGCCATAGAGATAGTAGGTCTGCAGGGCTTTGATGTCGCCGTCCTTGATATTGGTGCGCCACTTGCCGCTGCTCTTGAAGAAATGTCCCTTCAGCAGTTCCGCGTCGTTCTGGGTGAAGGCAATGCCGATGCTCTTGTCGCTCTCGCCATAGAGCTGATAGGGTGAGGCAGGCGTCCAGGAGCGCGTGACGAGCTGGTTCTCGTCGAAGTCTGCCACGTAGCCTTTCACCTCGACAGGCATGTCCTCACCCTCGGCACCGCCCAGCTCTTCCACAGCATCCTTGGAGCATCCCATAAGCCCCACAAGCCCTATGAACCCCATAAGTCCCATGAGCCTCATTCGGCTCACTGCTCTTCTTACTATAGTCATTCCTTTTTTCAATTTTTCTTTTTCTTTTTTTCTCCCCCTCCCTCGGAAGGGCTGGAGAGGGGTCTCACCAGTTATACACCGTCCAGTCTGCCTCCATCTCCGTCCAGGGTGTCACGGCCGACTCCACCCATCCTATCTCCACGCCGCCCTCGTCGGTGATCTTGAAGACGTAGGTGTAGCTGTAGCCTGGCAGCCACTGCATGTAGTTGGCTGGCACCACGGCTGTCTTCTCTTTTCCGTTGATGGTCACTGTCAGCGTGTAGCTGCCCTGCGAGAGGTTGGGCAGCACCGTGTACCAGCCTTTGGCAGTCCCGGTATAGACCTTGGTGTCATCCTCAGAGTCGTAGTCCTCGCTGAAGTCCGTCAGGTGGGGGTCAGGGTCCGTGTCCGTGTCCTTGGTCATCTCGAACCACTTCTCCGTTTTCGGCCCTTCAAGCGGATAGCTGACGGTGACGATGCCCTTCCGAACGATGCTGGAGCCGTCAGTCGGCTTGAAGCTCTTGTCCTTCAGCTCGATGCCCTCGCGCGGGAACACATACTTGAAGACGAAACGCACACGCGTGTAGGGCTTCAGGAACTCCAGCGTCACGGGCTTGCCGAACTGCTTGTCGGCGTAGGTCACCGGGTCGCCGGTCGAGAACCACAGGCGCGAGAAGAACGGCGTCTTGTCCATGGCATCGGTGCTGCAGGCATCGGCCAGCATGCTGACCTTATAGGCCCTGTAAGTCTCATAAGACCCATCAGCCCCATAAGCCTCATCAGCCTCATAACCCTCTATGGTTGCCGGAGCCGCCGCGTCAGTCCATCCCGTCACCGCGAAGAAGCGGTAGGCCTTGGCGCTCCAGTCCCAGAACTTGATGGTCTGGTTGGGTGTTTGTGCCACATACTCCCATCCGCTGCTGTTCGATGTGGTGGTGCCAGCCGAGTTGCTGGTCCAGTTCACCACGTAGCTGGGGAACACGCACTGTGTTTCGCCATAAGTGCCTGCTGAGTAGCTCATGTTCTTATAGCCCCATACAGTGAAGGATGTTTGTCCTGTGCTGCTCAGGCTGGCGGCACGTGTCACGTCAGTAGGCTCCGGCATGTTGCCAGCGAAGAGGATGGGCATCTCCTCCGGCTGCTCTGTTGCCGGCTGCTCTGTGAGCTCCTCGTCGGAGCCTTTGGAGCAAGAGGAGAGTGCAAAGAGGAGAGCCATGAGGAGCATAGCCCTCATAGTGCCTATAGGCCTTATAAGCCCCATGAGCCTCATAGGCCCCATTAGCCTCATTTGCCTCATTTGCCTCATCAGCCTCATCCTCCTCATTTTTCTTCTCTTTTCTCTGAGCACGAGACTCCGAGTCTCATTTTGTGCTCGTTTCGTTTTTTTTCTTTGTAGCTCATTCAGGAGTCGAACCTGAATGAGCTTTTTCGGGAGTCGCGCTCAAGCTCTGCTCGCTTGCGAAGCATCGCGGAGCAAGAACTCCACTTGGTTTGATTTAACTCATCGGGGTCGCGCTCGCTACCGGAGGAACGCAAGACCCCCGATGAGATGAGAGAGGATTAAGGATTAACAATCTTGATGACCTTAACAGCGTAATCACCATCGTTAGAGAAGTATTTGTCGAAGTAGAAGGTACCAGCAGCGGCGGTTGTTGTACCTGCTACAGGAGTCTTACCTCCAACAACAGTCTTAGCAAGCTTAACAACTCCTTTGGGAACAGTTGTCTTGTTGGCTACACTGATGTATGAATAGGTGTAAGTTGTTCCACCGTCAGTAGTTGTCTTAGAGAAGTAGATATAATCATGATCTACAGTCTCTTCAGCACCAGTTACTGTGATACCTGCCAAATCGACAGCGATTACTATAGGATAGTACTCTTTAGAGGTCCCATCAATAGGAGAATCTACAGTTACTGAAACAGGCTGGAACTCTGTCACAACAGTCTTAGCTCCTGCAGAGTAGTCATATACATAAGCATAAGTACCAGCAGCTATAGAAGAAGCAATCTCACCTGTAGTATTTGCTGCAACCGGGATAGGATTGTCATCAACACCATTCACGATAGAAGTAACAGTGTTTGTAATAGAACCTTTTGTCAGAGTAAGACCATTACGACCTTTAACATCAGCTGCATTGATAGCAGTTGTACGTTGCTGCAAAGCATCCACTACCTGAGCCTCAGTTGTGCCAGCAACAACTGCAAAGAGGATAGATCTGTCTGTACTATTAGCAGTTGTTCCATTAAGGTCGTTAGCCAACGTTCCATCAGCCTTCTTCACCTGAACATAAATATTCTTGGAACCACGTACATACTCATCCTTTGTGATATCGTGATTCTGCTGATAAGTAGTGATAGAAGGAGTAGCTACAGTAGTGATGGTATTCTGCTCGCCAGACACATCAGTGAAGTCAGCTACAACAGCATCGAAGGTGATGGGGAACAAACCCGCAGTAGCGTAGTCTGTAGTACCATTGGTGTTGTCTGAAATCTTAAAGATGTAGGTGTAAGCGTAGTTAGGCTGCCACTTAGTGTAAGTAGAAGGAATTACAGCATTTGCACCATGAACGGTGATAGTTTCATTAGAACCATCGGTAGAAATCAGAGTGTAATCTACACGGAGAGTCAGAGGATGGCTATCGTCAACAGGGAACGTCAACTGATAGAAATTAGCATTGGGGTCACCGACAAATGAAGCATTAGGAAGGTTACGGCCAAGGTATGCGGTTGCATCAGGCTCGTTTGCCTCTTTACCGACCATCTCAGATTCAGGAATAGTTCCGAATGTCTTCTTGAACTCATAATTAGCAGGAGCTGACTCGTCAGCAGTCACATTCACTGATGCCTTGTTGTAGTTGGCATTGGATGAATTGCTTGCACCTACATTGGGGAAGCTAACCTCAATCGTACCCTTCAAAGGAAGACCTTTATCAGCGGTGCTAATCAGTGTACCAGTTGTGGTAGGAGCAACATAACCAAGACCTGCAGGATCAGTAGGTGTAGCAGCATCTGCATAGAACTTCACGGTATTTGCCTGTACAGAGTAGCCAGGAACAGTCTCATACAGAGCGATGCGAAGCTTAGCACCCAGGTTCTTGAACTTCAGCTGTACATCCTTACCATATTTTGCCTTTGCAACAGGTGTAATATCTGTAACATAGAGGTTTTCAAGACAAGCAGCATTTGGAACGATGAAGGTGTAAGCAGTAGCACCACCTGCAAGACCAGTACCATACAGCGACTTTGTTACATTAATCTCGTTAGCACCAATAGTTCCAGTTGTCTTACCGGTTACAGCATCCTTTGTACCTGTTGAGAATGCGTGGAAGTCATACTGAGTTGTGTTGTAGTCCCAGTACTTAATAGTCTGAGCGTTAGGAGACAGCTTTGCATGGTGTGCGTCAGCAGGAAGACCAACATACTCCCAGTTTGCAGTGTTTGAAGCAGTAGTACCAGCAGTATTTGCTGTGAAGCTTACCGAGTAGTTGTCAAACACGAGAGTCTCTGAAGGATTGTCAGTACCTTCAGAACCCTTAGTACCAATTACATAGAAGTGACCACCGAGCTTCTTAGCAGCAGAAGCGCCATAAATGTCGCCATCTGCACGAGTAGCGTTCTGGAAGTCGAATCCGAACTGGATGCTTCCGTCACCAGTTTGCTCCAGAGTAGCGTTGGGACTGGTGTCGTCGATGTACTCTTCGTTTGCGCAGCTTGCGAACATTGCGGTCGCAAGTGCTGCGAGGAAATAAAACTTAGTTTTCATAATTGAAAAGTTTAAAAAGTTAATAATTAAATGAATTCAAAAAATTGTTGCTTTGTTTGATTTGTTTGATTTTTTTGTTTTTTTTGTTTTTTTTGTTGATTAGTTTTGTTTATATTGTTTTTGTATTTCGTATTCACTACTTGCATGAAGCAAGAGGCAAGAGAGTTTTTTTATTTATTTTTGTTCCATTCGTTTTATTACATGTCAAATTCATGTGTTCCTCCATCCTCGAAGTCCTTCACCACGGCATCGAAGCCGGAGCCGCCGGATCGGCTGGGGATTGGCACGGTGTCCATATCGAGCTCGACGGTGATGACGCCGCCTCGGTAGCGCTTGCGCACCTGGTCGGTGACGTTGAACACCAGTGTGGAGTCCATGCCGTTGTTGAACTGCATCGTGACGTCCATATAGTGTGGCTCCTTGTCGGTCACCTGTGAGACGTCGGTGATCTGGTTGTGCAGCTGGTTGCACATGCCGAAGGTGATCAGGCGTCCTCCGACGATATCGACCGATTCGCCCTTCATGTCGCATCCCTTCTTCATCAGCACGTTGTAATAGACGGTGATGGGGTCGCTGCCTGCACGGCCTGTGTTGATCACCACCGAGCGTGCCATGCCTGAGAGGTTGGCTGAGCCATCGACCGACGTCACGCGACCATTGTTGTTGTGCAGAATGACCTGCGTGAGGTAGATGTAGGTGAGCGGCAGCAGCAGCATGTTCAGCTGTTTGAAATAGACGTTGCGCTCAGCATCGAAGATGAAGCCCTCCAGGTCGGACGTGATGGCTTCGGCCTGGCTCTGGGCGCCGAACAGCAGCTCAGGCTCATAGAACGAGCGGGTGTAGCGCGGTGCCTGGTAGCGCGACTGCATCATGCTGGGTCCGGTGGAGGCGACGACGCTGTCGTAGTTCTCAGCCTCGTCGATGCGCAGGCTCTGCACACCGTCGATGGTGCTGATCTCGTTCCACACCAGGAGGTCCCAGTAGCCCCACTCGTAGCGCCCGGAGAAGGTCTTGCCATAGACCTTGTCTTTCCTGACGTTCAGGCGCGGACCGTAGGACACATCGCCTGTGTAGTAGCGGCGGAGGTTGAACTCGTTGGGCTCCACGTAGCCCATCTCACCGAAGACGGCGCGGTCGTTGTCGTCCCAACCATAGTACCACTCGGCACGCCAGTCGTATTTGACGTCGTAGGTCAGCTCCCAGTCGTACTTCCAGTACACGTCGAGCTGCAGGTCGATGAGAGGCAGGGTGAAGTCAACTTCAGCCGAGTCGTAGAGGTGGAGGGGTGGCTGACGCTCGCACGATGCCATGAGCACCGTGAGGGTGGCGAAGAGTAGCAGCAGCTTTCTCATTGGGCAGCCCTCCTTTCTGAATCATGGGCCTCATGGGGCTTATTGGGCTCATGGGCCCTATAGGCCTCCATTATCTCCCAGTTCCTGAAGCTCACTCCCTTCTTGGCCACCCTGCGGTAGAGCAGGTCGTAGCTGAGGGTGATGCCCACGCGGGTGGGGCCCAGCCAGCTGAAGCGGTACTGGCGCTTCTTGAAGAGTGCGGGCTTCTTCGTCCACTTATAATAATAGAGGTGGTCGCGGTAATTGGGGTTGACGGGGTTCTCGTACTGGAACGGATCGTAGCCAGTGATGAAGTAGCCCGCCTGGGCCTGGAACTCCAGCCGCCAGTGGCCGTCGCGGCTGAGCGGCAGCACATAGCCGGCACCGACGCCACCGCCAAGACCTTCGCCCATCCAGCCGTTGTCGGCATCGAACATGATGCCGTAGAGTGCTACATGGGCGTAGGCCTGCACATAGAAGCCGCGGAAGGCGGCACCCTGGCCGGGAACGTTGCGACGGATGTCGCCGGAACGGAAGTAGTAGCGCGACTCCAGCTGGTAGTTGCGCACCTGGAAATACTTGTGGCCTTCGTAGTCCTGCCACCAGGGGCAGTCGAACGAGGCGCCGAAGGTGAAGTGGCCGTGAAGTGGATAGTACTCAATGGCCACGTTGGGGATGGGGCACCAACGGTTGTAGCCTGGCATGTAGGCCAGGTCTAACAATACATTGGTCTTCACGGAGAGTAACTCGCGGCGATGGACAAGTGTAGGCACGGGGATGGGCCTCACACTGGGCAGCGAGGGCAACACATAGGGGAGCCCGCTGGCTTCGATGTATTGCAGGGGCATAGACGGCTCGGGCCGTTCCAGAATCATCACGAAGCGGGCAGAGCGCAGCTTCGGATAGTAGGTGCGGAGCAGGCGACGCCACAGCCGACCCTGATGGACCTGCATCAGCCTACGCTTCAGCGTGGGCAGGTCGTCTTTGGCCAGATAGACATCGCACAGGGCCTGAACCAGGCCGTAGTCACGGTCGCCGGCTTGGCGCATCATGATGCACAGCGTGCGATAGTCCTCCACATCGACGTCGCGCTGTGAGAGGGTGTCGGCTGAAGCGGTGCTGATGTGCTGCCTGACGAAGCGGTAAAGGGCGTTCATACGGTTGTTACCCAGTGTGCGGTTCCAGCGCAGCGGTCCTTCAGGCGAGGCGGCACCACGGAACATGAGCTTCTTCAGTCGGAGACTGTCGCTGTTAATGCGGGGGAAGATGGTGCCGGAGAGCAGGCGCAACAACGAGTCGTTCTTGGGCAGAACGAACTTGTTGACGGGGAAGATGACGCGTGCCGAGGTGTTGAAGAACTCTTCATCGGTGACGGGTGCCAGCTCGGAGTTGCGCGGCACAATGCGGATGAACGGGTAGCGATCGTAGAACGAAAGTGTGTCGGAGACGGAGCGGAGAGTAGTGTCAGCGGGGGCAGAAAGTGTGTTAAGAGAGTCGGGCTGACCAGACACGAAAGATGTTGCCAGAACCACGCTGTGTGTTCCCAGTAACATCAGAACTGTCAGTTTAAAAATACGCGTTTTCAAAATAAGAACGCCCCCCCTCTCGTTTTTTTTGTTTTATCCTAAATTGATAGGACCGAACAGTGTCTCCTCCTCTCCGTTAGAGTGAAACAACATGTTCAAAATATTTATACAAGTACGCAAAAATATATAATTTTTTAAAAAAAACATACATCTGCATAGAAAAGTGTCTTTATTTAACAAAATTTATGTTAAATACAAGAAAAAACGAGATAATTTAGTGTTGAAAATGATACAACAGGCCTATATTATCTAAGGAGAAGATAAACACTCGCCACCATCACTTTTTAACATTGCTTCAAACTTGAAGTCAAGTCCGTCAACTACTTCGCCAAGGGTATCTGACAGGAACTCTGGACAGAGTTGCGGCGCTTGTGCCATTATTGAGCCACTAAAAACGGCACTTTTGGGCATAAAAACGTGGTGTGCAAAAAATATCATTTTGCACACCACGTTGATTTTCAATTAGTTACAAGTCAATAAGATGCTTAATACTCATCCTCGTTGAACAGGAAATCTTCTTTGGTGGGATAGTCGGGCCAGATGTCTTCGATGCTTTCGTAAACGTCACCCTCATCCTCAATTTCCTGAAGGTTTTCAAGTACCTCAAGCGGTGCGCCTGAGCGGATAGCGTAATCTATGAGTTCCTCCTTGGTTGCGGGCCAGGGAGCGTCTTCCAATTTTGATGCAAGTTCCAGTGTCCAATACATAGCTGTTAAATTATTTAAGTCATGTTACTCATAAACAGGAACTACTCCTGTTATTTGGGGCACAAAAATAACAAATATTTTCTTATTTACAAGCATTTTCCCATAGATTTTCACCAATATGCTTGTTAAAGTTTATTTTTTTTGCCAAAACGAACAGATAATCACTCAACCGATTCATATATTGCAGAATTTCATCACCTATTTCGGCAGTTTCTGCAAGGGCTATAATGCACCGCTCAGCTCTTCGACACACGGTACGGCACACATGAGCCTGTGCTGCTTCCTGCGAACCTCCTGGAAGGATAAAGCCTTGCGATGAGTTGAGCGAATTGTTGATATCATCTATCTGTTGTTCCATATAAGCCACTTCTCCTTGCGGTAATCGCGCAGAAGACAACAGTTCTGTCTGTTTGGCATCGGTAGCAAGATGAGTTCCCACATTAAAGAGCGTGTTTTGTATTCGTTTCAGTAGTTTAGTTTGTTCATCTGAACCTAACATAGCAATCAGCAGACCAATATGTGAGCTGAGTTCATCAACAGTTCCATAGGCATCCAGTCGAAGAGAGGCTTTTGAAACGCGTACACCGCCCACCAGACTGGTAGTACCCTGGTCGCCCGTACGTGTATAGACTTTTGTTATTTTCATAATATATATAAATAGGTTAATAGTTTACTATATAATGCTGCTTAGTTCGTTTCCGGTCAAAAAGTAATATTCCACAGTAATAAAGGTCATAGGAGATGACGACTCGTGAGGATGCTAACAGCTGCTTCCATTTGTTAGGGAAGGCCTTAATATCCTCTACTAAAACCACCGAACGATCATCGCAACAATCCAACACAGCATCAATATCCTCGCCAAGCGAGACAACCGCCAAATCCAATATCTCACCATTTGAAGGCGTATGAACTTTCGCACACCCAGCTTTCAGATAACACATCACTCCTACCCCATCATAGACCGTTGATGGCTGCCGCCAATTGGCAATACGGAAATAAAGCAGTCCCAGATGCCTACGCTTCCAAGTATCATACATTCCTAAATGCTCATACGCATAGTAAGGCCAATGCTCATTTACCACCGTATTGACAAAACCGAAATCAGTAGGCGACTGGATGCCAAAGCCTTTGCAATGCGTAATACGACTCAGCCAAACGAAGACACACTGAGTTCGCTGGATGATATCTTGCAACAAGGAAAGTCTTTTAGGCATAGATGGCTTATGTAAAGTTATTTCAGCGACAAAGTTAACAAAAGTCGATGAAAGGAACAAATAAAGGAACAAATAAAATAACCAACAACAGAAAAGCCCTGTCTCATTTCTGAAACAGGGCTTTCTCAAAAAAGACGGCGGCCTCCTACTCTCCCGCATTGCATTGCAGTACCATCGGCGCAGGCGGGCTTAACTTCTCTGTTCGGAATGGGAAGAGGTGGGACCCCGCTGCAATAACCACCTTAATATAGGTTATGACATATCAACACAAAGACTGAAGATACAGTTGAAAGTAAGCGCCAATCGGAGAAACCATTCGGGCAATTAGTAGTGCTCGGCTTTGACGTCACCGTCTTTACACCTGCACCCTATCAACGTCGTAGTCTGCGACGACCCTATATGGAGCCCTAATCTTGTGGCCGGCTTCGCACTTAGATGCTTTCAGCGCTTATCCGAACCCGACGCGGATACCCGGCGGTGCACCTGGCGGTACAACCGGCAGACCGGAGGTCGGTCAATCACGGTCCTCTCGTACTAGTGACCGGTCCACTCAAGACTCCCACGCCCACGATAGATAGAGACCGAACTGTCTCACGACGTTCTGAACCCAGCTCGCGTGCCACTTTAATGGGCGAACAGCCCAACCCTTGGGACCTTCTCCAGCCCCAGGATGTGACGAGCCGACATCGAGGTGCCAAACCACCCCGTCGATATGAGCTCTTGGGGGGGATCAGCCTGTTATCCCCGGAGTACCTTTTATCCTTTGAGCGACGGACCTTCCATACGGATCCGCCGGATCACTATGCCCCAGTTTCCTGCCTGCTCGGCATGTCTGCCTCCCAGTCAAGCGCCCTTATGCCATTGCACTCTGTAAGGCCGGTTACCAATCGGCCCGAGGGCACCTTTGGAAGCCTCCGTTACGCTTTTGGAGGCGACCACCCCAGTCAAACTACCCACCAAGCAGTGTCCGGATTATTACCCGTTAGACCTCAGGCAGCAGAAGGGCCGTATTTCAAGGATGGCTCCACAACGCCTGGCGACGCCGCTTCATAGCCTCCGGCCTATCCTACACATCCGATGACCAAGGTCAGTGCTAAGCTGTAGTAAAGGTTCACGGGGTCTTTTCGTCCCATCGCGGGTAATCGGCATCTTCACCGATACTACAATTTCACTGAGATCGTGGCCGAGACAGCGTCCGGATCATTACACCATTCGTGCAGGTCGGAACTTACCCGACAAGGAATTTCGCTACCTTAGGACCGTTATAGTTACGGCCGCCGTTTACTGGGGCTTCAATTCAATGCTGCAACTTGCGTATGACATCTCCTCTTAACCTTCCAGCACCGGGCAGGTGTCAGGCTGTATACATCATCTTTCGAGTTTGCACAGCCCTGTGTTTTTGTTAAACAGTTGCCTGGACCTATTCTCTGCGCCTCCCCCGGAGGGGAGGACCCTTTATCCCGAAGTTACAGGGTCAGTTTGCCTAGTTCCTTAGCCACGACTCTCTCAACGCCTTAGTATGTTCTACCCGACTACGTGTGTCCGTTTCCGGTACGGGTTCCCTAACGGTTAAGCTTAGCGGATTTTCTCGGGAGTATGATTACCTGCACTATCGGCTCTCCCCGAAGGGAGTGCCGTACTATGGGGAATCAGCTCGGATGGTGGATTTGCCTGCCATCCTCACAGCCTAGACCCGTCAACGCACACATCCGTCGGTGCGCGGCAGTGTCACTGCTCCGTCTCCACAATCGCCCGTAAGGGAAGTCACGGAATATTAACCGTGTCTGCCATCGCCCTCGCCGTTCGGCTGAGACTTAGGACCCGACTAACCCCGGGCTGAATGACATCGCCCGGGAAACCTTAGTCTTATGGCGGGAGGGAATCTCACCCTCCTTATCGTTACTTATACCTACATTTGCTTTTCCTGAAACTCCACCAAGGGTCGTCCCATGGCTTCGGCGTCGCAGGAATGCTCCCCTACCGATACTTTTATTATTGCTATCCCGCGCCTTCGGTACCTGTCTTATACCCGATTATTATCCATGCACGGCCTCTCGACTAGTGAGCTGTTACGCACTCTTTGAATGAATGGCTGCTTCCAAGCCAACATCCTAGCTGTCATCGAGGCCACACTTCGTTAGACTAACTCAGACAGGATTCCGGGACCTTAGACGGCGGTCTGGATTCTTCTCCTCTCGGGGACGGACCTTAGCACCCGCCCCCTTACTGCCGGACTGCAGACCGTGAGCATTCGGAGTTCGTCAGGTCTCGATAGGCGGTGAAGCCCTCTTGACCTATCGGTCGCTCTACCTCTCACGGTGATCATCCGACGCGGCACCTAAATGCCTTTCGGGGAGTACGAGCTATCTCCGAGTTTGATTGGCCTTTCACTCCTACACACACCTCATCCGGAAGCTTTTCAACGCTTATCGGTGCGGACCTCCATCCCGTGTTACCGGGACTTCATCCTGGACATGTGTAGATCACTCGGTTTCGCGTCTACCCCCACCAACTCAACGCCCTCTTCAGGCTCGCTTTCACTGCGGTTCCGCTACAAAGAAGCTTAACCTCGCTGGTGATGGTAACTCGTAGGTTCATTATGCAAAAGGCACGCCGTCACTGCAAAATGCAGCTCCGACCGCTTGTAGGCGCCTGGTTTCAGGGACTATTTCACTCCCCTCATCGGGGTGCTTTTCACCTTTCCCTCACGGTACTCGTTCACTATCGGTCTCCCGGGAGTATTTAGCCTTACCGGATGGGCCCGGCAGATTCGCGCAGAATTACTCGTGTTCCGCGTTACTCAGGATACCACTAGGCTGAATCTGTGTTCGTATACAGGATTATCACCTTCTATGATCCATCTTTCCAGACGGTTCTACTCCACATCAACATGCCACGGCGTGGTCCTACAACCCCGACGGTGCATTGCTACACCGGCGGTTTAGGCTCTTCCCCGTTCGCTCGCCACTACTGGGGGAATCATTGTTATTTTCTCTTCCTCGAGGTACTAAGATGTTTCAGTTCCCTCGGTTAGCCTCCCTACATAAGCAGGGATAGTCACACTTCATATGACTGGGTTGTCCCATTCGGAAATCCTCGGATCAAAGGTCATTTGCACCTACCCGAGGCTTATCGCAGCTTATCACGTCCTTCATCGCCTCCGGGAGCCAAGGCATCCACCAGACGCCCTAACTCGATTTCGCCTACATTCCAACTCGTGCCGGTAACAGCGCTATCATATAGCGCAATACCTGGCAAAAGAAAGAATCGCTCATACTTTCAGCTGTATTGAGATTATTTCTAATCTTGTGACTTCTAAAAAGTCTTTACTTACAGTCTTGTGTCTCAATATGTCAAAGATCTCTTTCGGTTCCTCTCAGAGTATTCTGAGTATTCTGAGTATTCAGAGTTGTCTGAGTGATCTGAACCGAATAGTGGAGAATAACGGATTCGAACCGTTGACCCCCTGCTTGCAAAGCAGGTGCTCTAGCCAACTGAGCTAATCCCCCGTTAAGAGAATTGATAATTGAAAATTGATAATTGACAATTACCTCAGAGTAGTCCCAGGCAGACTTGAACTGCCGACCTCCACATTATCAGTGTGGCGCTCTAACCAACTGAGCTATAGGACTCTCATAAGTCGGTCAGAGGGGGTGCCTCTGCCCAGCCTCGTTTTTCTCTATTCTTTATTAAACAGTTGTGTAGTAAAGAAGCAATGGGTTGTCAAACCACTGTATAGTGTCCTCTCCAGAAAGGAGGTGTTCCAGCCGCACCTTCCGGTACGGCTACCTTGTTACGACTTAGCCCCAATTACCAGTTTCGCTCTAGGCCGATCCTCGCGGTCACGGACTTCAAGCGCCCCCGGCTTTCATGGCTTGACGGGCGGTGTGTACAAGGCCCGGGAACGTATTCACCGCGCCATGGCTGATGCGCGATTACTAGCGAATCCAGCTTCATGGGGTCGGGTTGCAGACCCCAATCCGAACTGAGGATGACTTTAAGGATTGGATCGTCCTTGCGGACGACCGGCTCTCTGTATCACCCATTGTAACACGTGTGTAGCCCCGGACGTAAGGGCCGTGCTGATTTGACGTCATCCCCACCTTCCTCACACCTTACGGTGGCAGTATCACCAGAGTGCCCAGCATCACCTGATGGCAACTAATGAAAAGGGTTGCGCTCGTTATGGCACTTAAGCCGACACCTCACGGCACGAGCTGACGACAACCATGCAGCACCTCCACAGGAGCCCCGAAGGGCCTCATCATCTCTGAATCGTTCTCCTGCAGTTCAAGCCCGGGTAAGGTTCCTCGCGTATCATCGAATTAAACCACATGTTCCTCCGCTTGTGCGGGCCCCCGTCAATTCCTTTGAGTTTCACCGTTGCCGGCGTACTCCCCAGGTGGGATGCTTAACGCTTTCGCTTGGCCGCTTACTGTATATCGCAAACAGCGGGCATCCATCGTTTACCGTGCGGACTACCAGGGTATCTAATCCTGTTCGATACCCGCACTTTCGAGCTTTAGCGTCAGTTAAGGACTCGGAGGCTGCCTTCGCAATCGGGGTTCTTCGTGATATCTAAGCATTTCACCGCTACACCACAAATTCCGCCTCCGTCGTACTCACTCAAGAAAACCAGTTCGCGACGCACTTCCACGGTTGAGCCGCGGCATTTCACGTCACGCTTAATCTCCGGCCTGCGCTCCCTTTAAACCCAATAAATCCGGATAACGCCCGGACCTTCCGTATTACCGCGGCTGCTGGCACGGAATTAGCCGGTCCTTATTCTTCAGGTACATACAAAAAGGCACACGTGCCTCACTTTATTCCCTGACAAAAGCAGTTTACAACCCATAGGGCCGTCATCCTGCACGCTACTTGGCTGGTTCAGACTTCCGTCCATTGACCAATATTCCTCACTGCTGCCTCCCGTAGGAGTTTGGACCGTGTCTCAGTTCCAATGTGGGGGACCTTCCTCTCAGAACCCCTACTGATCGTCGGCTTGGTGGGCCGTTACCCCGCCAACAACCTAATCAGACGCATCCCCATCCCTTAGCGGAAAACCTTTGGTTCAAATCAGATGCCTTCAATGAACAACATAGGGTATTAATCCGACTTTCGCCGGGCTATTCCCTACTAGGGGGAAGGTTGGATACGCGTTACTCACCCGTGCGCCGGTCGCCATCATCGGTTGCAAGCAACCAACATGCTGCCCCTCGACTTGCATGTGTTAAGCCTGTAGCTAGCGTTCATCCTGAGCCAGGATCAAACTCTTCATTGTAAAATCTGTATCTCTAGAACTAGTACCACTAGTGTAACTAGTAGAACTAGTATCTCTTACTCTGTCTCAGAACAACTATCCAGTAATTCATTCAAGAATTTAACGGTTTGACTTTTGTTACCCAAGTACTAATAAAAGTACTCGCTTCTTGTACTACTTCACTGTCTATGTAAATCTTTCAAAGAACTCTTTCTTAGTCGCTCGTGAGGAGGTGTTCCTCGTAAGCGGATGCAAAGGTACGGCTTTTTCTCAAACTACCAAAACTTTTCAATAAAAAATTTGAGAAAAAGTGCATTTTTTACCCCTGATTTGATATATGTCAATTCAAGGAAAAGGGCATACCTTTTATATATTATGCGCGCGTGAAAGAAAGAAGACTCTCCCCCAACCCCTCCCTGTGAGGGAGGGGAGTGAATAGAAAGACCATCTACAATTCTCAGATATTATTCTAACAAGCTCGGCTATAATTATAACAATTCTCGGATATATTTTACCAATAATTAGTTTTAGTGACAAAGAAACGAAGAATTGGGGCGGAACAGAACTCATGTTGGACCGCAAAAGAAAGCACGCTGAAATAAATTATAGCTAAAATTCAGAAAATTATAGCTATAATCGGGGAAATTATAGCTATAATTTGTTTTAGAGTATATCGCGCTGCTGGCAAAGAGAACAAAAACTGGGACGTAACAGAACGGCTATCGAGCTGCAACAGAAATAAGGCTGAAATAAATTTTGGCCATTATTCATTGAATTTTGGCCAAAATTTGAAAAATAATGGCCAAAATTTATTTTAACAGTTATAGCGTTGACCCGTGATAAATGATTTTTTGCCACGCAATATTAACAAAAAAGCAAAAACTTTTTAATTCTATTTGGATATTAAAAGAAGATTTTCTATTTTTGCAACTTGAATAGTAATATAGCAGAAACTACATAACTCATAATATTTACCACAAATTACTAACGAATTCCTTTTAAATAGAAGAGAAAACATCCTGTGCCCTATTCTGGCCTTACCACTAAGACTGGGAGGCAGCAATAAGAGGTCCGCAGACGGGCACTACCAATAACTAAAACTACAATTCAAAACTTCAACCATGCGCTAACGGACCGGAAGGCGCAAACATTATTACTAATAAAAACATAACATGAAAAGAAATTTACTTAAATCCGCACTATTAGCACTGATGGTGTTAGTAGGAGGAAATGCTTGGGCTCAAGCCACCACCTATTTCTCGCAGGATTACGAGGCTGACGGTGCTACTGCCGACTGGACAACCGGCACAGCTGGCCGTTTCACGCCAGTTATTCTGGAAGATGACGGAAACCACTACTTGTCTGTAGATCAAGGAACAAGACAAAACAACGGTTGCGTCCTTACAAGCACCAGTCTGCAGGACAAAGTAGCAGCTGGCACAGACTTCACCATGACATTCGACGTGAAGATTGGTTCGTCAAATAATCAGTCACCTGTAGAGTTTAACATCTATGATGCTGCTAACAGCGCAAAGATTCTCGGACTGGTGGCAACGGGTGTAAATGCAACCGAATACATCATCAATGGCAATAGCACCCAGAAGGCTGCCATCTCTGCCGGTAGCAAAGGTATTTCCGACCTAACTTGGATGGAAGTCAAGCTGAGCCGCAATGGATCGCTGACTTATCTCACCATCACCGACAAGGCTACGAGCAGCGTTGTGTTCGCGCGTGACATGATCACAACTCTGAGCGAGACCGGTGGCCTGGGAAAAATGCAGTTCATTACAAAACGCTACAATGCCAACTTCGCCATTGACAATGTCGTGGTACGCGAGATTCAGGATGGCGATGTTCCCGCAGCTACTCCTACCAACTACACCATCAAGTTTGTTGACCAAAGCAGCAACACCATCAAGAATGACGTTGTAATAGGCACAATTGTAGGCACAGAAGTGTCGGCTGCAGCCGATTATACTGCTGCAATCTATGTTAACGACAAAAAGTATATCTACGTTTCTGGTAACAATGCCATCACCACAGTTGAGAACGAAGCCAACAATGTCATTACCTTAGTATTCCGCGAGGCTGCCACATGGAACTACACCGTTAATGCAACCGGTGCTGAGTCGGCTGTCATCAAGGAACTTGCCTCGGGTAAAGCTTTCGAAGAAGACGCTGTCACAGTGCCTTATCCTCTTTATATCAATGTTAATGGCACACTGTGGACAAAGGAAGCTACCAATCAAGAGTATCGTGCATCAGTGATTCTAAACAACGAGAACACAGTTGCCAACTGGGCATACACTGCCACAGAAAAAAACAATGTTATTTACTGCTCTGAGGGTGAAGACATCAGCGGAATGACGATCAGCACAAACGGCAACCTCCCCATCCGTGGATCTAACGCAAAGGGTGGAGTATCTTCTGAAGATGTCGTCATCACCACTCTGTCCGCAGGCAAATATAAACTGCACGTAGGAACATTCACCAGTAAGAGCAGTGAACAGAATATATATATTGGCTATGGTGAGACTCAGATTGCATTCGCATCTAAGGGCAACCTGTCCGAGACAGCATCAAACGAGATTGTACTGACTGCCGAGACCGAAATCAAGTATTTCGGCACCACCAGCTCGGCCGATGCCCAGCTTGACTACCTCTGGATTGAGAAGACTGGCGACATTTTCGATCCTGAAACTGCTATCGTTAACCCCAGCTTCGAAGCCGACGGCGAGAAAGCTGCATCTAACGGTGCTTTAGAACTGACAGGCTGGACCTTTGATGGTGTAGGCACACAGTTCAATAACACCGAGCTTCGCCCTGCAGGATCTGAAAGCACCACATCACAGTTCGGTACCTCCGATCCAAGCGAGGGTAACTATTCACTCTTCATCCGCCAGGGATGGAATGGCAATGGCAACGTAATTACTTTGACATCTGATGCCATGGCAACTCTTCCCGCTGGTGCTTATATCCTCTCAGTGGACTACAAGCAGTACTATAGCTATGACAAAGACAATCAGGCAAATCAGAACACCAAACTTGGTCTTTCAGTTGTTGACGGCGAAAATACAGTCGCTTCAACTACCTCGCCTGCTGCCGATGGTGTAATAGGCGGTAATGTAAACACCTATTTCAACGACACTGACTGGAGCACGTTGGAACTGCCATTCACTCTTGATCAGGAACTTGTTGACGGCAATGTGGTCATCACTTTCAATATGTGTGGCGCCCGCCGTTCTGACTTCTTCGTTGACAACGTGAAACTGATTCAGGTTCCTGCCATCGACGGTGCTCTTGCCGAGCTTAAGAAGGCTATTGACGCTGCTCAGGCACTGGCCGATTCTTACGCTATTGGCGAAGTAATGTTTACCTATCCTGCAACAGAGATTACTCCTCTCACCAATGCTATATCTACTGCTCAGGGAGTCTATGATGCCGCAGAATCTGTAGATGCTGTGACCACTGCAACCCAGACTCTGAATGCATTTGTTGCTACATTTGCTCCTGCAATGAACAAGCCTGAGGCTGACAAGACTTACACCTTCCGACTCCGTCTTGATGTCGAGACTCCTCTCTACATGGCACTTGCTGAAAGCGGTATCACCATCGCCGAGCAGGCCACTGCTTTGAAATTTATTGAGACCGAGAACAATGGCGAATACTACCTGTCAAATGCAGACGGCACTCTCTTCGTAGGTCTGGCAGGAAACAATGCATGGACCATGTCAACAGCTGCCGACAAAAAGGCTGCTTGGACATTCACAGCTCTGCCCGATGGTGCTCATCGCATCAACAACCTCGTTACCAAAGGTCGTTTTGTAGGTACTAATGCCGCAGAGAAAGAAGCCGGTAAGCCTTGCTATGCTGACAAGCAGACCAGCAACGGAAACGTGGATTGGATTATCGAAGTTACCAAAATTCCTACTGGCATCAAGACCATGAAGGCAGGTCGTGAGTCTGAGGAAATCTACAACCTGAACGGACAGAAGGTGATGAAGGCTCAGAAGGGTCTGTACATCATCAATGGCAAGAAGGTGGTGGTCAAGTAAAACCCCTCCCCTAACCCCTCCCGAAGGAGGGAAATATAAAGCGGCACTCATTGCAGAAGCGATGAGTGCCGTTTTTTTGCAGTGAAGCACGAAATGTAAAAAAACAATAAATAACAGACGTCATATTATCACTTATCACATTTTTTTGTATCTTTGCCCTGAAGTGTGGGCCTACAGAAAGTCCCAACCGACTAATAACCTATTTTTCTCTCTCGCTACTTATTATATATATAATACATTTATTATTAACTTAAACTAATTATTTTATGAAGAAAACATTACGTTTTATGCTCGTCAGTCTGCTGACGATGCTGTGTGGAACAGTGATGGCAGAGCAGGTTACCATGAAGTACTCTGGTACTACAACAACAAACATGACCTGCGATGGCAACGAAGCTGCCACGTTTGGCCTTAATGCCAGCGAATGGTCTGTAACCGCAGATAAGGGTGCAGGCTCCAATGCTCCTGGCTTAAACAAAGCTGGCGATTTCCGTTTATATTGGCACGCTGCCGGTTCTAATACCATTACCGTGTCATCACTTACAGAAGCCACCATCAACAACATCTCAATGACATTCAATGGAACTTCTTACAGCAAAGTTACGGTGACTGTAAATGGAAATCCCGTAACAGCCGATGATGAAGGAGTTTACACCATCAACAGCACATCGTTCGTACTGGGCAATGGTAACACTTCGAATGTGCAAGTTCGCATCAAAGAAGTAGTTATCGACTACACACCTGCAGGCAGCCCGTCTGACACCCGCACAGAAACAACCATCAGTGCAGGTAACAACCAAGAGGGTATCGTGGGCACTACGATGAACCTGCCCGCTGCAGTAGTAAAGGCTGGCGAGACCGCTATCGATGGGGCCGTCGTCACCTGGACCAGCAGCGACGTAGAAGTAGCCAAAATTGATGGTACAACCCTGCAACTGCTTAAAGCAGGCACAGCAACCATTACAGCATCGTTTGAGGGTGATGAAAACTACAAGCCCTGCCAGGATAGCTTCACGCTGACTGTCAAGGAAGCTCCTGTCAACATTGCAAATATCGCTGCTGCTACAGCACTTGAGAATAACAAGGAGTTCATCTTCACCGGTGAGGCTCTCGTGGTGGCCAAGCCTACCGCTAAGTACGTGTACGTCAAGGATGCTACCGGCTCAAGCCTCATCTATGACACAACGGGCGAGAAGACCACAGCCGCTGAGGTGGGTAAGACTATTGCTGCTAACTGGACAGGAAAAGTGAGTATTTACAAAAATCTGTTCGAGCTCGTTCCCGACAATGCCCTCGTGATGAAGGATGGCGACGCCGCTGAGGTGACCTATCCGGAGGTGACTGCTGCTGACATCACGGCAGAGCACATTAACGAGGTGGTGACGCTGAAGGGCATCACCGGCTACACCGTTGACGGAAATAATCTGACTATCAACATCGGCGAGACCGAGATTGTCGGCTACAACCAATTCGGTCTGGAGATTGCCGCCGCCGAGGAAGGCAAGACCTACGAAATGGTAGGAGCTATCAGCTGCTATAACAGCAATATCCAGTTCCAACCTATTGAGATTAAGGAAGAGGCAGGAATTGAAGTACCAGAAATTGTGAATGCCGGATTCAACCCCGAGGCTGATCCCCTCGGCTGGGACAAAGTCACTTCAGCGCAGTACTATGATCTCGGCATGGGCCTCATCGGTACCTATCAGGTACGCGGTGAACACCCTGCAGCCACCGTTGACGAGACCCACCTCGCTACGGAGTTCGCTGCTGGTTTGGAGTGCCGCTGGCAGACCAACTATGCAGCTTTCACGCAGACTACTGCTGAGCTGCCCGCAGGCTCTTACAAACTGACCTTCGACGTGGAGAACACCAATGCCACCACCACAAAAGCCAACTATGAGAACCGCTTCTTTGTGAAGGTAGGCGAGACCACATACACCGACGAGAGCACGGAATGGATGGACGGCAAGAGTGCATGGACCACCCACACCATCGCCTTCACTCTCACCGAGGCCAGCCCCATCACCATCAGCCTGGGCTACGGAACCGGCTCTAACAACTTTGGAGTTGGCAACACGCCTGCCCTCTTCGTCAGCCACCTGACGCTGGAAGCTATCAATTCGATCGAAATAGCATTGATCGATCTCCAAGCTGCTATCGATGCTGCTCAGGCAAAGGCTGCTACCTACACTGTCGGTGAGGCGTTATTCACCTATGCTGAGAGCGAAATCAAGCCGCTGAACGATGCTATTGCAACAGCCCAGGCTGCCTACACTGCTGCCGAGTCTGCCGAAGCCGTGAAGAGCGCCACGGAGACCCTGAACGCATTTGTTGCTACATTTGCTCCTGCAATGAACAAGCCTGAGGTCAACAAGGAGTACACCATCATTAACAAAGCTACAAGCCTCATGCTGAGTGTAGCTAATGGAAAGGTTTCAATCGAGAACAAGGCTATCGTACTCTTCACAGAAGTAGAAGGCGGATGGGTGATCTCTAACAATGCTGAGACTCCTGAGTACATTCTCAAAACTTCTGAAGATAACTGGACATTGTCAACTACCACAACCAAGGAAGATGCATACGTTGTAAACTTCAACCTTGCAGATGGTGCTTACACCATTCAGGGTGCTAAGGGTCTGTTTGGTACCGACAACACCGCTGCCGGTTCTGCTATATATGCAAACAAGGCTGTAGCCAACAACGGTCTGTGGACCATCGAAGAGTGGGTAGAGAAGAGCGACCTTGATATTGCAAAAGATCAGGCTCTGGCCACAATCAATGCTCTGCCCGTAGGCAATAAGTTGTTCTACTACATTGAAAACGACATCAATACTTGTATAACTAATGTAAACAATGCAACAACGATAGATGAAGTAAACAGCGCTGTTGCTACTGCCAAGGCTTCACAGAACCTGCCTGTTGCAGACGAGGAGTACTGCATCCTGAATAAGGCTGCAAACAGCCTGATGCTCAATGTAGCCGACAACAGCGTGAATATTGCAAAATTCGCAACAATCCACATCATCGGTGTAGAAGGCGGATGGGTAATTTCGAATGCAGATAAATCGGCTTATATCTTCAAGACCACTGGCAACAACTGGACTCTGGAAAATACTAACGACATCGCTAACGCATACGTTGTGAACTTCAACATCGTTGATGGCGGATACACCATCCAAGGTGCTAAGGGTCTGTTCGGTACTGACAGTACAGATGAAGGCTCTGCAGTATATGCAGACAAGAATCTGCAAAAGAACGGTCTGTGGGATATCGTAACTAAGGCAGAAGGCAAGGTTACTGGTATCGAGACCATGAAGGCTGAGACTGCTCAGAAGGGTATCTTCAACCTGAACGGACAGAAGGTGATGAAGGCTCAGAAGGGTCTGTACATCATCAATGGAAAGAAGGTGGTGGTGAAGTAAAACCCCTCCCCTAACCCCTCCCGAGGGAGGGAAATATAAAGCGGCACTCATTGCATGGAAGAGCGGTGAGTGCCGCTTGCTGTTTAAAGGAATAAGGGCTATGATTATTCAAAATATAGAGTAATGTTTGTTCAAATCAATAATTTGTAGTACTTTTGCAGCCGGACAATGATTCAAAATTACCCAAAATTACCAACCTTATTATTTAAATGAAGAAATCATTATTCTTATTGATTAGCCTGCTGCTATGCCAGCTGACATGGGCTGACAATGTGACGAAAGAAGAGGCTATAGAAAAAGCCCAACTGTTTCTGAACGGAAGAGCACCACATAATAGTGCTTTCAGACTGCGCGCTCCCGGCGTTCAGCCTCAACTAAAACTGGCAAAGGCCGAGAAACATTTCTATGTGTTCAACGTAGACAATGAAGAAGGCTTTGTGGTGGTGAGCGGCAACGACCAGACACCTGCCATCTTAGGCTATTGCGATGAAGGTTCGTTCAACACTGAAGAGATGCCTGAGAACATGAAGGCATGGCTGCAGGGATATGCCGACCAGTTGGAATGGCTGGAGAAGCATCCAAACGCTGCTGTCAAAGCTCCACAACTGGACAACCACGAAGCCATTGCTCCAATGCTGACAACGACATGGAACCAAGGCGCACCATACAACAACCTCTGCCCATTAGATAATGGTGAGCGTTCGCTAACTGGTTGTGTGGCTACAGCTATGGCTCAGGTGATGGCCTATCATAAGTATCCTGCCAGAACCAAGAAGACGATTCCCGGCTACACCACTGAGACGAAGAAAATCAGTGTGAGTTCCATCGGTATGACGACCATCAACTGGAACAATATGCAGAACAACTATACCGGCAGCGAGACAAGCACCCAGAAAACGGCTGTGGCCAAACTGATGCAACTGTGCGGAACTTCCGTAAAGATGGATTACACTGCAAACAGTAGCGGTACCTTTTCAGAGGTTGTAGCCGATGCCTTCAAAAACTACTTTGACTATGATGCCGCAACCACTTTGTATTATCGTGATGACTTTCGCGCACGCGAGTGGGACAATATTATATATAATGAACTGGCCAACAATCGTCCGGTGTACTATGCCGGACAGTCAATAGGCGGAGGTCATGCATTCGTGATAGACGGTTACGACAAGGACGGACTGTACCACGTGAACTGGGGATGGGGCGGAAGCAGCAACAACTATTTCCTTCTTTCTATCCTCGATTCAGGCAACAACAGCGGTGCTGGTGCCAGTTCGAGTACCGATGGCTATAGCTTCAGCCAGAGTGCCTTAATCGGCGCCCAGCCCAACACTGGCCAGCCGTTTGAAGAGGAAGTAGTGATGAGCATCAGAGGCATCAAAGCAAAAACCACAACCGTGACAAAGAGCAATGGTACATTCTATCTGAAGGTTAATGCTGATGGAGTATATAATATCACCGGCAGTACCTATACGTTCAACGTAGGACTGGGCATATTCAATGAAAACGGAGAACTGAAATATGCTGAATACAATTTCGATTCAGAAGTGCAAAGCGGATGGGGATGGAACAGTCTGGAATTAGAAATTAATGTGCCCGCCCTACCCGACGGCACCTATGAGATTACTGCCATAAGCCGTGAAGACGGCGCACAGGAATGGAACCGCAACAAAGGCGGAAACTTAATATTCCTCACCGCTACCATAGCAGGCAACGAGATGACTGTATCCAATTCTGAAATAGACTTGGACGGAGCTATCGAAGTAAGCGGAAATATGGAAGTGGGTAGCAAGCTGAAATCAGTTACTACCTTCAAGAATAACGGTTCGTTTTTCCACGAAACGCTCTTCCTGAGAGTGAACGGCGAGAATGTGGGTGCACAAAACTTTGAAGTGAATGCCGGCAAGAGCGAGACAATGGAGATGAGTTTCACTCCAAAGAGCGAAGGCGAAAACGAACTGGAAGTGGGCTACTTCACCTGGAACTATAACCAGAATACTGGCTGGGAGGAAGTGTTCCACAAGACGGCCTCAACAACCATAACTGTGCTCCCGGCCAAGAGCTATACCTTGAAATTCAGCAACGGAAAAGTGACCAATGCCGTAAGCAACATAATCAATGACAATGTGGCCAAACTGCAGGTAACGGTTCGCAACAATGGCAGTAATGACTATAATGATGTGATCAGAACCTATATTCTGAAAGAAGGTGACAACAACTATTACTACTCTGAAGGATCAATAGAGACTGCGTTAGAACTGGAGACAGGCAAGTCGAAGACCATCACTATTGATGCTCCACTTACCTCCAACGGCAAGTATTGGTTTATCATCGTTTACAAAACCAATGGCAACTTTATTGAAATAGGCGATTCGCAAAAACGGTATGGCGACCTGTTTGGCTATACAGTAACGATTCCCGAAGAGGTTTCTGCTATCAGCGAAACGATGGCAGAGGTGAAGGCAAAAGACAAGGCAATATACAGCCTCAGCGGCCAAAGGGTAAAGAAAGCCCAAAAGGGCCTCTACATCATTGACGGCAAAAAGACTATAAGACTATAGGAACTATAGATACTATAGGAACTATAGATACTATAAAAAAAACAGCGGCACTCATCGCAAAAAACGATGGGTGCCGCCTTTATTTGTACACAATTCTCCAGAACAACTTTTTCCTCAAAAAAGTTGGTAATTAATTATAAATGAGCTATCTTTGCACAGATTAAAATTACATGTCAATCATTTTCTTATCTTTTAAACACTATTAATCTATGAACAGGAAGACTCTACTTTTTCTTTGCCTGCTTCTCAGCCAGCTGACATGGGCAGTCACCGTGACAAAAGAGGAAGCCCAACAGAAAGCGCTTCAGTTTCTCAGTAAGCATACTAATGCTACCGACAAAGGTGGGAGGTTGCATTTGCCTGCTATGAACAGGAAACTTAATCTAGCCAAGGATGCTAGTAGTTATTATGTTTTCAACGTAGGTGAGCGCGATGGATTCGTCGTTGTGAGCGGAGATGACCGTGCACCAGCCATTTTGGGCTATTGCGACGAAGGCTCGTTCAACACTGAGGATATGCCCGAGAACATGAAGGCATGGCTTCAGGGATATGCCGACCAGATTGCATGGCTGAAGCAGCACCCTAACCAAGCCGTGAGAGCTTCTGAACTCGACGAGCATGAAGCTGTAAAGCCACTGCTCAACTGCACATGGAATCAGGGCAGTCCCTATAATAGCCTGTGTCCGTATGACGGTAACGCCCGCTCGGTGACAGGCTGCGTGGCCACAGCCATGGCCCAGGTGCTATACTACCATAAATACCCAGCACAAACTATTGCCACCATCCCAGCCTATACCACATATACAAAAGGCATCAACGTGAGCAGTATCGGTATAACAACCCTGAACTGGACCAACATGCTGAGCAACTATACCGGTAATGAAACCAATGAGCAGAAAGATGCCGTAGCCACGCTGATGAAACTATGCGGAGCTTCGGTAGAGATGGACTATTCCAGTAATGAAAGCGGTGCCCAATCGTCCTTGGTGCCCATAGCCTTCAAGAATTATTTCGATTACGATGCTGCCACCTATTTGGCTGATCGAGGTAACTTCCGTGCACGTGAATGGAACAACCTTATTTATAACGAATTGGCAAACAATCGTCCGGTGTACTATAGCGGACAGTCAACAGGCGGAGGTCATGCCTTCGTGATAGACGGTTACGACAAGAACGGACTATTCCACGTGAACTGGGGTTGGGGCGGTAATAGCAACAACTACTTCCTGTTGTCAATTCTCGATCCAGGCAGCAATAGCGGCATCGGTGCCAGTTCGAGTACCGACGGCTATAGCTTCTATCAGGATGCCTTAATCGGCGCACAGCCAAACACAGGCGTTGCTCCAAAGACAGAGGTAAAGATGACAACCTACAGTCTCAATCTGGGCAACGAGTCGGCCTTTAAGCTGACTAACGGCGTGTACAACATTTATTTTACCGCCGAAATGTACAATTTAACAGGTGACACTTACGAATTCGAAATTGGTGTGGGGGTCTATGACTCTAACCATGAACTGGTTTTCGCCGAGAGTTGCAGGAATGTCGAACTGGACGACTCATGGGGATGGCGAGCTACCGAACTTAGTGCCGAAGCCGTCCCTGCATTGCCCAACGGCCATTACACCGTCTGTGTGGTGAGCCGCGAGAACGGCTCCAGCATCTGGCTGAAAAACGCAGGTTCTGACAAATATTACCTGACAGCTACCGTCAGCAACAACACCCTGACGCTACAGACTCCCACTATCAACCTGAGCGGCATCATGGAGGTGAGCGGCACCCTTGAGAAGGGCCGTCTTCTGACCACGAAGACAACTATTCAAAACAACGGAACGTTCTTCAACGAGCAACTCTACCTACAGGTGAACGGTGAGGACGTGGGCGGTCAGTACTTTGAGGTGGAAGAAGGTACAAGCGATGCTATTGAGATGTCATTCACCCCGAAACAGACTGGTTCCACGAAACTAGCCATAGGCTACAAGACCTATTATTATGTAGAGAACGAAGGTTGGCATGAGGAATTCAACGAGATTGCCTCAAAAACTGTAACCATTGCTGCTGCTAAGAACTACAATCTCAGTTTCAGTAACGGCCAGGTACTGAATGCCGATGCCAACGGCATCATCGGCGAGAACAGAGCCAAACTGCGTGTCAGCATCAAGAACAACAGCACGTATACCTACGACGACGACATCCGCACATATGCATGGAAGAAGAACGGAGACGGCAGTACCTTCAATTATGCCAAAGACATACTAACCCCCATCAGTATTGCAGCAGGCGCTACCAAAACCGTCGATATCGTTGTTGACGAGCTTGACAACGGCATTTATTGGTTCATCCTGGTTTATAAGAACAACGGCGAGTTCACCAGTTACAATAATGTCGATGAATGCTACAGGGATTTATATAACTATACCATTGCCGCTGCTGCCTCCAACTACACCGTTACCTTCATCAATGGAGCAAAATGGCAGAACGTATATGCCTATACATTTAATCCCGAGAAGAACGGCTCATGGCCCGGCGAACTCATTCAGAAGACTGGCACCCAGACCATAAATGGCGAAAACTATGAGGTATATACCTACACCTTAGCATCTGAGGAAGCGCCCGGTTATATCATCTTCAATAACGGCAATGGAGGTGATGGCAATCAAACCGAGGATCTCGTCTTCGAGAACGGCACTGTCTATAGCTACGATGTGGACGATACTCCCAATCCCGGACCAAGTATGACAGGCGATGGTACACTGAACAATCCATACACCGTGACCGATGCCATTACTGTAGCAGGCAAACTGGCTGCCAATGTAAAGAGTACCGAGAAATATTTCATTAAAGGTACGATTTCGAAAATCCGATACTCGTTTAGCGAACAATATGGCACTGCCGTCTTTTACATTTCGGACGATGGAAGCACGAGCAGTGACCAGTTCCAGATTTACAATGCCTATTATCTGGAAAACAAACCATGGATAGAAGGCAATGTCCAGATTCAGGTGGGCGACGAGGTCATCATGCACGGCTATGTGACCAACTACAACGGCACGACTCCTGAAACAGTTGCCAAGGAGGCCTACATCTATTCACTGAACGGCAAGACCAAAGAAGAACTAGAAGACGGAACCTACTATCTGCGCAACGTAAGCACTGGTAAGTTCTGGGGTGCTGCCAACAAGTGGGGAACACAGGCTTCGCTTGTAGATGAATACCAGTATGCCACACTGAGTAATCTTGGTAACGGCACTTATAAACTCCAGTCAATGGTGTCAAACGGCGGCAATACCATCTATTTCAACGGCGAATGGATGGACAGCGGTGACATCATGCCACTGACTATCACCAAAACCAATGACGGTCTGTACACTATTTCCAATGGTAACAACTACTTTGGCTATGACGGTACATCTACCCTGCTGGCCAAGAACCTCACTGCCGACGACAAGAAGGCCCTGTGGCGCATTATGACAGAGAATGAGATAATGGAAGAGCAGCAGGCCATCCTGGCCACTGCCACGGCAGACCACCCTGTCGATGCTACTTTCCTCATCAGGGATGCAGACTTCGGACGTAACCGTACTGACTGGAATCAGGCTTGGTCACTGAGTAATTGCAACAACTGGTACATCGGTGGTCCTGGTCTTGACATCACCAACTACTGTGCCGAATCATACCACTCGACATTCTACCTGGATCAGTATATCTATGATGCGCCCAACGGTGTCTATCGTCTGCAAGCTCAGGGCTTCTTCCGCCAGGACGGAAGCGATAACGAAGACCTGCCATATTTCTTCATTGAAGGCGACGAAAATAGAGAGACGGCACAGTTCCCTCTGCTCACGGGTACCGAAAATTCCATGGAAGATGCCGCCATGTCTTTCCAGAATGGTGAATACAACTGTACACCAATGTTTGTCGAGGCAGGCAACTGGGGCCTCACTGTAGGAGCCTACCTGAACAGCAACGTCATGCTGTGGTGCACCTGGGACAACTTCCGTCTGACCTACTACGGCTCAGAAGCCAACGTGAACGATGTGAAGAATGCTTCGCTCATTACGGAATACGAAGCGGCACTGGCAGCTGCCCGTGCTCTACTGACCGACAAAGAGTATATCATCGTCACGGGTACAGAGCGTAACGACCTCAGCAATACAATCAACACTTACAGCAATGTGGAGCACGCCACTGATGCACTCAACGAGGCTATCGATGAATTGACAAATGCAGTTACCACATTCAAACTGGCCAAACTCTCATACGAAAAACTGGCCTACCTGCAGCAATTCACTGGTACTTTCCCGTATGCCAGCACCCAGAAGACCGCTACCGTAGAAGCACACAAGGACTACAAGCCAACAAGTGCTGCCGATGCCGAAACAAAGTACGAAGAATGGATATTAGACTACAGGAGCTACGCAGAGTCGAGTGCCCTGCTTGAAAGTAAGGCCGAATCTACCAACCTGACCTATCTGATCCACAACCCAAATGCCGAGGAAGGGACGGATTACTGGACTCTGGAACGCATGGGATCGGTAGGTTACATTCAGATACTCAACAACGAGCCACTAACCGATGCCAATGGAAATTCTGACTATAGTTATTTCGACGGCGGTGCTTGGAACATTGAGGGATGGGATGTTACACTCTATCAATACATCACCCTGCAGCCCGGCAAGTACCTGCTGACTGTAACAAGCCGTGCTTCCGGTGGTCTGAGCAGCTTCACTCTGTTTGCCGACGAGAAAACAACAGAGATGGCTCATATCGGTTCTGTAGGAGGTCTGTTCAACAACGGATGGAACGACGCTTCAGTTGAATTCGAGATTGCAGAAGAATCAACCATAAAGATTGGTGTCAGGGGCGTAACAGAACACATACAGAACTGGATGTCGTTCACACGCTTCCGCCTGATGAGTTTCCCATCTTCCGCAACGACAGGCATCACTGAGACGAACAATGAAATGTCTGAAAAGGACTACTACGACCTTCAGGGCCGCAAGGTGAATACTTCCACAAAGGGACTGTACATCGTCCGCAAGGCTGATGGTTCCAACAAGAAAACACTTGTCAAGTAACACAACTAGCTGAAATAATAATTAGGCGGCACTCATCGCAAAAAAACGATGGGTGCCGCTGTTGATTTATTATGTTACAAAACAGGTTTTTATGCAAAATATGCAAAAATATTTGGCAGAAAACAGAATATTTACTAATTTTGCACTCCAAACCTGTATAAATATTCCAATTTTTACGAATAAAGAGTATTCGACGACAATGAAAATCAAGAACAACAGACTGGAAGCACTAAGGCTGATTATCTCAAGTCAACAACTGGGAAGCCAGGAAGAATTGCTGACAGCCCTTCAGAGAGAAGGATTCAAACTGACTCAGGCCACACTGAGCCGAGACCTGAAACAACTGAAAGTGGCCAAGGCTGCAACGATGGGTGGTAACTATGTGTACGTGCTGCCCAACGAAACAATGTACAAACGCGTGGCAACTCCCTCAACAGTGCGCGAGATGATGACGATGCCTGGTTTTGTGAGTATCACTTTCTCGGGCAATATGGCTGTGATCAAAACTCGCCCCGGATATGCCAGCTCCATCGCCTGGAACATTGACAACAGTTCGCTGGATCAGGTGTTGGGCACCATAGCTGGAGCCGACACCATTTTCGTTGTACTACAAGAAGGTGTGCCACAGGAAGAGATAATCGACGCACTGAGTACCGTTATTCCCAACATGAAATAAACGACGATCTGATTTTTTTAAAAGAAAAAGATGGATAAGGATAATATTGAAGTGATGGTGGCTGGTCCCGAGCATGAGACCTATGTGGACACCATCTTAAACACTATTGCCGAAGCTGCCAAAGTGCGCGGTACGGGTATAGCCAAACGCACCCACGAATATCTGGCCAAGAAAATGATGGAAGCAAAGGCTGTTATCGCTATCAGCAAGGCAGATGGAAGGTTTGCAGGTTTCAGTTATATAGAAACCTGGGGCAACAAACAGTATGTAACCACAAGCGGACTGATTGTCCACCCCGACTTCCGAGGACTGGGACTGGCCAAGCGAATTAAAGACTTAACATTTACACTGGCCCGAACCCGTTGGCCACACGCCAAGATATTCTCACTCACCAGCGGTGCTGCAGTGATGAAAATGAATACTGAACTGGGCTATAAACCTGTAACTTTTGCCGACTTAACCGACGACGAGTCTTTCTGGAAAGGATGTGAAGGATGTATAAACGTTGACGTGCTGCATCGCACCGGACGCAAATACTGTATCTGCACTGCCATGCTATTCGACCCAGAAGAGCATCTGCCCGCAAAACTCAGCGAGGAAACCATCTCGCGTATCAAACATTTGGAAGAAATTGAAGAACAAGAACGAAATAACAATTAATCTTTTAGGAAAGAAATTGGAATAATTAGCAGAAATTACAACCAGAAATAGAAATCTTATTAGTTGGAATAATTATTATAATTATAGTAATTTCTTTCCTAAAAAAAACAAAAAAGACTATGAGCAAGAAAAAAGTTGTAGTAGCTTTCAGCGGTGGTTTGGACACATCCTATAATGTGATGTATCTGACAAAGGAGTTAGGTTATGAAGTTTATGCAGCCTGCGCCAACACAGGCGGTTTTTCGGCCGAACAGTTAAAGAAGAACGAAGAGAACGCCTACAAACTGGGCGCAGTGAAATATGTGACTCTCGATGTTACTCAGGAATATTACGAGAAGTCTCTGAAATATATGATCTTTGGTAATGTGCTGCGCAACAACTGCTACCCCATATCAGTATCCAGCGAGCGCATCTTCCAGGCTATTGCCATTGCACGCTATGCCAAAGAGATTGGTGCCGATGCCATAGCACACGGTTCAACAGGTGCGGGCAACGACCAGATTCGTTTCGACATGACTTTTCTGGTGATGGCTCCCGGCGTGGAAATCATCACACTGACACGCGACCGCAACCTCACTCGTAAGGAAGAGGTGGACTACTTGAACGCCAACGGCTATTTCGCTGACTTCACCAAGCTGAAATATTCGTATAACGTAGGTATCTGGGGAACCTCTATCTGCGGCGGCGAACTGCTCGACCCCACACAGGGTCTGCCCGAAGAGGCTTATCTGAAGCATGTGACCAATTCTGAGAAGGAGTCGCTGCTGAAGATTGAGTTTGACAAAGGTGAGATTGTTGCCGTGAACGGTGAGAAGTTCAGCGATCATATCAAAGCCATCCAGAAGATTGAGGAGATTGGCGCCAGCTATGCCATTGGTCGTGACGCCAACGTGGGCGATACGATTATAGGCATTAAAGGCCGTGTAGGTTTTGAGGCTGCCGCTCCCAAGCTCATCATTGAGGCTCACCGTTTGCTGGAGAAGTCAACGCTCAGTAAGTGGCAGCAGTACTGGAAGGATCAGGTGGCCAACTGGTATGGCATGTTCCTCCACGAGAGTCAGTACCTGGAGCCTGTGATGCCCGATATCGAGGCAATGCTCACCTCAAGTCAGCGCAACGTGACCGGCACTGCCATTCTGAAGCTTCGTCCTTATGGATTTGAGACGGTGGGCATTGACTCCGCTAACGACCTGACAAAGTCGAAGCTCGGCGAGTATGGCGAGACCCAGACCGGCTGGACCGCCGACGAGGCAAAGGGCTTCATTAAGGTCAGCTCTACCCCACTGAGAGTGTACTACGGAATTCACAAAGACGAAAAAAGATAAAAAGCCTACCCCTAACCCCTCCCAAGGGGAAGGGGACTTTTTTGTCAGATGATTTCGTATGAAAGAGCGTAAGAGTTTCAAATACGAAATGGCAGATTCATTGCTTTACCCTCGTTTAAAAGAGTACGCATCCAAAAACAGAATGAATCCCACTGAAGCAGAGAGCATCTTATGGAATTATCTAAAAGGAAATTTTGGGGGATGCCATTTCAGAAGACAACATATAATAGGACCATATATTGCAGACTTCGCTTGTCTTTCACACAGACTCATTATTGAGTTGGATGGCGGGTATCATCAGTTGCCGGAACAGCAGATAAGTGATAATGAACGCTCTTTGTGGTTAGAAAACAAAGGCTTTTTTATTCTTAGGTTTACCAACGAAGAAGTCATTGGAGCTACAGAAATAGTCTTAAACAGAATAAAAAAATTTATCATAAATGAACAATTATAGCAATACTAATATAAATTCTCCCCTCCCCTCGGGAGGGGTTGGGGGTAGGCTCCGGGTAGGTATTTTAGGTGCTGCTGGCTATACCGGAGGCGAACTTATTCGTTTGTTGCTCAACCACCCCGAGGCAGATATTGTGTTTGCAAACTCTGAGAGTAATGCCGGCAATCTGGTGAGTGACGTGCATGAAGGACTGATGGGCGATACCGATCTTAGGTTCACCGACCAGATGCCCTTTGACAAGGTTGATGTGGTGTTCTTCTGCTTCGGTCACGGAAAGAGTGAGGCATTCCTCAAGGAGCACAGCATACCTGAGAACGTGAAGATTATTGATTTGGCACAGGACTTCCGTATCGCCGGCGACCACGACTATGTATATGGTCTGCCGGAGATTCATCGCGAACAAATTGCCAAAGCTCAACATCTGGCTAACCCTGGCTGCTTTGCCACCTGCATTCAATTAGGACTGCTGCCACTGGCAAAGACAGGACTGATTACACACGATGTGTCGGTGAATGCCGTTACCGGATCTACTGGTGCTGGACAAAAGCCAGGAGCAACCACTCACTTCTCATGGCGACAGGATAATTTCTCTACCTACAAACTATTCAGTCACCAGCATCTGCACGAGATTTGTCAAACGATGAACGAACTGAAGCCTGCCGATGCGCCTCATGTGGTGGACACACTGAATGAGGGATTCGATGCCAACGGCATAACCATCGACTTCATTCCCTATCGTGGCGATTTCGCCCGCGGCATCTTCTGTACAGAGGTAGTAACCTTGGACAAGCCCATGGATGCAGAAAAGGTGGTTGCACTGTACAAAGATTTCTACGGTGATGCTGCCTTTACGCACTATAGCGACAAGGCACCGGACCTGAAGCAAGTGGTGAACACCAACAAAGCACTAGTTCATGTTGATGTGTTCGGGCGTAAGATTGTGGTAACCAGCATCATCGACAATCTGTTGAAGGGCGCTGTTGGTCAGGCCGTTCAAAACATGAACATCATGTTCGGACTTGACGAAACCGCCGGACTGAAACTAAAAGCCTCAGCATTCTAAAAAAAAGCCGATTTCATCGAAAATAACGCCAAGAAAGTCGTGATTAAGCAACATCCATACAGACGCCAACCGTCTGATGCCTATCGGGAGTGCGCAACCTTACGCACTCCCGCTTTTTATTGCCTACTATTACATATTTATACACGAAGTAACAAGAAAAAAGAAAAAAACGTCAAGAAACGACATTTTTACGCAAAAAGGAAAAAGAAGATGACGATTTGTCAGTAATTTGCCGTATCTTTGCAACGGATTAAAAGCAATCGAACACAATGAAACTATTTGATGTATATCCGCTTTTCAATGTCAACATCGTCAAGGGCGAAGGTTGCAAAGTTTGGGATGACAAAGGACAGGAGTATCTGGATCTCTATGGCGGCCATGCTGTAATTTCAATTGGCCACTGTCATCCGCACTATGTTGAGAAAGTGGGCCAGCAGTTGCAGACGCTGGGATTCTATTCAAACTCAGTACAGAACAAGTTGCAGGTGGAACTGGCCGAGCGATTGGGCAAGGCGAGTGGTTATGAGGACTATCAGTTCTTCTTAGTGAATAGTGGTGCCGAAGCCAATGAGAATGCTTTGAAACTGGCTTCGTTCAAGAATCCATCATGTAACCGAATTCTTTCGTGCGAGAAAGCTTTCCACGGCCGCACATCACTGGCAGTGGAGGTGACGAACAATCCAAAAATTGTGGCACCCATCAACGACAACCACCATGTGCGTTTCCTGCCGTTGAACGATGTGGAGCCTTGGATTCGCGAACTGTCGCGTGGAGGTGTAGCTGCCGTTATCTTAGAGTGCATTCAGGGTGTTGGCGGCATTCAGATGGCCACTCCAGAGTTTGCACAGAAACTGGCATATGCCTGCAAACGCTATCACGCCACACTGATTTGTGATGAGATTCAGTGCGGATATGGACGTAGCGGAAAATTCTTCGCTCATCAGTGGCTGGGCATCAAACCGGATATTATCACCGTTGCCAAAGGTATCGGCAACGGATTCCCCATGAGCGGTGTACTCATTTCACCAGAATTTCAACCTGTTTACGGACAATTAGGTACAACCTTCGGTGGCAACCACCTGGCTTGTACGGCTGCACTGGCTGTGCTGGATGTGATTGAACAGGAGCACCTGATAGAGAATGCCGGCGAAGTGGGCAACTACCTGATGGAGAAAATCAAGGGATTGAACCACCCAAAAATAAAGGATGTGCGCGGACGCGGACTGATGATTGGCATTGAACTGGCTGAAGACCAGAAGCCTGTGCGCGAACGCCTGGTATATGAGCAGCACGTGTTCACCGGATGTTCGGGACAGAATCTGCTGAGACTATTGCCACCACTTACTTTTACAAAGGAACTTGCCGACGAATTCATTGACAGACTTCAGAAGGCTCTTTGACTATAGAAATATGATGAAAATAGCTGTTATTGGCGCAGGCGCCATGGGAGGTGCTACAGTAGAAGGATTTATTAAGAGTTCGGCCTTCAACAATGAGGATATTACCGTTAGTGATCCATCGCAATTGGTAATTGACAAGTTTGCAAAGCAGGGTATCAGTGTCACTACTGACAATAATATTGCCGCTGAAGGAGCTGATGTGGTGATTGTATGTGTAAAGCCTTGGCTCGTTGAAGAGGTGTTGAAAGGTATTAAAGACAGTTTGAACCCTGAGAAGCAATTGCTGGTGGTAATAGCTGCCAGTGTGAAGGCTGCCAGCATTCAGGAATGGCTGGGGCAACAATGTCCTCCACTATTCATCTGTATTCCCAATATTGCCATAGCACAGTTGGCCTCAATGACATTCCTCGTACCAGTAGGAACGGAACCGTCTCAAACGGCAACAGTGAAGGGAATATTTGACGAACTGGGCCAGACCATCATCACTGACGAGAAGCATCTGAGCGCCGGAACGGCACTGGCCTCATGCGGCATTGCCTATGCCATGCGCTATATTCGCGCAGCTTCGGAAGGCGGCGTAGAACTGGGATTCAAAGCCAACGACTCAAAGCAGATTGTGATGCAGACACTGCTGGGTGCAGTAAAGCTGTTGGAAGCCAGCGGCATGCATCCCGAAGAAGCAATAGACCTGGTGACTACACCTGGCGGACTGACCATTAAGGGACTGAACGAAATGGAACATGCCGGGTTCACATCGGCAGTTATTCGCGGATTGAAAGCAGGAATGTAGTAAGTGAAGAATGAAGAATGAAGAATGAAGAATGAAGAGTGAAGAATGAAGAATGAAAAATTAAGAATTGAAAGATATGGACGAACAACTAAAGCAAATAGGTGAGAGACTACGCGGACTGCGCGAAGTGCTCGACATTCCTGCAGAGGAAATTGCTGAGACTATCGGCATTGACGTTGAGAAATACTTAAAGATAGAAGCTGGCGAAAGCGATATTACAATATCAAAATTGATGACCATTGCCCACAAATATGGAGTGAGCGCTGAGGAACTGATGTTTGCCGAGGCTGCCCACATGAAGTCGTATTTCGTGGTGCGCAAAGGACAGGGCATGAGCGTTGAACGCACAAAGGCCTATAAGTACCAATCGCTGGTGAGCGGTTTTGTAAACCACAAAGCAGACGTGTTCATTGTTACCGTAGAGCCAAAACCAGGAGCACATACCATTTACAAGAATACTCACCCTGGACAGGAGTTCAACTTGGTATTGGAAGGAAAGATGGAACTATACCTTGCCGGCAAGACAATCATTCTGGAAGAGGGCGACAGCATCTATTTTGACTCTTCCAAACCCCACGGCATGCTGGCAGTAGGAGACAAAGCCGTAAAGTTCTTGGCATTTACAGTAGAATAAACTAGACTATGGTAGAAAGATTTTTAAAGCAGACACACTTTGAGTCTGTAGAGGATTATAACAAGAATCTGGAGTTCATCATCCCAGAACACTTTAATTTTGCATACGACGTGATGGACGAATGGGCCAAAGAAGCACCAGAGAAGTTGGCCCTGCTTTGGACAAACGACCAAGGAGAAGAGATACGTGCCACCTATGCACAACTGAAAGATCAGAGCGACCAGGCTGCCAGCTATCTGCAGTCGTTGGGCATTGGCAAGGGTGATCCTGTGATGCTGATTCTGAAACGCCGATATGAATGGTGGATTGTGATGCTGGCACTTTGCAAGATTGGTGCCATTGTGATTCCTGCCACTCACATGCTGACGAAGAAAGACATTATCTATCGCAACACACGTGCCAGTATCAAGGCCATCATCTGTGTGGACGATGCCTATGTATGCGAGCAGATTCGTCTGGCTATGCCCGAGAGTCCTTCTGTAAAAGAATATATCACCATCACCGACCACGGAAAGCCCATCCCTGAGGGCTTCCGCGACTATCAGTCAGAGGTGGTAAAGGCGCCTAAGTTCGACCGACCCGCCTTCGTAAACAACAACGAAGACACCATGATAATGTATTTCACCAGTGGTACCAGCGGTGAGCCCAAAATGGTGGCTCACGACTACCTCTATGCTATGGGGCACCTGACAACGGGAGTGTTCTGGCACAATTTGCACGAGGGCAGTCTGCACCTCACCGTGGCAGATACCGGTTGGGGTAAGGCTGTTTGGGGAAAGTTCTATGGTCAGTGGTTTGCAGGAGCAACGGTATTTGTGTTCGACCATGAGAAATTCAATGCCGACACGCTACTGCGTCAAATGGAGAAATATAAGGTGACAAGTTTCTGCGCTCCTCCTACCATATACCGTTTCATGATTCGTGAGGACTTATCGAAATACGATCTCTCTTCACTGGAATATTGCTGTACAGCCGGTGAGGCTCTGAACCCAGCTGTTTATGAGAAGTTCTACGAGAAGACAGGCATTCGCATGATGGAAGGGTTCGGGCAGACAGAGACTACGATGACACTGGGAACCTTCCCGTGGATGGAGCCCAAACCTGGCAGCATGGGCATACCCAACGGACAATACTGTATTGACCTGTTGCGGGCCGACGGTACATCGTGCGAAGATGGTGAAAAGGGTGAGATTGTCATCCGTGTAGGTGATAAGAAGCCTATCGGATTGTTCAAAGGCTATTATCGTGATGAAGAAAAGACTCGAGAAGCCTGGCACGATGGCATCTACCATACAGGCGATATGGCCTGGCGCGACGAAGATGGCTACTACTGGTTTGAAGGCCGTATTGATGATGTCATCAAATCGTCAGGCTACCGCATTGGTCCGTTTGAAGTAGAGAGCGCACTGATGACCCACCCTGCTGTAGTGGAGTGTGCTATCACCGGTGTACCCGACGACATCCGTGGTATGGTTGTCAAGGCTACTGTTGTACTCGGCAAAGAGTGGAAGGACAAAGCTGGCGATGATCTGGTAAAGGAACTACAGCAGCATGTAAAGAAGGTGACCGCTCCTTACAAATATCCGCGCATTGTGGAATTCGTAGATGAACTGCCGAAGACCATCAGCGGAAAGATAAGAAGAGTTGAAATCAGGGAAAAGGATAAGAAATGAAAAGAATCGTTGTCAAGATAGGCTCGAATGCCCTGACTCGTCCAGACGGACGTCTCGATGTAACACGTATGTCGGCATTGGTTGACCAAATAGCTTGGTTGCGCCAACACGACTACGAGGTTATTCTGGTGTCGTCGGGTGCTGTGGCTTGTGGTCGCCGTGAACTGAAAGCTACGCATGAGTTGGACTCCGTTGAACAACGCCAGCTATTCTCAGCCATGGGACAGGCCAAACTCATCGGGCTCTACTATGACCTCTTTCGTGAGTACCACATCCACGTGGGACAGGTACTGACCATGAAAGAGAACTTTGAACCCGGCGAGCAATACAAGAACCAGCAAGCCTGTATGCGGGTGATGCTGGAGAACGGCGTACTGCCTATCGTCAACGAAAACGATACTGTAAGTGTTACCGAACTGATGTTTACCGATAACGATGAGCTGTCGGGACTCATTGCTCAGATGATGCAGGCTGAAACACTTGTACTGCTCAGTAACATTGATGGCATTTACACTGGCAATCCTACCGATCCATCCTCACTATTAATAAAAGAGGTGGCACCTGGTACTGACCTTTCGCAATATATTCAAACTGAAAAGAGTTCAGCCGGCAGAGGTGGCATGCAGTCGAAATATGCCACAGCCACTAAAATTCAGCAGGCTGGCATTAAAGTGATTATTGCCAACGGAAAGCGTGAGAATATACTCATAGACCTGATAGAGAAAGAAACTGAGACCCCTCACACGGAATTTCTTCCATAAGAATGGCGAAATATTAAATAGGTCAATTTAAAGTGAACCCCGAAAGTCAGACGAAAGACTTTCGGGGTTTATTATTTGTGCCATCCGATTATCTGTTCAAAAAACTATATGATGCCCCAATCACTGCCAAAGCATAACCAAAAGAGGGATGGTAATCATAGAAAGGAGTGTGGTAAGAAAAGTAATCTCGCTCATCAGTGTAGTATCGCGCCCATAACGCAAACAAAGAATGGTACCATAGGTGGCCACCGGCATTGCTATGACCACTGTGTTAATACCAACTACGAAAGGATCGAACCCAAGGGCCATACACATAAAATAGACAATCAAAGGGAGTACACACAAACGAAGAATCGATGTGAGATGAACAACAGGAGTGCCCAAAAGAGCACGCAAGGGCAAGTTAGACATTGACGAACCAATGATAAGCAATGCTGCAGGAACTGTAATATTGCCAATCATCGTGAGAGGCTGACTAATAAAGGACGGTACATTTTCAATACCCAATGCCACAATAAGCATAGCAGCATAGGCAGAAAGCATCGGAGTTCCATAAAGAACCTTACGGTTGAATTTCTCCCGTCCTACGGCTTGGCCACCAGTAATCATCATGGTTCCGATGGTGAACACAGCAAAGGTATTCACGACATTGAGTACGGCAGCATAGAACACCGCCTGCTGACCGAATATGCTGGCAACAACAGGATAGCCCATAAAGCCAACATTGCCAAAAATCAAGGCAAAGCCAACGACTCCTCGATCTTCACTATTCTTGGTTAGAAAACGAGACAACAGATAAGCAAGCAATGTGAGCACAACATAGGTAAAAGCGCTGATGCCTAATAAAGGCAGGATTAAACTGCGATCAGGCAATTCACCACCCATAGCAGATGAAAGAATTAGCGACGGGCATGTAATATCGATAACCAATTTTGAAAGGCGCTTATCGAAAGTGCCTCCCATATATCCCAACTTTCCAGCTACGTAGCCAACAACTACTATAGCAAAAAGTGTTAGCATTACTACAGACATATCGAATGAAATTATATGATCTTGAAAATGAGAGTGCAAAATTACAAATAATGGTCAAAAATTCCATGAATTTCGCCATTAATATTAAAATAACGGCAAAAATTCTTTGTTAAAGTTCAAAAACAATAAGTGTTATTTGCACTTATTCTTTCTCTTTTTATAAAGAAAATAGTAACTTTGCACTCAGACCAAAACCAATAAGACAAAATCGATGCAACTAAAAGATACATTTGAACGTGTGAAACGTGCCAGTAAGCGTTTGACACTACTCAACGACAAGCAACGCAACGACATTCTTGAAGCCGTTGCCGATGCTATTTCAACCCAAAAAGAAAGAATACTTAAGGCCAATGCAGATGATTTAGAAAAAATGGAAAAGTCTAATCCATTATACGATCGCCTGCAACTGACCGAGAAACGCCTGGAAGATATAGCGGCAGACATGCGCAACGTGGCTACGCTCCCATCTCCTCTTGGGCACATCACCAAACAGAAGACACTTCCCAACGGACTGAGGCTGTGCAGGGTTAGTGTTCCCTTTGGCGTTATCGGAATGATATACGAAGCACGCCCCAATGTGACGTTTGATGTTTTCTCACTTTGCTTTAAAAGTGGAAATGCCTGCATTTTGAAAGGGGGAAAAGATGCCGATCATAGTAATCGAGAAGAAGTGGCCTTGATTCATGAGGTATTGGAAAAATACGGTATTGATAAGGACATAGTGGCTCTACTGCCTGCCACCCACGAGGCCACTGGCGAAATGCTGAATGCTGTAGGCTACGTGGACTTGTGCATCCCCCGAGGTGGTCGCAAATTGATTGATTTCGTAAGAGATACAGCACGTGTACCTGTCATTGAAACTGGAGCCGGTGTTGTGAACACATATTTCGACAAGGACGGAGACGAGAAAATAGGAAAAGACATCATTCTCAATGCCAAAACCCGCCGCGTATCAGTGTGCAATGCGCTTGACTGCCTAATCATACACAGCGAACGCATCAATTCGCTGCCTGCACTATGCAAGCAGCTGGCGCAAAAGAATGTCACAATCTATGCTGACGAGGAGGCCTACAACGCACTAAACGGGAATTATCCCTACTTGGAGCATGCCTCAGAAGCATCCTATGGTACTGAGTTCATGGACTATAAGATGGCTATTAAAACTGTTAACTCGTTAGAAGAAGCGTTGGAACATATCGACAAATATGGTTCAGGCCACAGCGAGGCTATCATCACTGAAAACGCTGAAACTGCGCATTGCTTCGAAATGCATGTAGATGCAGCCTGTGTATATTGGAATGCACCTACCTCATTTACCGACGGAGCACAATTCGGCCTTGGAGCCGAGATAGGCATCAGCACTCAGAAACTTGGTCCAAGAGGTCCTATGGCGCTTGAAGAGATAACGACCTATAAATGGCTCATCGAAGGTGAAGGACAGGTGAGACCATGATAACAAAAGAGCTATTCAGATTTTTTTATTCCCTTAACCACAAGACAATGATGCTTTATAGCATGAAAAAATATAGATTTCTCATCACGTTACTCCTGAGCATTACAACTCAGGCGTCACTCTGTAACCATACAACCGACTCACTAAAAAATATCATTAGCAACGCATCCGATGAGCAAAAAGGCAAAGCTATGGTAGAACTCTATCTTACATACTATAAAATAAATGAGATAGACAGTAGTTTAGCAGTTATCGATGATCTAATAGAGTTCCGGCAACAACAAGACAGTACCTTACTGGAAGCTAATGCCCGGTGGAGTCGCATTGCTCTATTGAACAATTCAGCCCGCTTTATAGAACTGGCTGAAGACGCTGAAAAGCAAATGATATGGTTCAAGGAACATAAGCTCTGGGACAGATATTATCAGATATGGCAACGAAAATGCTCGGCACTTCACGATCAGGGGAAGGTTCAAACATCACTGAGAGAGGCAAAAATAATGAAAGAAGATGCCGAACAAAGAGATGATGACATAGGGCGTGCAATGGCCTACAAGCAGATGGGCGTAGTGTACTTTGACCTACACCAATTTGATCAGGCTGGCGATGCATTTAAACGAAGCATACACTACTTGCTGAAAGAAGGTAATACAACAGGAATGATTAGCGGGTTGTACGACTTTCAGTGTAAAGTATTCGACAGACAACAAAAATATCAGGAGGAGAAAGACAGTACAGACAAATGGCTGAAACACTTAGACCTTTTGAGTAAAATAAATGGAGCGAATCTTGTAAACGGACCATACTGCAGTGCATGGGTAACACGAGCAACTGCATTCATGGGAATGGGACAGATAGACTCAATGATTTATTCATTGAACAAAGCTGAAGAATACTATAATTCCTATCCTACCAGCCTGTGCAAATACTATCTGTATATACTTCATGCACGCTTAAGCATGGAGCAAGGAGATCCCCAAAAGACGCTGGCATATACAGACAGTCTAGAGGGAATTATGGAAGGACCTACAGATGCTCGCCTCGTGCTCAGGGCAAAAGCCTTGATGGCATTAGGACGATTTGAAGAAGCTGTTCCTCTTTATCAACAGCTCTACGAAAGAAAAGATTCTATCTACTCTAAAGATATGCGCATGCAACTCGACGAGCTGAACACTCTTTTCCGCGTAGATGAGTTAAAAATGCAAAACGAACTGGACCACCAACGCTCTATCATTGGAGCTATCGCTCTTGCATTGTTTGCTATCATCTGGATAGTGTTTAATCATCATAGAGCAAACAAGAAACTAAGACGCGAACACTCACTGCTTATTGACAGCAATAACAAATTGGAGCAAAGCTACAAAGAGTTGACTGAAGCAAATGCGCGTGCAGAGGAATCATCAAGAATGAAAACGAATTTCATCCACCAGATATCACACGAGATACGCACTCCGTTGAATGTGTTATCAGGTTTTACGCAAATTATTACCACACCTGGCATTCAACTCGATGATTCCACGAAATCAGACATAAGTAAACGCATCACAGAAAATACTGAACGCATCACCGGTCTGGTAAAGAAAATGCTGGAACTGAGTGAAGCTAACAGTCAAGCCATCATTGCATGTGAAGATAATGTCACAGCTGTTCAGATAGCCATACAGGCCACTCAAGAAAGCGGAATAGAGATGGCTGGGCATCTAAACTTTAACTTACAGATAGATCCCGAATTGGAGAATTTTTCATTCCGTACCAATGTTAAACAAGCCACGAGGGCTCTCTCACTACTTCTTGATAATGCTCAGAAATTTACAAAAGAAGGCTCTGTACGACTCGTGGTAAGCAGAATACAGGACAAAGCCACTATACAATTCAGTGTAGAAGATACGGGAATCGGCATTCCTGAGAATGAGGCTGAGCATATCTTCGACGAATTTGTACAACTCGATGACTACTATGTCGGTACTGGAATCGGACTCACAATAGCTCGGAGCATAGTACGACGAATGGGAGGAGATATCAAATTAGACACAGATTATAAAGAAGGAGCACGCTTCTTAATGACAATTCCTACAACAAAACAATAAGAATCAATATGAATAGCTTTATCAACGTACAAGACCTCGGCCCGTTAGACAAGGCACTGGCCGAAGCATTTGAGATTAAGAACGACCGTTTCAAATATCAGCAGTTGGGCAAGAATAAAACGCTCATGATGATATTCTTCAACAACTCACTGCGTACGCGTCTTTCTACACAAAAAGCAGCAATGAACCTCGGAATGAATGTTATCGTCCTCGACGTGAATGCAGGTGCATGGAAACTAGAAACCGAACGAGGCGTAATTATGGATGGTGACAAAAGTGAACATTTGCTGGAAGCTATTCCTGTGATGGGATGTTATTGCGACCTTATCGGCGTACGCTCATTTGCTGGTCTCTCTGACCGCGAATACGACTACGCAGAGACTGTGTTACATCAATTCATAAAATACTCAGGACGCCCGGTTTTTGCTATGGAGACCGCAACAGTTCATCCATTACAAGCTTTTGCTGATCTGATAACAATCGAAGAGCATAAAACTGTAAAGAAGCCAAAAGTGGTACTAACATGGGCGCCTCATTGCCGTGCACTTCCTCAAGCTGTGCCAAATAGTTTTGCAGAATGGATGAACGCAGCTGAGGATGTCGATTTAGTGATTACTCATCCAAAGGGGTATGAACTCGACCCAAAATTCGTAGGCAATGCACGCATAGAGTATGATCAAAAGAAGGCTTTTGAGGGTGCAGACTTTATCTATGCCAAAAACTGGTCAAACCCAGGAGTTACTGTTCCTTCAGATTATGGAAAAATAACTTGTGAAGACCGCTCATGGACAGTGGACACAGAACACATGTCATGGACGAACAATGGTAAATTCATGCATTGCTTACCAGTACGACGTAACTTAATTGTTACTGATGACGTGATAGAATCCGAGAACTCACTAGTCATTCCAGAAGCTGCCAACCGAGAAATAAGTTGTTCGGTTGTGCTAAAGCGCATGCTTGAAGCTCTATAAACCCAATGATAGTACTTTAATTATAATCACCAGAAGAATTGATTATAAGGAAGAATCACATTGAATAAAGCGAAATAAAAAGGCACTCTTCTTGCGAAGAGTGCCTTTAAAGTATGAAGTAATAAAATAATTACTCTGAGATTATTCAGCCTTAGGAGCTTCCTCAGCTTCGGCAACAGGAGCCTCAGTTGCTACAGCTTCTGCAGCGGGTGCTTCCTGAGCAGGAGCCTCTGCCTTGGTAGACTTGCGTGAACGACGAGTTGCCTTCTTCTTGGTATCAGTGGTCTTAGCCATTTCTGGATCAAAGTCAACAAGTTCGATAAAACAAATCTGAGCAGCGTCACCCTGACGAGTACCAAGCTTGATAATACGTGTGTAGCCACCGGGACGGTCACCAACTTTCTGTGAAACTTCTCCAAAAAGTTCTTTGATAGCTTCCTTGTTCTGGAGGTAGCTGAATACTACACGACGTGAATTGGTGGTATCCTCCTTAGCCTTAGTAATCAGGGGCTCCACATACTTTTTCAAGGCCTTAGCCTTTGCTACAGTCGTAGTGATTCTTTTGTGCATAATCAACGAGATAGCCATGTTAGCCAACATGCTGCTACGATGAGATGCAGTACGACCGAGGTGGTTGAATTTTTTGTTATGTCTCATTTTACTTTTTTCTTTTTATTGGGCATGTCATACATGATAGCTAATAGCGAACTAGTAACTAGCAGCTAAACACTTACTCCTTGTCCAGTTTGTACTTTGAAATATCAGTTCCAAACGACAGATTCAGACTCTCGAGCAAATCATCAAGCTCAGTGAGCGATTTCTTACCAAAGTTACGGAACTTCAAGAGGTCAGTCTTATTATACTGTACGAGATCACCGAGGGTCTCAACATCGGCCGCTTTCAGACAGTTCAATGCACGAACAGAAAGGTTCATGTCAACGAGCTTTGTCTTAAGCAACTGACGCATGTGCAATACTTCCTCATCAAACTCCTGATTACCTTCAACATCGGTTGTTTCAAGTGTAATCTTCTCATCAGAGAAGAGCATGAAGTGATAGATGAGAATCTTAGCAGCCTCTTTTAGGGCGTCTTTTGGGTGAATGGAACCGTCCGTTGTAACTTCCAGTATGAGTTTATCATAGTCGGTTTTCTGCTCAACACGATAAGGCTCAACTGAGAACTTAACATTACGGATAGGTGTGTAGATTGAGTCGATTGCAATCACATTAACATCGGTACAGAACTCACGGTTCTCGTCAGAAGGAACGTATCCACGACCTTTATTAATAGTGAGATCAATCTGCATTGAAGCTTTTGAGTCGAGATGACAAATCACCAAATCGGGATTTAACACTTCAAATCCAGTCAGATACTTGCCGATGTCACCGGCCTTGAACTCGGTAGAATTCTCAACGGTGATGCTGACTTTCTCGTTCTCGAATTCTTCTACTACTTGCTTGAACCTTACTTGTTTCAGGTTCAAGATAATGTTGGTTACGTCCTCCTTCACACCAGGAACGGATGAGAACTCATGCTCAACACCAGCAATTCGGATGGTGTTGATGGCATAGCCCTCAAGCGATGAAAGGAGAATGCGGCGCAGGGCATTACCGATGGTTACACCAAAGCCCGGCTCCAACGGACGAAACTCGAACTTGCCGAACTTGTCGTTGGCTTCCAACATTACCACTTTATCGGGTTTTTGAAATGCTAATATCGCCATTAATTTAATGATTTAGTTCTTAGAGTACAACTCAACGATTAACTGCTCCTTAATATTCTCAGGGATGTCTGCGCGCTCAGGCAAGTGCAAGAACTTACCTGCCTTTTTCTGCTCGTCCCACTCAATCCAAGGATACTTGCTGTGATTAAAGCCAGCCAAAGCAGCTTCGATAACTTCGAGAGATTTTGCTTTCTCACGAACACCAACAATCTGACCAGGCTTAACAGCATATGAAGGAATATTCACTACCTTGCCATCAACAACAATATGACGGTGTCCTACGAGCTGACGAGCAGCTGCACGAGTAGGAGCAAGTCCAAGACGGAACACTACGTTATCAAGACGACCCTCCAGGAGCTGCAGCAACACCTCACCGGTGATACCATCAGCTTTTGCAGCCTTTTCAAACATAATGCGGAACTGGCGCTCAAGCACTCCATATGTGTACTTGGCTTTTTGCTTCTCTGCCAGCATGACTGCATACTCCGACTGCTTACGACGACGGTTCTGGCCATGCTGTCCAGGAGGGAAGTTTCTCCTAGACAAAACTTTGTCCGGTCCGTAGATGGCTTCACCAAAACGGCGGGCAATTTTAGATTTCGGTCCAATATACTTTGCCATAATTACTTATATATTTTTTATTGATTCTTTGTTTGATAGTTACTATAGTATATATAGTTACCATAGTATCTAATTATACGCGACGGCGCTTTGGAGGACGGCAACCATTGTGTGGCATTGGTGTAACGTCAACAATTTCAGTTACCTCGATACCAGCTCCATGCACGGCACGAATAGCTGACTCACGACCATTACCAGGCCCCTTAACATAAGCCTTTACCTTACGCAGGCCCAGATCAAAAGCTACTTTAGCACAATCCTCTGCAGCCATCTGAGCAGCATAAGGAGTATTCTTCTTTGAGCCACGGAAACCCATCTTACCAGCTGAAGACCAAGAGATCACCTGACCCTCATCATTAGCAAGAGATACGATAATATTATTAAAAGAACTATGAACATGAAGCTGGCCCATGGCGCTAACCTTCACGTTTCTTTTCTTTGAAGCGACTGTTTTCTTTGCCATAACTGTAAACTTTTAATTGTTAACCTTTACTTTACTTCGTGGCCTTCTTCTTATTAGCAACAGTCTTCTTCTTACCCTTACGTGTACGAGCATTATTTTTTGTGCTCTGTCCACGAACAGGCAGACCATTACGATGACGGACACCACGGTAGCAGCCAATATCCATAAGGCGCTTAATGTTCAACTGAATCTCACTACGAAGATCACCTTCTACTTTGAATTCAGCGCCGATAATCTCACGGATTTTAGCTGCCTGATCGTCGGTCCACTCGCTGACTTTCAGGTCGCGGCTCACGCCGGCCTTATCCAAGATCTTTGCTGAACTACTTCGACCTATACCATAAATATAGGTCAATGCGATTTCGCCACGCTTATTCTGGGGCAAATCTACTCCAACAATTCTTATTGCCATTTGATAATTTAAATGATAAAAATAATAAAATAAAAATCGATTTTCTGCTAAAAAGCACGCAAAGGTAAGGAAATAAATTGATATTTCCCTCCTTTGTTATGCTTATTTAACACTTTAACCCTGACGCATCTTATACTTAGGGTTTTTCTTGTTGATAACGAACAGGCGACCTTTACGACGAACGATCTTACAGTCGGGTGTACGCTTCTTCAATGATGCTCTTGTCTTCATATGGTTTGAAATATTTATTTATATCTGAATACGATTCTACCCTTTGTCAAGTCATAAGGGCTCATCTCAACCTTCACCTTGTCACCGGGCAGTATGCGTATATAGTGCATTCTCATTTTACCGGATATGTGCGCAATAATTTGCACACCATTTTCAAGTTCTACACGGAACATAGCATTCGAGAGACTCTCAATAATAGTTCCGTCCTGCTCGATAGCGGATTGTTTTGCCATACTTTGCTTTTAGTAAAGTTTACCTTCTAATGATTCTACTTCTTCAAATGATGATAAAATTTCAGCCTTACCTTGACGGATTGCCACTGTATGCTCAAAATGAGCAGCAGGTTTACCATCTCGTGTGCATATACTCCAACGATCAGGAAGCATATAAATTTCACGCTTTCCCATTGTGACCATTGGTTCTATTGCAATACACATACCAGCCTTAAATGTTACCCCATTGCCGCGTCGTCCATAATTCGGCACAGGAGGATCTTCATGCATTTCACGACCAATACCATGACCAGTGAGTTCACGAACGATACCATACCCTTTAGCCTCACAATGATCCTGCACAGCAGCGCTGACATCACCTACGTGCTTTCCGGCAATTGCATTATCAATGCCGCGGTATAGAGACTCTTTAGTAGTCCGAAGCAATTCTTTAACTTCTTCAGAAACTTCTCCTACACAGAATGTATAGCAAGAATCTCCATTATAACCATTCAAGAGAGTTCCACAGTCTATAGAGATGATATCTCCCTCTTTAAGCACGGTTTTGTCACTTGGTACCCCATGTACCACAACATCGTTTACCGATGTACAGATACTTGCGGGAAACGGTCCTCCATATGGATTGGGGAAACCTTTAAAAGTAGGTATTGCCCCATTGTCGCGAATAAATTCATCGGCAATTTTATCCAATTGGAGGGTCGTTACACCAGGTTTAATATGCTTTGCTAATTCGCCAAGCGTTCTACCAACAAGTTGGTTAGCTTGACGCATCAGCTCAATTTCATCTTCAGTCTTTAGAAATATCTTCATTTCTTAATAGGCAGCAACTCCACCACGACCGTGAATGCGACCCGACTCAAGCAAGCCATCATAATGGCGCATGAGCAGATGACTTTCAATCTGTTGCAGAGTATCAAGAACGACACCCACCAAGATCAGCAATGAAGTACCACCGAAGAACTGTGAGAAACCGTCCTGTACATCAAGCAAGCTTGCGAAAGCAGGCATAATAGCTATGAAGGCAATGAAGAGAGAACCAGGGAAAGTGATACGCGACATAATCGTATCGATAAAGTCTGCAGTATCTTTACCAGGCTTAACTCCAGGAATAAATCCATTATTGCGCTTCATATCCTCAGCCATCTGCGTAGGATTCAGCGTAATAGCCGTATAGAAATAGGTGAATGCAATAATCAGCAGAGCGAACACCAAGTTGTAGATCCAACTATGATGATCAAGCATAGCGCGCAACAGCCAGCTAGCATTCTCTGGATTTGTCAACTGTATAATCTGCAATGGGATGAACATAATTGCCTGTGCAAAAATGATAGGCATCACATTGGCTGCAAACAGTTTCAAGGGAATGTACTGACGTGCTCCACCAACCTGCTGGTTGCCAACAACACGCTTAGCATACTGTACAGGAATTTTTCGAACGCCCTGTACCAGGATAATAGCCGCACATACAACAGCCAAAAGGATCAGTAACTCGGCAAGGAACATCACCAGACCGCCACCACTAATCGCTGCAAAGCGAGAAGAAACCTCCTGAATGAAGGCCTGCGGCAGACGAGCAATAATACCGATCATAATGATCATTGAAATACCATTACCAATGCCTTTATCTGTAATGCGCTCACCCAACCAGAGGATGAACATACTTCCAGCCGCAAGGATGACCGTAGCGGGGAACATAAATACCGGCCAGCTGATACCTGTTGCCAGGGCAGCGCCAGCCTGCATCTTCAAGTTAATAAGATAGCTCGGTGCCTGAAACAGCAGGATAGCTACTGTCAGGTACCGAGTATACATACTAATCTTTTTGCGACCGCTCTCACCTTCACGCTGCATCTTCTGGAAATAAGGTACAGCAACGGCAAGAAGTTGCATAACGATAGAAGCCGAGATGTAAGGCATGATTCCAAGTGCGAAGATAGACGCATTGGAAAATGCTCCACCAGAGAACATATCCAGCAGCGACATAAGGCCGCCTGCAGTCTGCTTCTGCAGTGTATCAAGCAAACCAGGGTTGATACCAGGAAGTACGACAAATGATCCAAAACGATAGATAGCCACGAAAAGGATCGTGATACCAATACGAGTTCTCAGATCTTCGATCTTCCAAATGTTCTTCAGTGTCTCTATAAACTTCTTCATGTTATGGTTAGATTATTGTTGCGTTTCCACCTACTGCTTTAATAGCCTCTTCAGCCTTCTTTGAGAAAGCGTTGGCCTGAACTTCGAGCTTAGCCTTCAGTTCGCCATTGCCGAGGATCTTAACCAAGTCTTTACCATTGGTCAGACCAGCGGCAACCAACTCTTCTACCCCGATCTTGGTGAGGTTCTTAGCCTCAGCAAGTTTCTGAAGGGTTGAGAGGTTAACTGCGAAGTACTCCTTGTGGTTGATGTTCTTAAAGCCGAACTTAGGCAGACGGCGCTGCAGAGGCATCTGACCACCTTCAAAACCAATCTTTCTCTTATAGCCAGAGCGAGCCTTTGCACCCTTATGACCACGAGTAGAAGTACCGCCGAGACCTGAACCAGGACCGCGACCAATTCTACGACGTGAGTGTGTAGAACCCTCTGCAGGCTTCAAATTATTCAGTTTCATAATCGAATTCTGTTTTAAAAGTTGATGATTTTTTAGTCAATAACGGTTACCAGATGATGAACCTTACGGATCATACCGCGGATAGCGGGGGTATCTTCCTTCTCAACAACCTGAGAGATCTTGTGAAGTCCAAGTGCTTCGAGGGTACGCTTCTGGTCAACGGGATAACCGATTTTACTCTTAATCTGCTGAATCTTAATAGTTGCCATAGTTTATACCTCCTATTTAACCGTTAAATACTTTATTCATACTGATGCCACGGGTTCCAGCTACGGTGTAAGCATCACGCATCAGACTCAGTGCCTCGATGGTAGCCTTTACCAAGTTATGGGGGTTAGAAGAACCCTTAGACTTAGCCAGCACATCCTTAATACCAGCACTCTCCAGAACGGCACGCATAGCACCACCGGCCACAAGACCGGTACCGGCAGCAGCCGGCTTCAGGAATACCTGAGCTCCGCCGAAGCGAGCCTCCATCTCATGAGGAATAGTACCTTTGAGTACAGGAACCTTCACAAGATTCTTCTTAGCTGCCTCAACACCCTTTGCGATGGCTGCGGTAACTTCACCGGCCTTACCCAGTCCCCAGCCAATTACGCCGTTGCCGTCACCAACAACTACGATAGCTGCGAATGTAAAGGTGCGACCACCCTTCGTTACCTTAGTAACACGGTTGATGGCAACCAGTCTGTCTTTCAACTCTACGTCGCTATTTACTTTAACTTTGTTCATTGCCATAATCGTTTAGAAATTAAGTCCACCTTTACGTGCTGCATCAGCAAGAGACTTCACACGGCCGTGATAGAGATAACCGTTACGGTCAAAGACAACGGCAGAAACGCCAGCTTCCTTTGCCTTAGCAGCAATCAGTTCACCAACTTTCTCAGCCTGCTGAATCTTAGGCATAGCCTCGAGGCCAAGAGAAGATGCAGATGCAAGAGTTTTACCTTCCAAATCATTAATCACCTGAACGTAGATCTGCTTGTTAGAGCGGAACACGCTCATACGGGGACGCTCGGCTGTGCCGAAAACGCTTTTGCGAATTCTGTATTTAATCTTGATTCGTCTTTCTACTTTCTTTGTTGTCATGATAATTAATCTTTAATCGTTAATTATTTAGCTGAAGCTGACTTACCCGACTTACGACGGATAACTTCACCCTTGAACAAGATACCCTTTCCTTTATAAGGCTCAGGCATACGGAAAGAACGAATCTTTGCGCAGATAAGACCAAGCAGTTGCTTGTCGGCACTCTCCAGAATAATCTGTGGGTTCTGGTTACGCTCAGACTTTGTCTCAACCTTTACTTCCTTAGGAAGCTGGATGAAGATGGGGTGCGTATAACCCAGTGAGAATTCGATAAGGTTACCCTGATTAGAAACACGGTAGCCTACACCAACAAGTTCCATTTCCTTTTTATATCCCTCGCTCACACCAATAACCATATTGTTTACGAGTGCGCGATAGAGGCCATGGAAAGCCTGTTTCTGCTTAAGATTAACAGGGCTATTCTCATCGATTGAGAAGGTTACCTGACCATTCTCAATTTTTACGAGAATTGACTTGTCGACTTTCTGACAGAGTTCGCCCTTGGGACCCTTAACGGTAACTACTCCGTCCTTATCCTGTGTTACTGTAACGCCAGCAGGAATACTAATTGGCAATTTTCCTATTCTTGACATATTCTATCCTCCAATTAATAAACGTAGCAAAGAACCTCACCACCGATTTTCAAAGCGGCAGCCTCTTTGTCTGTCATTACACCTTTAGACGTAGATAAGATAGCGATACCCAGTCCGTTAATAACTCTCGGCATGTCTTTATAACCAGTGTACTTACGGAGACCTGGTGTTGACACTCTCTTGAGAGACTTGATTGCGTTCTCTCTAGTTGCGGGATCATACTTCAAGGCAACCTTGATAGTTCCCTGAGGGCCATCCTCGATGAACTTGTAGTTCAGGATGTAACCTTTCTCGAAGAGGATCTTTGTGATTTCCTTCTTCAAGTTAGAAGCTGGTACTTCTACAACACGGTGATGAGCCATGATTGCGTTTCTCAACCTCGTCAGAAAATCTGCTATTGGATCTGTCATAAAAATAAAATTTAATTAATCGGGACTCCCCCGACAATATTAAAAAAATGATTAGCTCTTTCTTACCAGCTGGCCTTCTTTACGCCAGGGATGAGACCGGCAGAAGCCATCTCACGGAACTGAATACGAGAGAGACCGAACTGACGGATATAACCCTTTGGACGTCCAGTGATCTTGCAACGGTTGTGCAGACGGATGGGGTTAGCGTTCTTGGGAATAGCCTGCAGTTTACGAGCAGCCTCGTAAGCTTCCATAGCTCCCTCTTCAGTATTCACATCAGCAGTAGCAATAACCTTTTTCAAGGCTGCACGCTTTTCAGCATAACGAGCTACCAGCTTGGCGCGCTTTACCTCGCGGGCCTTCATTGATTCTTTTGCCATATTCTCTTAGTCTTTTTTAGCGTTCTTGAACGGGAGACCGAAGGCCTTCAGCAGAGCATAACCCTCTTCATCGGTCTTAGCCGTTGTTACGAAGGTAATGTTCATACCCTGAATGCGGTCTACAGAATCGATATTGATTTCAGGGAAGATGATCTGTTCCTGCACACCGAGGGTGTAGTTACCGCGACCATCAAACTTGCTCTCAATACCCTTGAAGTCACGGATACGAGGCAAAGCGATGCGAACGAGTTTCTCAAGGAACTCATACATACGCTCACGGCGCAGAGTAACCATCACGCCGATAGGCATCTTTTTGCGCAGCTTGAAGTTTGCAATATCCTTCTTTGAATAAGTTGCAACAGCTTTCTGACCACAGATGGCAGTGATTTCGTTGATTGCAACCTCAATGATCTTCTTATCCTGAGTGGCATCGCCCAGACCCTGATTAACCACGATCTTCTTCAGGACGGGAATCTGCATTGCAGAAGTATAGTTGAACTGCTTCATCAATGCTGGAGCGATCTGCTCAGCATAGGTTTTCTTAAGTTGTGCTGTATTCATTACTTAATCTCCTCCCCAGACTTTTTGGCGATACGAATTACGTTTTTGCCTTCGTGTTTGATAGCAACGCGAGTAGCTTTACCGCTCTTCGGATCAATCAGACTCAAATTAGAAATATGGATGGGAGCTTCTACTTTTTCGAAGCCACCCTGAGGATTCTTGGCGCTGGGCTTAGAGCTCTTATTGACGAAGTTAACTCCTTCAACGATAGCTTTCTGCTTTTCTACCAAGACCTTCAGCACCTTACCAGTCTTGCCCTTGTCCTCACCGGCCAGAACAATAACGGTATCGTTTTTCTTGATATGTAACTTGCTCATTACTTCTATTACTTTAAAATGTTAAAGAACCTCAGGTGCCAAAGATACGACCTTCATGTTTACGGCACGAAGCTCACGAGCTACGGGACCGAAGATACGGCTTCCGCGAAGCTCACCAGCGTTGTTCAGCAGAACACAGGCATTATCGTCAAAACGGATGTACGAACCATCGGGGCGACGAATTTCCTTCTTTGTGCGAACAATCAGAGCCTTCGACACTGCACCCTTTTTAACGTCACTCGTAGGGATTGCGTTCTTGATGGCAACGACGATAACGTCACCAACGCTGGCATAACGGCGGCGAGTTCCACCCAGTACACGAATGCAGAGAGCTTCACGTGCACCACTGTTATCAGCTACTGTAAGTCTTGATTCTGTCTGTATCATATTTACTTAGCTTTTTCTACGATTTGTACTAATCTCCAGCGCTTTGTCTTAGACAGAGGGCGGGTTTCCATAACGAGTACGGTATCACCTACCTGGCACTCGTTCTTTTCATCATGAACATGGTACTTCTTCGTCTTCTGTACGAACTTACCATAAATAGGGTGCTTCTCTTTGAATTTAGCTGCAATAACAATGGTTTTATCCATTTTGTTGCTGATCACGACACCCTGTCTTGTCTTTCTTAAATTTCTTGTTTCCATCTGGACCATTGTTATTTGTTAAGTTCTCTCTGACGGAGTTCCGTCTTCATACGTGCGATGTCACGACGTGCAGCCTTAATCAGCGATGGATTCTCCAGCGGAGTGATGTTGTGGTTCAACTTCATTTGGTTGTACTTGGCAACCTCCGTTTCGATGCGCTCTGCCAATTCTTTGGTCTCGAGCTCTTTCAATTCCTTGATCTTCATACTCTAATTAAGCGTTTTTATCGTAGTCACGTCTTACAACAAACTTGGTCTTTACGGGCAGCTTCTGGGCACCGAGGCGGAGAGCCTCTTTAGCCACTTCGAAGGGAACGCCCTCAACTTCAAAGAGGATACGACCAGGTGTTACAGGTGCAACCCATCCTGCGGGATCACCCTTACCTTTACCCATACGTACGTCAGCGGGCTTACGAGTGATGGGTTTGTCGGGGAAGATTCGGATCCAAACCTGACCTTCACGGTTCATATAACGGTTGATAGCAACACGAGCTGCTTCAATCTGACGGCTGTCGATCCACTTTGCATCAAGAGTTTTGATGCCGAACGAACCGAATGCCAGTGTAGTACCTCTGTGGGCGTTGCCTTTATTGCCGCGTCCGTCTTGAGGTCTTCTATATCTAACTCTCTTAGGTTGTAACATGATAGCTTCTTACTTTAAACAGTTTTACTTCTTCTTATTACGGAACTTGCGGCCATCTCTGTTACCACCGTTGGTGCGGCCACCCTGCTTCTCCTGAGTGAAATTAGGAGCGAGGTCAACCTTTCCGTAGATTTCTCCACGGCAAATCCAAACCTTGATACCGAGCAGACCAACCTTTGTGAGAGCCTCAGCCTGGCAGAAGTCGATGTCAGCGCGGAAGGTGTGCAATGGCGTACGTCCTTCCTTAATCATCTCACTGCGGGCAATCTCGGCGCCATTCAGTCGTCCCGAAATCTGAACCTTAATACCTTCAGCACCAGCACGCATTGTGTTGGCAACAGCCTGCTTAATAGCGCGGCGATAAGCAATCTTGCCCTCAATCTGGCGAGCGATATTCGTGGCAACGATTGTAGCGTCAAGCTCTGGACGCTTTACTTCAAAGATATTAATCTGAATATCCTTATCGAAGAGTTTCTTCAACTCGTCTTTCAGATTATCTACATCCTGTCCACCTTTACCAATGACGATACCCGGACGAGCCGTGCAAATAGTAATGGTAACCAGTTTCAGTGTACGTTCGATGACAATCTTCGAAACGCTAGCCTTAGCCAGGCGCTCGTTGAGGTACTTACGGATTTTCTGATCCTCTACCAGGTTATCTCCGAAGTCTTTGCCTCCGAACCAATTTGAATCCCAACCTCTAACGATACCCAGACGGTTGCTAATTGGATTTACTTTCTGTCCCATTCTATTATTCTTTTACGTCGTTAGTTTTAGCGTCAACAAACAGGGTAACGTGGTTAGAACGCTTGCGGATACGATATCCGCGTCCCTGAGGTGCAGGTCTCATTCGCTTCAGTGTAACGCCCTCGTCAACGAAGACGCGAGTAACGAACAGTTCGCCGGCCTCAGCCTTGCGATCGTTCTTCTGTTCCCAGTTGGCAATAGCCGAACGGAGAAGCTTCTCCACATCGGCAGCAGCAGCCTTCTTCGAGAAACGGAGTACGCCAAGAGCGCGGTTAACCTCCATGCCGCGAATCATATCAACGACATAACGCATCTTGCGCGGAGAAGAAGGACAGCCTTTCAGCTTTGCAAAATACTGTGTCTTAAGAGCTGCTTTTCTTTCTTCAGCCTTAATATGTTTTCTTGCTCCCATTTTTAATATTCAATTTTTAATTTTCAATTTTCCCTGGGATTACTTCTTATTACCGGCGTGACCACCGAAGCGACGTGTGGGTGCGAACTCACCGAGCTTGTGACCAACCATGTTTTCAGTAATGTAAACAGGGATAAATTTGTTACCGTTATGAACTGCAACAGTGTGTCCCACGAAATCGGGGGAAATCATTGATGCTCTGGCCCAAGTCTTAACGACAGTCTTCTTGCCGCTCTCATTCATGGCGAGAACTTTCTTCTCGAGAGCAACGTTGATATAAGGACCTTTCTTTAATGAACGACTCATAATTTAACTCTTGTCTTTTTGATTACTTCTTGTTAGCTCTTTCAATGATGTACTTGTTTGAAAGCTTCTTAGGTGCGCGTGTCTTCAGACCCTTAGCGTACAGACCCTTACGTGAACGTGGGTGTCCACCAGACTGACGGCCTTCACCACCACCCATTGGGTGATCATGTGGGTTCATCACAACACCACGGTTGTGTGGACGAAGACCCAACCAGCGTGAACGTCCAGCCTTACCAGACTGTTCCAGAGCGTGGTCTGAGTTGCCTACTGCACCAACAGTAGCCTTACAAGCAGAGAGCACTTTGCGAGTCTCACCTGAGGGGAGTTTAATCACGCAGTAGTCTCCCTCACGAGAAGTCAACTGAGCAAAATTACCAGCCGAACGAACGAGCAATGCACCCTGACCTGGACGGAGCTCGATGTTGTGAATCACCGTACCTACAGGGATGTTGGCGAGGGGCAGGGCATTACCAATCTCAGGTGCAGCCTCAGCTCCAGACATCAGCTGTGCGCCAACTTGCAGTCCATTAGGAGCAATAATGTAACGTTTTTCACCATCTGCATAATAGAGAAGTGCGATACGAGCAGAGCGGTTAGGATCATACTCGATTGTCTTCACCACAGCAGGAACACCATCTTTCTCTCGTTTGAAGTCGATCAGACGATACTTCTTCTTGTGGCCGCCACCCATGTAGCGAACGGTCATCTTACCGGTGTTGTTTCGACCGCCGGTAGAACGCTTACCGTAAACGAGAGACTTCTCTGGCACGGATGCAGTAATATCCTCGAACGTGCCAATAACCTTGTGTCTTTGACCCGGAGTAACGGGTTTTAATTTACGTACTGCCATTTCTTATTTAATCGATATTGCTATAAAAATCAATTTCGTCGCCTTCCTTCAGCGTTACGATAGCTTTCTTGAAAGCGTTCTTCTGACCTTTCACGAGACCAGCCTTGGTATAGCGCTGACTGCGCTTTCCGGCATAACGCATCGTGTTTACGCTCAGAACTGTAACGTTGTAGAGTCCCTCGACTTCCTTCTGAATCTCAATCTTGTTAGCCTCAGGCTTAACAATGAATGCATACTGGGGACGAGCAGGCTTCTCATAGGTGTAGATAGACTTTTCCTTAGTCTCGTCAGCCTTACCGCTGCGCTTAACTACATAGGAAATCTTCTCCTCTACAGCATTCTTATTCTCAATAGTCTTCTTGCCACGAGCGCGAAGCTTTTTAGGGGCAGAAGTCTTTTCCGTGATCTTGGTTGCTTTCTCAGTAACCAGGGGCTTTATGATAAATGCCATATCTTATGTCTCCTTTTACTTGTTTAAGATTCCGTCGATAGCCTCCAACGACTTTTCAGTGATAACAAGCACATCAGCGTTCAAAACCTTGTAGGTATTGAGCGTTGCAGCTTCCATCACCTCAGCGCGCTGCAGGTTGCGAGCCGACAAATATACATTTTTATTAGCTTCTGGCAAAACGAAGAGAAGCTTCTTACCATCGACTTTCAGATTTTTAGCAATATTTACAATTTCTTTTGTCTTAGGAGCTTCGAAGTTGAAGTCTTCCAATACCAATATTGCGTTATCCTGAGCCTTGTAGGCCAGAGCCGACTTGCGAGCCAGCTGCTTCACTTTCTTGTTCAGCTTGAAGCTATAGTCACGAGGTGTAGGACCGAATACGCGACCACCACCACGCAGCAGAGATGAGTTGATATCACCGTGACGTGCACCGCCACCGCCTTTTTGGCGACCCAGCTTACGAGTAGAACCAGCATGTTCGCTACGTTCCTTAGACTTAGCATTACCCTGACGCTGATTAGCGAGATACTGCTTAACGTCGAGATAAATGACGTGGTCATTAGGCTCAACACCAAAGATAGCCTCATTCAGGGTTACCTTTCTTCCGGTCTCCTGACCGTTGATATTCAATACACTAACTTCCATTTTTTACTTCTCGATTAAAACAGTTGAACCATTGCAACCAGCGCAGCTACCTTTCACAAGGAGAAGGTTATGCTCCGGAATTACCTTTAACACACGAAGGTTCTGCGTTGTTACGCGATCGCCACCCATGTGGCCACCCATGCGCATTCCCTTGAAAACCTTAGCGGGATAAGAACAGGCGCCGATAGAACCTGGCTTACGCAGACGGTCGTCCTGACCGTGAGTAGCCTGACCTACGCCACCGAAACCATGACGCTTCACAACGCCCTGGAAGCCCTTACCTTTTGAAGTACCTACAACGTCAACGAACTCTGTGTCATTGAAGAGCTCAACGGTGATTGTATCACCCAGGTTGTAGTCCTCATCAAACTTGAACTCGGCCAAGTGAGCCTTTGGTGTTGTACCGGCTTTCTTGAACACGCCCATCATAGGCTTAGTTGTGTTCTTTTCTTTAGCCTCGCCAAAACCGAGCTGAACAGCTTTGTAGCCATCCTTCTCAACAGTCTTGACCTGTGTAACAACACAAGGACCAACTTCGATAACAGTGCACGGTACATTCTTACCGTCGGCACTGAAAACGGATGTCATTCCGATTTTTTTTCCAATCAATCCTGGCATTTCAGTTTTAATTTTTAAATAATAAAATGTATAAAATAAATTTTTCTTTTTAAGTGGCGCTCCAATCCGATGCTCATAAACACACTTAAAAAGGCGGCTCTCACTTCTTCGCATTTGAAGGTTAAGTTGCTCTTTTATAGCGTATTGTTAGCAGGAATGCCAGCGCAATACTTATTTTGCGGCTGCAAAGTTACGCATATTATTTTGTATAAACAATAACAATCAACACATATTTATGCTTATTTAACTTTTAGAAGGTTCTTTTTAATCTCACATAAAGCACTCTTTCCCTATTTACTCATCTATCATGTTTCCTTTCCACTTTCATCCTTATATATAATATATATATAATAAATGTAAGGAGGAAGTTGAGGGAGAATTAGTCTAATTGGCCAAAATCAAAGGCAAACCAAACTATTTTTTATTAAAAATGCATGATATTCAGAAATAATGATTATATTTGTCACCGATTTTTAGTGAATGGCAAACTAACCGATGAATCATTAAAAACCAAATGACACAAAAGGGTAGAACTATACGAATAACCCTATCGACTAAACTAAGCCTATTAGTTGTTCTTGCCACGACGACGCTTCTCGTGGTATCGCTCAGTGTGATGCTCTACTATTCACACAATGCCATTAAGATTGAAGCCCTTCACAAAGCCGACCAAAAATTAGAAGGTACCGTCCAGCATATCGACAATATATTATTAAGTATAGAGCAGGCATCGGGGAACATGTACTTTAATCTTCTTCCTCATCTCGACCAACCTGAAATGATGACTGACTTCTGCCTTGAGCTGATAAAGTCTAATTCATATATTGCCGGATGTGCCATTGCCTTCGAACCTTATTATTATAAAGACCGTGAATTTTTCATGACCTATATCTATCGCACGTATAACGATAGCTTAGAATTCTCCAACGTCCCCATTATTCAGTCCGACACTTTTGGTGACTGTCCTTATACCCAACAGGAATGGTACGCCACCCCCGTGAAGACGGGGAAAGCTATATGGATGAATCCATTGAAGGGAAAAAAGATTGACGATCCCTTTGTCACCTTCTCGCTGCCCATCCGAAGAACCGACGGTTACATTGTTGGCATCTTGGCTGTTGACCTGTCTCTCAGCCAGTTGTCGCATATCATCCTCGCTGCCAAGCCTTCACCCAACTCCTATGCAGTACTGTTGGACAGTGACGGTTCATTCATCCTTCACCCCGACGATTCAAAGCTTCTGCGTGAGAATGTTTTCACCGAGGCCAGTCTCAGTACCAACCATACAATAGAAAAGGCCGCCCAATCCATGGTTTCTGGTCAGACGGGCTACAAGCCGTTCCGTCAAGACGGCAAAGACTATTACATTTTCTACAAGCCTTTCAAGCGTACATTGGTACCAGGGCGTTCATGCGAGCGTCTTGCCTGGAGCACTGGTATTGTTTTTCCGAAAGACGATATTTACGGCAGTTACAACCAGTTGTTCTATGTCGTATTGGCAATCACCATCTTCGGACTCTTGCTGCTTCTTGTTATCTGCCGAACTTTTGCTCACTCCTTATTTCTTCCGTTACGAAAACTTTCCGTTTCGGCACAACGCATTTCAGAAGGGCACTATGACGATATTATTCCAGACAGCAATCATCACGATGAAATAGGTAAGTTGCAGGACAATTTCCAGAACATGCAACGTTCACTCTCCAAGCACGTCAGTGAACTGGAAGAACTCAGCAACACGCTGCACGAACGTGGCATCGGTCTGCGCAAAGCCTATGAGCGTGCTCAAAAAGCCGACCGTATGAAAACCGCCGTGCTCCATAACATGACCAATCAGATGATGGTGCCGGCCACAACGATAGCCAATGACGTAAGTACCCTATGTGATAATTATGAGAGCATATCACAAGAGGAGGCCGACCGGATTGTCACTGAAATCCAGGCCCAAGGCAAGAGTATCACTATCCTTCTGAAGAATCTGCTCAGCAGTTCGGACGAAAACAAGGGAAAGGAGGAAGAGTATGCGTAGAACCAGTCTTTCCCTCAAGCTCGGTCTGGGCATTCTCACACTGGTTATCATTGTGTTCACGACATCGCTCGGCACCTTGTTCTATCAGTCACGCCACATTCTTCGCCAAGAAGCTCAGGAGCGTGCCAGCAGTGTTCTCAACACTACGATGCAACGTTTCACCTGTCATTTAAATGCAGTAGAGACAGCGACCGAAGTCAACGCCTGGCTGATTACCAAATACCTTCAGCCGGACTCCTTATTGAATATTTCCCGCAACATTGTTCAAAGGAACCCACATGTTGACGGATGTTCCATCAGTGCCGAGCCGGAAGTCTTCCCACAATTTGGCGGACATTTCTCAGCCTACACCGTACGCGAGTCCGATACCATCACTACCGTCATAGAAGAAAAATACGATTACTTCAGCAAAGTATGGTATGCCACCCCGCGCGACAATGCGAAAGCCTGCTGGGTAGTGTATTATGATGAAGCCGACTCTCTTGAGCTGACCCTTGACGGCATGATTGCGTCTTACAGCAAGCCCCTCTACAACTCCGACGGGAAATTCGTGGCAGTAGTCAGCACCGACCTATCCCTCCGCCGATTGTCAGAGGTCATCAATGCCGAGCGTCCCTACCCTAATTCCTATTATATCATGACGGGAGCCGACGGTCACTTCATCATTCACCCCGATACCACCCAACTCTTCGTCAAGACCATTTTCGATGGTGCCAATCCATATCAGAATGCCGACATCATCTCTCTTGGCCATCAAATGACGTCGGGCCATCAGGGGAGCATAGAAGCGAAGATCAACGGCGTATCCTGTCTGGTTTCCTACCAACCGGTAGCCGGAACCAATTGGAGTCTGGCCATCATCTGTCCTTACGAAGACATTCTGCATGGCTACCACCGACTGGGCATCATCCTCATTCCGCTGGTCATTGTCAGCCTGATAATCATCCTCGTATTCTGCCGGAAGAGCGTAACCCACGCTATTCTGCCGCTGAACCAATTGGCACAGCAGTCATACCTCATTGCCAAAGGCAACTACGACGCGCGTCCTATCGGCCACACCCACCGCAGCGATGTCATTGGCCGACTGCAGAACAGTTTTGCCACCATGCAGGAATCGCTCTCGCGCCATGTCAACGCCATCCGCCAGGCTGCCGACGAGACAGCGCGACAGAACAAGGAATTGGCTCAGGCTACCCTTCTTGCTGAGGAATCAGACCGACAGAAGACCACTTTCATACAGGGTCTGACCCATCAGATACGCACCCCGCTCAACATCATCATGGGATTTGCCCAAGTGATGCGCGACACCTCCGTGCGCCTGCCTGAAGAAGAGATGAAAGGCGTCATCGACATGATGCGGCACAACGGCCATCTCCTTGGCCGTATGGTACTGATGCTCTACGAAAGCTCAGACACTGGTTCGTCCGAAGAGTTGAACAACAAGCAAAAAGAGATGGTGTCCTGCAACGAGATTGCACGCGATGATATAGACTTCATCTGCCGACATTTCTCCAATATCAGCATTGATTTCCACACCAATGTGCCTGACGATTTCTCCATCCTTACCATACGTCTCTATCTGATGCGCAGCATTAGTGAATTGCTATACAATTCTGCAAAATATTCAGACGGCAAGAATATTTCCCTTACTGTAGAACATAAGGGTGAGAGCGTATTCTTCATTATCCAGGACACAGGCCCCGGCATTCCGAAAAACGCTATCGACAAGATGTTCAAGCCTTTCACCAAAATCAACGAGCTGTCGGAAGGTCTTGGCCTTGGTATCCCGCTCACCTATCGCCATGTTGTCAATCTCGGTGGTACGCTTACCCTCGACACCGACTACGACAATGGTTGCCGGTTCATTATCGAGCTTCCCATAGGACAGTCTGGTGAGAATGAATAGTAAAAAGAAAGGAAACGAGATCAGCACTAATGCTGGTCCCGTTTCCTTATATTATATAATAAGGTGTAGCGATTCCAGAAGATCAACCAATTGTTTTATTCATCTTCCCATAAATTCTGTTGTCTGGCATCAGGATCTTTCTGTCCATCTTCATCCACGCCACCATAGCCAATACCCAAGTCGTCGGCATAGATGCCATTCGAACTACAAAGCATCACGTCATCCACATTTTCCGCCATAGTTGCCTGTGGCTGTATATATACCTTTTTCATAAGTCTATCGCTTCCTCCTTTCTGTTATTTCACCATGAGTTTCTTACCGTCTCTGATATAGAGTCCATTTTTGGCTTTGCCAATGCGGCGTCCCTGCAGGTCGTAAGTTCCAGTAGCAATCTGCTGCTGTACGTTCTGAATACCAGTGGGAAGGGCATCGTCTGTAAAATCAAAGCTGATACGGGCAGCAGCATCTTCCACGTTGGTCAATATGTCGAGCAAATCGAAATAGGCACGATAGGCCTTCATCTGTGTCTTTCCAGCGGAATACCAGAACTTGTTGTCGCTCAAGAAGAGTGTAAACTCGTTTAGAAGCGTCCCAGCATGATAGGTGCCATAGAACCCGCCATAGACCACACGCTTCTTGCCCGTCTTTCCGTTGTCCACTTCTACCAAAGCATCGTCTTCTGCGGGATCAACATCCACGTTTTCCACCGAAAACTCCGTGATGGGTTCCGACACCTTAATAACATAAGGGTGGTTGGCCTCAATCTCAGTAGCGTTTTCAAACGAAATGCTGATTGCCGTCACGTTTTCATCATTATCGTAAGTTGACTCTGTGTCACAGAAGTTGCCTAACTGTACGTCATTGCCGAAAGCTGTCTTAACCTGCTCCGCTGTCATTGCAAAGGGCAGGCAGATGGTGCTCCACTCACCGGCATTAATGGTGCGCTTCACTCGAACGTTCACCCCTTCGGCAGCTTCGGGAACTGCTGTTGAGTTCTCGTCGAGAACAATCGTATGGATACTGACCACATTTACTTTGAAAGTCACGTCCGGGGCAATATCCTTGTCAGTGAATCCATAACCAAACGTAATCTTTTTGAGAGTAACATCATAACTGCCAAGCGCCACATCATCTCCCACCTTAACGTCAACACTGAACAGTCCCTCAACATCAGTACCGGCAATCACCTCTGCCGAAGACACAGGAATGGTTGCCACTCCATCAATCACCTCACCTACAGTTGCAGAGGCATTCTTCCATTTGGATGAGATGCTATAGTCACCTGTTGTGGTAAAGCCGGAGGGAAACTCAGCATCAAACTGTAGCGATGTATAAGTGTCGGCCTTGCCACCGCTAAGATTGAGTACAAAAGTCACCGTTTCTCCTGGCAGTGCTTCTACATCTGCCACTGTCACTGTCTGAGCCGTTCCGTTAGCATAAGCTAAAAGGACGGCCAGCGCACAAATAATCAGTCTTTTCATTTTTTGTCGTTAATTATTACCATAATATTTTCTTTGCCACATACTGCTGAACGAGCGATGCGTCCTGGGCGTTAACGTCACCATCACCATTCACATCAGCCGCAGCAACATTAAAGCCTGCTGCATCTGCGCCAAACTTACGGGCTGCATACTGCTGGATGAGCGATGCGTCCTGTGCAGTAATCTCTCCGTCGCCGTTCACGTCACCCTTCAGACTGATACCTAAGTCCAGGACAACAGGCTCGCTGGGTGTTCCCTCCACGGCTTGCGAAGCGAACGTAATAGAAACGTTGGCCACGTATTCCTGTTCATCGGCCACGTTCCATGCCCTAAACGTAATCGTTTCACCAGTAGCTTCATTGCTGCGAATACGCAGTTGAAACACCTGTGTGCCGTCATTGGCCGTGAGCAATTTGCCAATGCCGCGACACTCGTCACCACAGAATGCGGCTACCTCATAACCACTCTGCTGCACCTTTGACAGCTGCACGTATGCCGTCATGTCATACTGGAAGGCATGTGGGTTCACCGACCAGTGCTGGGCAAGTGCGCCTGCTGCCACTCCGAGCAGCAGGCACACGATAGACAATAAGCGCCTTCTCATCATTTTCTGATCACTTTTTGGATTGACTTATTCTCTGAGTCACTCACCACATAGACGCCCTTCCCCAAAGGAGTAGAAGGCTGTAGGCGGCGTCCCATCAGATCATAGACAGCGGTAGTAGGTGAACTCATGTGTACTAGTTTCACGCCAGTAGGTTCACCTACTTGCAACTCGTAGGGCTGCACCATTGTGCCAAGCACTTCGGGACGGAAACTTTCCGTATTGCTTACATTTAGCAGCTCGCCAGTCTGAAGGTTCATCACGCAAAACGAGATTTGTTCACCTCCATTGCCATAGACGTTCATCATCATTGTGCCGCTGACCGTCTGACTGACACCCCGACACTCGTTCTCACAGAAAGCAGCAAGCACCCACTCTGCGGCATCCTCCTGTCGTGAACCGTTCCACAGCTGGGCTATCACACCCATTACATTAGGATATTTCCGCTTGTCAACAATCCATCCATCAGGGTATTGAACTTCGCATACTGAACGTCGCACAATGTTTCTCCTGCTACTTGATTGGGCTGTAGCATTGAGAAAGAGGTTCTTGTCGCTCTGCGAACGATACATATAGCCCAGTCCTGGCTCCATAGTGAGCAGTGTGCCTTGCCACTCGCCTTCGCTGTAAGTAGCCAGTCCGTCCTGTCCGATAAGCATATCACCTTCTTCAGCCTCAAGTTTACTCAGTGCCTCGGTGGGGGTCATCGTATTGGCCACAGGATAGCCCATCCAGTTCCATCCCTCATAAAGCGGAATGGAGCGGAAACCAGCATTGAACAGTCGGCCGCTGAATTGTACCTGGGCGGCATCATCCATCTGCAGTTTATACATCTGTGTAGGCTGCAATTCCTCGAGGTCGCCCATCCATCCGAACCGAGTATCCTTAAACAGTTCTTCTGTTTGACCCACTATACGCGTAGCCTTTGGCTTCAGCGCATCGAGAGTCAACGTCTCCTGCTGGTTGTGCGACATCCAATTCCAGCCTTGAGCCAGCGTGATCTTCGTATCCGTATCAACCTGTGAGCCGAACACCTCGAAGGTGAACTCACGCGCGGCCTCTTTCTGCTCCACATTGCCCGCCGAGTCGGTCACGACAACGTAGAAGCCGTATGAAACGCTTTCTTCAACTTCTATTGCAGCAACAGAATCGATAGGCATATTCGCAGCCGCGAGTTTCCATACTCCGTCAGCATTTTCTTGAACATAGAGATCATACTTCCAAGGCTTAGACATTTCGTCAGATGCCTCAATCATCACTTTGACTGTAGAATCAGAGGCCATTGCCACATCAGCTATAGAGCTTTCAGGTAGTGTAGCATCCACGATGTTTGTCCATACAGGTGTCATAATCACCCCTTCTTGATCAAATACAATAGCAGCACGATTACTTACAGACTCACCTTCCACCATGCCAGGCTTCAGTTTGATGTCAAAGGTCAACTCGCCTTGTCCGTTGCCATTCACATTGACAGGAAGTACGCCTTGCATAACATCCATCGTGGGTTCCATCGACATGGGATCCAGAGATTCAATTGTCCATGTGGCAATACCTTTCTGCTCGTCAAGCGATAGGCTAACTTGTGCAATTACATCGATTGCAGGGCGCAAATCCATCGTTTTCTTCGAGAAATTCTTTTCACCATTGAGTTTCATTTCCTTCTCGCCAATCTTCACACCTGTGGCAGCGAAAGTTGAAAGGTCGAATCTTGATGTGTCGAGCGTATCCTTCACCACAATTGTATGAGCCGAAGCATTTGCAATTTCTGGATCGTTCTCAAACTCGATAGTATAATACACATCAGTTGTCCCCTCTTTCATATACTTGCTGCCAGACTCCGCCATGTAGCCGAAGATGTCATTAGGATCACCAGGATTCCATTGATTGCAACCATGAGGGTCTGGATTGGGACAAGGATCGCCACCGAATGTATTTTGAAATGCGTTTAACCCAGACATGACTTTACCCAACAGTCCAGGGTAAGGAATGCAATGCCCTAACCAGTTATTGAAAATGTCATTGGGATTTGGCAGGTAATAATCTGGGAAATAATCATAAGGATTATCAAATAACCCACTTGCTGCAAGTTGCTCTCGTTGTGCTCTGTTGCTTCTATTATGCAAGGCATTGTGAATGCCCCCAAGTACCTGTCCAAGTCCTAATGCCGTAGCACAAGTGCATTCTTCTATCCAGCTTTTGATAACTCCTGCATATCCGCACGGGTCTGGCATACAGCTTGTTGCAACATTGCCGCCTATATTGCCACTAGCGCTACCGCCACCAGGCAAGATAATCATTGCCCCAGAGCCACTGCCAGAACCGCCACCAGAACCACTGCCAGAACCAGAGCCGGAACCGCCACCAGAACCAGCCCCAGAGCCAGCCCCAGAGCCAGCCCCAGAGCCAGAGCCACTGCCAGAACCACATCCTGAACCGCCGCCATTTCCTCCACTATAGCCTGTACCGTTTTGGGCTAATGTCTGAATAGCATTCATGGTCTCCGCAGCGTAGAAGCTCCATGGTGTGCCTGTCCATGCATAGACATTATAAGTGGCATGGTTGCCGGCTTTAAACCCTATAACATAGGTCTGTGTTTCTCCAGGTAGCAAGGTTGGTATCACAGTAGGAACCATTCGTGCTGCAATGCCTTTCTGCTTGAAGTTCTTAATGTCGTGTATAAACACCAAGCCACTGTCAACCAGCAGTTTATTGGCCTCAACATCAAAGTTCAAGAAACTGAATTCGTTAATCTTCTCCACATTGTCGAAAGCCATATAGAAAGGAATATGCGATAGCGTCAGATTACTTGGATTCGTCACCTTAATACTTACAGGATACGGACTTGCCACACTGCGAGGATCAGTTATCTCTATTTGAATGTCACTAAAGTCTGGTATGGCAAGAGTAACAGCTGATGCTACAGTGATCTCATTCGCATTGCCGTCTTCTTCGAATTGTAACACAAGATCGTAGTTTCCTTTCACCTCAGTTCCATTTAACACAAAGACAAGGGTCGCTTCCGATTTACTCATTGCTGCTACCGTATCAGGCAGTATGATTTGTGCTCCGTTTCTAAGATATGCTGACTTCAATTCCGTGAAACCATTGCCACTGATATTCATCATCTGCACACCAGGCAAAACGCCAAACTCATCTGGCGTGTAGCTCAGCAATGCATACTTATCTATATGTTGATAGTCTATACTCAGATTATGGCAATTCTGTGCAGTCACGTCGTGAAGAGCAAGATAGTATGTTCCGTCCTCAGATGCATGTGAGCCACCATACTTGACAGCTTCTGGACCCGACACAGCATAGAGTTCTTCACCCGAAGGCGAGAATAGCTGCACAGAACAAGGATAGTCGGTCTTGAAGGCCAGACTATCACCTCGCAAAGCCTCCACCTTATACCACTTCACTTCATTGTCAGCAGGCCGTGCTGACGTTTTGTGTTCACCGGGATTCAACAGTGTAACATCCGTCACCTCCTGCTTCACGCTCTCATCCACATATTGCTTCGATGCATCGGTGAACCGTCCAGCAGCATCATAGAAACGGATGTGGATGTCGTTCTTGGCATAGATGACAGGCTTGTCCTGCTCTATGCGGAACTGGAACAGCGACGAACGCAGTGGCTGGCTCTCCACGGGCAGCAGCGATATCAGCGAGAACGGGTCTTGTCTCTCTGGCAACTTCACCTTTGTCGCATTGCTATCGGCCTGGTCATTCAGCCAATACCAGTATTCCGTGATGCCATTGCCACCCAACGGGGTCTTCATGAAGAACTGTGTCTGAGCCTTGGTCGAAACTCCGAAACCGTTGCTGAGCATATAGGTAATGCGATGCAGCCCGTCATCGAGCGATGATACATCAAGGTCGAAATGGTAAGTACCATTGGCCACCTGGCCTGCCTCGGTATAGAACTCAGCTCCATCGATGGCATAGACGCACTTCATCTGGGCAAACTCAGCCGAGGTCGTCTCACGCATGAAAAACGACTGGTAGGCACTTGTGGCGGCACCACTGGGCGTAACCACTTGGATGAACAGGCGATGGAAGCCTTGTGAGAGAGAAGACACGTCGAACTTCCACTCTACAACACCACCATTGGCCGACACTTGCTCCTGTTTGTAGAGCTGGTCGTCAATCATGCAAAGACAGGTCAAATGATCTACGCCTACCACTTGAGGAGTCTTGATGAACGGACGGGTGATAGGAGTCGAAGCAACCCCTTTTCCGCCATCAGCTTGAATATGCAGCACATGATAGCCGTCCACCAGACTGCTGACATCGAGCAGAATGGTCTTGTCAAGATCAGTACCAGTGGTCAACGTGGAGAAGTCATTGTCGAACCAGCAACGCCAACTGCTCATAGTGGGCATATATAGTTTGTAGAACTGGCAAGTCACTATGCCCGACACATTGCCGTTGGTGCCCACCACCTGATAATGCAGCATGTGGAAGCCCTCTGGCAACTGGCTCACGTCGATATCGAATGCGCCCTGCATCTGTGGCGATGATTGCATCTGGTCAATGGCATCATCGAACCAGTAACGTCCATAATTGGCCGTAGAGTTGATTGTTTTGACGAAGAAACGGGTTACGGGTACACTGAGTTCTCCTTCCTCATCGCTCACCTGGAAGTGGAGTGTGTGCAAGGTTTCTTTTAGTTCACTGATGTCGGCATCAAAACTCCACTTGGGCGAATTGCTCAGACCGGTATGCTCTGTGCGCTCATCGTTGTCGAACCAGTAGCGATACTCGTATGGAAAGTATTGCTTGCGAGCAGTGGTGAGGGCTTCTATCCATCCCTCTATCTGAGCATTACTCTCATACGTATGGCCTGACATGGCCGATATGATTGCGGCAAGTGTTCCTATCAGTGTCTGATCGCTGCTGCCTGCTGCACCTACCCTCTCACCATATTTATTATAACAGGCTGCGAGTTGTCCAACAAGCGCAAGACCATCTTTAGCATAAGCCACAGCTGCATCTATCTGTTGTTCAACTGATTGTTGAGCACTTTCTGCAGAGTTGACATTGATAGTATTAAATGCTGCCAATGCCTCGTTCAGCTGTCGTCTTCCTTCGGTGGTCACGTTCTCTGTGGTGAGCAGACTATTTACTTCTGCCACCTTTTTGTTGAAACGCACGTCGAAAGTCATTTGCTGATGGTCGGCTTCAGTACCATAGTATAACAGAGTGAAATTATCCCAGATACACCACAACTGCGTATTTCCCTCCAAACGGGCGCCAAGGGTAAGAATACCGTCTGTCACATTGACAAATATCGGCTGCGTTGCGTAAAGTCCTTGACTGAAAGAAGCAGAAGCCAAAGCCATCGAGTTTTCTGCTCCCTGCCTTACAGGAAATGTCTGAGTCGCATCGTTCAGAAAGAATACAGGCAGATGACTCTCATCTGAACCGTCCTGAGCATAAAAGCCCTGTGCCGTCAGTCCATAGACGCCATTTGGAACATTTAGTGTCTGGCTCATGGTGAACGTGGCGTGCCACGACTCCACACAGTAGTTGGTCACATCGCCTTCATTATTCTTATTCGATGCCTCAAAAGTCCATGCATTGTAATGCCGGTTGTTGCGGCCAAAGTTCGGGTCGGCTATCAGAAACGTTGCATTCATGGGGGCGGCCTGAGTTGCCTGACTGAGTGCAACCGTAGCATCGTCCACAGAGACAATCTCCCACTGCACATTGGCTGCTGTGGGGTCAGTCTCGGTTTTGCCTAATACAGTACTGCTGCCGTCATAGCCGTAGTATATCTCGCCATTGCTAATGGTGTAGTAGCCATTGGCACGCTGCTCAATGGTGAGGGCTATGGGCGTGTCGTTGTCCATGAAGTTACCATTGAAGTAATAAGCCGCTTCGCCATTGTTCACCTGGCTCTCCAGATGGTACTTACCATCGTCGAGCTGTGTCCACGTCACGTATTCGGGATTGCTGACCAGCGAGGCTTGTGTGCCCCAACTGTTGGCTGCTCCCCAATACTTACCTGTAGCAACGTTGCGCACCAGATAGTTGCCACTATCGAGTGCAAAGCCGTAAGCGCACAGGCTGAGCGTAAAACATAGTAATAATATTCGTCGTCGCATAAGTACAACTATTTGATTGACAACTATGCACAATGAACTCTTAACTATGAGTTATTCCGCTCCGTTCACGGTGATATCTACACTCAGTTTGCCGTCGGCTGTAGATTTAGCAGCAACATTGCATTTCGTAATCTGTGGGTTGGTAGGCGTGCTGTCGAAAGGCATGTTGCCGCCGTAGACACCTACCTGTGTGCCGTCAATGCCCAAGAGAGTGGTCTTGGCATCATCGGTCAGTTCAAAGAGCTCGCTGTCGTTATAGGAACTTCCCGTCAAAGTCTTAAAAACGTCGGTATAGCTCTTAATGGCGTTGCTCTGATTGGGCATATTCTTAAAAATGTTATTATTGCCAATTCCTATACAATTGTAGGCAACACATGAAGATCGGATATTATCATAAGTAGCATTTGATCCTATCAACACACAATTTTTAAATGAAGAAGAAGATATAGCATCTAGATAACCTCCTTTTATCACGCAGTTCTGAAACTCGTAGTTACTATTATAACTATCATTAGAACAAGGCTTCCACACCATACAGTTCACGCAGCTGGCGGTAGAGTTATTAAAGAGAAACAACTCTTCCGCTACTCTGCAATGGATAAAGGTGGCATTTTTCAGAGTACCGTTGTTGGAGTAATAAATCTTTTTGAACCTGTCCTTTATAAAAGTCGCATTCTTTAGATTACCTTTGTAGTAGAGTATGTGATTATGGTAGATACCCTCAATGGTGAGACGTTCGGTGATGTCATCGGCAATATTGATAGTGAAATCACCTGTAATGACGGTCGGTTCTATCTGCAGTTTAGTATTGATTTCACTGCCTGCACCACGTAGGGTGATGGCTTTGGTAATATCTACAGATACGAACGAACCACTTGATAGCGTGATAATGTCACCATGTGCTGCTGCGTTGTGGGCATCGCGCAAGGCGGTGGCACCATAGAAAGTAGAAATCTCGCCATCGTGGCTAAGTGTTGCAAGCATACTGCTTTGTGCAAACGTGGCCGTAGCGGCTATCATAGCGGCTACGATTGAAAGGAATAACTTTTTCATAATCTACATTTTTATTTGGTTAGTAACTAGTTTTTAATTCTCTCTCGTAAAACCCTGCACTAAACTAATGGGCATAAGAAAAGCGCAGGCTTTCACCATACGCTCCTCAGGTTTGCGACAACCTACTAGTACTATGGAGAGCCTGCGCTGTAAAGCACAAGTCTCATTGTACTAGTTATTGCTCTTTTCACTTTTCCGAGGTCGCAATTCGAGGAGCGATTGAGCAAATAAAAATGTATGTGCATTAATATGCACGTGGCAAAGATAAAACAAAAAATCCGAACCGCCAAGCGATTCGGAGAAAAAAACGAGACCAGCATCAACACTGACCTCGTTTCCTATTATATATAATAATGTATAGGGGAATACTAAGAATAACTACCCTTTCGCAACTATTCTTCCAACATCCTGTCCAGTTCAGCCATCTTTTTAATGTCTGCCGGAGTCAGCGGATGATAGACAGAATAATTGTTTTCATCTTGAGGTATTTCTCCCAGATAAAGTTGGTTGTCCTTGATGGTCCACCAGCGAAGAGTTGTATTCTTATAGTCCTTTTCGTTGTGAATCTCCAGCACCTTTCCACTATATTTCTCAGTCTGAAAGTCACCGCAATGGCGCGAAGTGGTGGTACACGTACATTCTTCGCCATGCACTGTATAGAGCTTTGTGTTTATTTTTCCATCCTCGGTAAACTCCATTAACATATAAGTATAGAGTCCGTTGTTATCATGCGCACTAAACCACTTACCTACATAGTCGTCACTCCATATTGTGCGATCAATGTCCTTCAGCAGTTCCAGGTCGGCCGTTGTAGGACGGTGCAGAGCAAATACCTGAGCGCCTTCGCCGTTGGTGACAAGGAGAGAGTCTGCAGTCAGTTCATAGAAATTGGTCTCTACCCCACTATCATAATTCAGGCTGAGAATACCATCCACCTCATCAACGCTATATGACAGGTGACGGCGCATACGCTCACTATAATTGTCAATTTCTTGTGGGAAGATTTTGTATGAACGCATCGTCATCACGCCGTTCTCAGTGAACGAGATGAGCGAATATCTGATTTCACACTCATCCTCATTATGAATCTCTACCGCTGAAAACCAGTCACCATACAGTGTAGGCTCAACCACGGGGGCTTCAGTGGTGCCACCACTATTAGTTGTGTCGTCATCACCACAAGAGGTAAATGATGTCACTGTGAGGCCACATGTCAGGAGGGCGATTATAATCCATGAAAAATTCTTTTCCATTGTTTTTAGTCAGACTGAAATTATTAACAGTAGTTTGCCAATCACGTTTTTCTACAGAAATTACTTCTGCGGTATAGATGGTTTTTAAAATTCGTTTGCAAATATAAGTATTATTTTGTAAAGAACAAAATATTTAGCCTAAAATTTTAAAAAACAAAAACAAATCGTGAAAAGCTTGTCTATTAGACAGCAATTTAATAACTTTGCAGGTGTAAAGAAATAAGGGCTGTAAGCAATTATAGCTATAATTTGGAGAATTATAGCTAAAATTCAAAAAATTATAGCTATAATTTCAAATAGCTTGAGAGCAAGAAGAGTGCAAGAGCATTCATTTTATATAATTATTTTTATTTAAAACCATGATTAAATACACACTATTCAAACAAAACAGGAATTTTTTGCCCTCAGCAGGGCAGTATGTAGCACGTGCCGTACACACGCAAGTGGTGGATACGGAAGAGATTGCCGGTATGATTCAAGAGAACTGTACGCTAAAGCGTTCGGATGTTCTTGCGGTACTCAGTGAACTGGAAGACGTAATGGTGCGGCTTTTGCAGCGGGGCGACATTGTGAAACTGAACCATCTGGGCCGACTGAAACTTGAAATTGAGGGGAGTCCGGTGGCCAATGTCGAGGAATTCAATCCGAACAAGCACATCCGCGGCGTTCGCTTGCACCTTATTCCAGAAAGCAAAAACGGATGCCAACGTCTGTACGATGGCATCCGCTTCGAGGAGTGGCAACCATAAGTTGCCCTCCGTCTTACTGTCTTTTCTCTGCTTCAGCAAAGGTAATGACAAATACTGGAGCAATCTTGTTCACCGGTTGGGATGGCAATGACACCTGCAGTCCGTCGAGGGTTTGCTTGTAAGCCACATCGCCATAGCCAAGGAGTTTCACATTCTTCACCTTTCCACTATAATACTTGGAGGTGAAGCTCAACGCCTTGAAAGTGAAGGTCGCGGTCTGGGGCCAGCGCATCACCGATGCAAACAGCGAATCGTTGCGCTGAACATAGCGTACATCGAGAGCCGAATAGTTGTTCTTCTCGTTGAAACCTTGTGCAGTCATCGGGTTAGCTGCCTCAGCCAAAGGACCTTCACCAAAGGTTTTCCAAGGTCGCGTACCGTAGATACTTACTGAGTTCTGGTCCATCCATTCCTTTATTTCAGCAAGAATGGCACGCTCTTTATCATCGATGGTACCGTTGGCTTTCACGGGAATACTGAGCAGCAGATTGCCATTTTTCGACACCACATCGAGTAGCATGTCGATCACCTGCTGGGCACTCTTATACCTGTTCTTTGCGTAAACATCCTGATTATAGTGCCACTCGCCTATACAGGTACAGGTTTGCCAATACTGCTCTTGAATTTTGTCGGGTGTGCCACGCTCCACATCCCAAAGCATGGCCTTTTTATGCTCAGACTTCAGAATCTTTCCCATCGGTACCACAGGCGCCGAACCATCTGACTGCGCATTCTTGTTGTAGTAATGCTGAAGGATGTTCAGCCCCACCTGATCGTCACATCCGTAGAAAGGAAGCACCGTATCGTCGAAATAGAGCATCTGCGGATGATAGTCGTTGATACATTGAAGAACACGGTTCTGAAACTTTTTCTTATAGGCCTCTGAAGGCTGTGAAGCGCCATTGTTCCAGTCCCACTGGTTGTGAATGGTCCCGCTATGCTCCCAGCCCTTACTGGGAGTATGGCACTGGGCATAGAGTTCCTGCGGGTCGTACCCTTCCCACCATTGTCCTTTTCCATCCTCCTTGGTCAGGTTGCCATCGTATTTCTGCGCCCCTTCCAGCCATGTCCACGTATGACTGCCATGCATGGAGATGCCCAATGGCAGTCCATACTTAGCACAAGCAGCCGCCCATTCGCCCACGATATCGCGCTTAGGCCCCATATTCACCGAATTCCACTCCTGATAGGGTGAGTTCCAGAGGTCGAAATTGTCATGATGCTGCCCCAGGGTGAAGAAATAGCGGGCACCCACACTTTTGTAGAGTGCTACCAGTTCGTCGGGATTCCACTGCTCGGCCTTCCAGTCGCGAATCAGTTCCTTCAGTCCATAGTCTTTCGGATTGCCGTAGTGTTCCAAGTGATATTTGTACTGGCGAGTACCTTCATAGTACATCGAACGGCCATACCAGTCGCCTGCCTCGGCCTGACATTGTGGTCCCCAATGGGCCCAGATGCCGAACTTGGCATCCTTGAACCATTCCGGACATTCCCATGCTGACAGACTTTCCCAGTTGGCATCATACTTGCCTTGAGCTATTTCCACATTGGCTACTGGTTTCTGTGCCATTAAACACAAACACGGCATGGCCATCAGCGTGGTGACAGCCAATACTCTGCTTACTATGAATGAAGATTTCATGATTCGTATTCTTGTTATTGTCATAATATGATGCAAAAATATGTACAAAATCAGCGACAGAAACCGATTTTCTCGACTATTGATTGGACAATATCGACAACCCGTTCCCTTGACGGTACATTTGGGGCGATTGTCCGACGTATTTTCGGAAGATGCGGTTGAAATAGGAAGTGTCCTCATACCCCACCTCACTGGCCAGCAATTTCACCGACATGGAAGTGGTGACCAACAGCAGTTCGGCCTTTTCCATACGGCGTATGGCAATATAGGTGACGGGGGTCTGTCCGGTGAACTGCTTGAACATACGGATATAATGATCCTTCGACATGCAGGCTATCGAGGAAAGTGTTCCGATAGGCAGTGGCTCGTCAAGATGCTGACGAATATAGCGAATAGTTTTCTGGATGCGCGTATCACCCACCTCGGCACGCAACTTGGAGTGTGCCAGGAATCTAGACAGCAACACGTAAAGGATGCCACGCGACTCCAGTTTGTCGCTGAAAGAACGATTCTGGTTCATTCGGATGTTGTTCATCAGCATCAGATGATTATCGTACACATCGGGGTTTGACTGAGGGAGTTTCAGGAACGGATTCAGTTCGCACAACCGGACCATCATGAGCAAATCGTTGGTAACGGCATCTACCTCGAAAGGAATGTCCCAATTATCATACAGACTGTTTTTTCCATCTGCTTCATAAATGTGCACATAATAATGAGCAAAAGGACCGGTACACACATAACTATGCATAGTGAACGGAGGAATGAGATACATGTGATTGGGCGTCAGGCTATAAGTACCTGAAGGCAGAATCACCTGAGCTTCTCCTTCTGTGACGTAATAGAGACGAGCGAAAGGACTGCGCACATTTTTCCAGTTCCAATCGGCATTGTGACGGGCGAAGCCCACATTCAAAGTTAGCACACTTAGCTGAGCTAACGGCATGTTGTTTTCCATTATACTTACTTTTAGGTTTATAGCAATTACTTATAAAAGTTTATAGTTATTGTCACCACAAAAGTAAGAAATAGATTTTAAATGCCAAACAAATTCAGTCATTTCTAACAATTCTTAGCACAATATCGACAATTCCTCTTAGTTATTACAATAATATAAAAATAATTCATATCTTTGCATAGAAAATGTACAATTTAATAAGAAATAGCATACACAGGCCCCTTTCCTTCCGCATCAGCCTGTTAGTGGTCTCGTCCGTGGCAATACTCCTGCTCACGGCTTTGTTTCTTGTGCTCGGCTATTCTTACAAAGTTGTAAAGAAAGAGGCTGAACTGAATGCCAACGAAACACTTGACTACACCATTCAGCGTATTGACAACGTGCTACTGAGTGTAGAGCAATCGTCTGGAAACCTATATTGGGACATCGTGGTAGATTTGGATTATCCCCAAAAGTTGCATACCTATGCCCGGAAACTGGTAGAGACAAATCCATACGTCATAGGATGTGCCATCGCCATGAAGCCTTACTACTACAAGGACAATGTACGACTGTTCATGGCCTACTACTACAAGAAGACTAACAAAGACGGAGGAAAAGACATTGTACGGTCGGCCACCTTTGCCGATAGCGACTACGACACACAGGAGTGGTACCTGAAGCCCATGCAGACAGGCACGCCCTGCTGGATAGACCCCATCAAGACAGCCAGCAAGGAAAACGAAGCCATCACCACCTTCAGTCTCCCGCTATACGACAAGGACAGAAAAGTGGTTGGCGTGCTGGGAGTAGATGTATCGACAGTACTTCTTTCAAACATTATCCATGATGCAAAGCCCACTCCAAATTCCTATGCAGTGCTGACAGACAAAGACGGATTGTTCCTTATTTATCCTGACAGTTCATGGCTGTTCCATCAGGACCGATACGAAGAACGATTCATGAATGCGGACGCCACTGTCAAGGAAACAGCAATGGACATGAGGGCAGGCAAAACGGGCTATCGCCTTATTCACACCAGCAAAGGCGACTGCTATGTGTTCTACAAGCCTTTCACCCGATCGGAAGCTTTCTGGCGCGTTCGCCAGGACCTTAATTGGAGCGCTGCAGTCGTATTCCCCGAGGATGATATCGTGGGCGACATCAACCACCTGCGCAATGTGGTCATCCTCATCGCCATCATCGGACTGCTGCTATTGTTCATCCTATGCAGAATCATTCTGCGTCGCCTGTTGTCGCCACTACGCATACTGACCCGTTCGGCTACACGCATAGCAAGAGGACAATACAACGAGACAATCCCAGAAAATGCCCATAGCGACGAGGTTGGCACGTTGCAAAAGAACTTCCGCAGGATGCAGTTGTCACTATCGGAACAGATTAGCAAACTGAACAACGTGACGGCTACCCTACAAGAAAAAGGTAAAGGTTTGGAGGAGACCTACGAAAAGGCAAAGGAGGCAGAAAACATGAAGACTGCCGTATTGCACAATATGACCAATAAAATGTTGGAGCCGGTCAACACTATCAGTTCCGACGTAGAAGCGCTGCGCACCCGTTACCAGACGATGAGCGATGAGGAAGCGGCAAAGTATGACAAGAATATTCAGAAGCAGAGCAAGGTAATCACAAAACTGCTCGACGAACTGCTGAAGGCTTCGCAAGTATAAAAAAGAGATGGAAAGAACGGTATGAGAGCACTCATTAACCATATTCGCCAATCGCTATCACTGAAACTTAGTTTTAGTGTGATACTGATGACTGTCCCCATCTTTATCATTGTATTGGGCATACTGTTCGAGCAATCACGCAACACTATCAAACAAGAAGCTATCAAGCGGGCCAGCAGCGCACTGAACAAGACAACAATGCGTGCGGCCAGAGAATTGAGTATTGTTGAAGATGCCATCAACACCAACGCCTGGCTGGTAGTTAACAATTTCCAACCCGACTCACTGTTAACCTTCTCACGCCTGATTGTGCAGATGAATATCAACGTGAACGGGTGTTCCATCACTACCGAACCAGGTATATTCCCCCAATACGGTCGTCATTTCTCAGCCTATTCAGTGAGAAGCGGCGACAGCATTATTACTGTCAAAGAGGGAGATTATGAGTATTTCGAAAAAACATGGTACAAAGAGCCGGTGCAACAGGGTGTTGCCTGCTGGGTGGATCCTTTCGACGACTATAATGAGGGCACGCTGTCGTCCACAGAACTGATTGCTTCATACAGTAAGCCTCTGTTCAACAAAAAAGGGCGACTCTTGGGTGTATTGAGCGGCGACTACTCGCTGCCTAAACTGGCAAAAATAATAACAGCCAACAAGCCCTATCCGAATGCCTATTTCGTGATGCTGGGCAGGGAAGGCCATTACTTTATTCATCCTGATTCGACCCGACTAAAGAATCAGACAATCTTTAGTCTGACAAACGCAAATGAGCATCCCGACATCATCGCCCTGGGACATGAGATGATAACAGGAGCGCAAGGAGCTATGCCAGTAGTGGTGGATGGCAAAGCATGCATGGCATGCTATCGTCCCATACCAGGAACTTCATGGAGCCTCGCTCTGATATGCCCCAATAGCGATATATTCAGCGATTATAACCGTCTGAGCTATATCGTCATACCACTCATCTTCATCGGACTGATTGTTATTTTCCTGATCTGCTATCAGATTGTTGCTACATCAGTACGCCCCCTCAACCAACTTCTGGAGCAGTCGCAACAGATAGCCAAAGGCGATTTCAGCACACAAATAAAACCCAGTACACGCAGAGATGCCATAGGCCGACTGCAGAATAGTTTTGTGTTGATGCAGAAATCGATCAACAAGCACTTGGAGAGCATACAACAAGTGAATAATGAGGCCGAGAAACGCAATATGGAACTTCAGCAGGCCAAGAAAGCAGCTATTGAAGCTACCAAACAGAAAACGCTGTTCATTCAGAACATGACCCATCAGATTCGCACCCCGCTGAACATCATCATGGGCTTTGCGCAGGTACTACGCGACAATCTGAAACTAATCAGCGAAAAAGAGAAAGATAACATCATCGGAACGATGAACCACAATGCGAGGAAGTTGAACCGCATGGTGCTGATGCTATACGACAGTTCTGATACTGGACTGTCGGAAGAGTTGGCTTGCAACCTCGATGATGTGGTGGAGTTCAATGACATGGCACGGGAATGTATTGTACTCACAAAAGAACACTTCCCCGATATGCCCATTAAGTTCGCCACTACCCTCCCTGACGACTTTACCATACACAGCAACAAACTGTACCTGATGCGTAGTATTCGCGAACTGCTCTACAATACCGCCAAATTCTCGGACAAGGAGAATGTCAAATTAAGCATTTCGAAAACTGAGACAACCGTATGCTTCATTGTTGAAGATACAGGACCTGGTATTAACGAAGATGTTCAGGAACAGATTTTCGAACCGTTCACAAAATTGGACTCACTGTCGGAAGGTCTCGGTCTGGGATTGCCTTTGTCAAAGCATCACGCCCTCACCTTGGGAGGTGACCTCAAACTTGACAAAGACTATCGCAAGGGATGCCGGTTTATCTTCGAACTTCCCATCAGATAGTTTATCACCTTTCCTGCTGAAGAGACTACTTCCTACGAAACAGTATCCTTAAACCGGTTTCTGTACTCACTGGGAGGAATACCTGTGGTTTTGGTGAACAAACGGGTAAAATAATAACAGTCATTAATACCTACCTTAAAGCAAAGCTGATTAATCTTTATATCAGTGGTGCGCAGCATTTCACATGCCTTTTCCATTTTCAGGTTATTGAAATAGGCCAATGGACTCACCCCAGTCTTTTTTCGGAAGAGAATAGAGAAATGCGATGGCGAGTAGCCCACATAGTCAGCAATCTTATTCAAGGTAAGGCGATGCTCTATATTCTCCTCCATAAAATGAATGCTTGCGGCAACGATATCGAATTCTGCGCCGGGTGTCTCTTCAGGCTCGGCATCACGGTACTGCTGAAGATAACGGATGGAAGCCAGATAATAATGAAGCAATGAAGACACATAGCGCAGCGATTCACGACTGAACCCACGTTGGAGGGTCTGGAAAATCTGCTCGAAAATATTATTGCGGTCACTGATGCGCGAATGAATACCCGGACGCACATCCTGTGCCTGCAAGGCTCCCTGCGCATAAATCTCGGCATGACTGCCCATAAAATGAACCCAATAAATAGTCCATGGACACTGTTCGCTGGAGCCATAGGCATGAGGAACATTGGCAGGAAGAATAAAATACTGATTGGCCTCAACCTTATACTCACGCTCTCCTACCTGATACCAGCCGGCACCTTCCACACAATAGATAAGCACATACTGACTGATACCTTCAGTACGCTGACGATAATGATGTTCAGCATTCGGATAATAGCCGATGTCTGTCACATAGAGACTTGACACCAATGGATCGTTTTGCTCAGCCTCAATTACCATCTGGGGTAACACAATGGAACGTTCCCCACGAAATCCATCCTTTTGGTTCTTCATACTAACTTAAAAACGAAAGATTATCCATCTTATTGTATCATATTATTTATTTCTGATTCTAAAGTATTATAGTATCTTTGCAGCCGAAAACCTAATAGAATCGAGTATGCAACCTAATAATCGTTTTGTCTATTTCATTTGCATGGTTTCGGCCATGGGCGGATTGCTCTTTGGCTATGACTGGGTAGTCATAGGAGGTGCGAAACCTTTTTACGAACTTTTTTTCGGTATCAGCGAATCGCCCGTACTTCAAGGCGTGGCTATGTCAACAGCCTTGGTAGGATGTTTGGTAGGTGCTATGATTGCCGGAGCTGCTGCCGACCGCTATGGACGCAAGCCACTACTCACTGTTTCAGCCATTCTATTCACTGTTTCTGCTATAGGAACAGGCTATTTTGACGACTTCACCTTATTTAATATAGCACGCTTCATCGGAGGCGTAGGTATCGGTGTGGCTTCAGCGCTATCGCCAATGTACATAGCCGAGGTAAGTCCCGCCCATATTCGTGGAACGATGGTGAGCTTGAACCAAATGACCATCGTGATAGGCATTCTTGCAGCTCAGATTGTGAATATGCTATTGGCTCGTGACACCAGTGTTGCAGCATCACAGATGTGGAACATCACATTAGGCTGGCGATGGATGTTCTGGGCCGAAACCGTACCGGCAGCCCTGTTCCTGGCAATGAGTTTCTTCATCCCTGAAAGTCCGGTGTATCTCAAGATGAGAAATGAGAGATTAAGAATGAAAGATATGATCAGTTCTGCTGACGACTCTTCATTGGAAGAGACTCATCATACCTCTCAACTCTCACCTCGCAGTTCCCACCTCACCACCCTTCTCTCACCGACATACCGCAGTGTTCTTCTGCTTGGACTGGTGATTGCCGTGTTTCAACAGTGGTGCGGAACAAACGTCATATTCAACTATGCACAGGAGATATTCGTAGGGGCTGGTTTCGATGTTGACGGCATGTTCATCAACATCGTCATCACAGGTATAGCCAATGTTGTATTTACCTTCGTAGCCCTCTATACCATAGAGAAATGGGGACGCCGCACTTTGATGCTCATAGGAGCCGGCGGACTGGGAATCATTTATTTCATCTTGGGCAGCTGCTATTTCCTTGAGCTCAAAGGCGTACTGATGGTGGCATTAGTAGTCACCGCCATCTCTATCTACGCCATGACATTGGGTCCTGTGACCTGGACCTTATTGGCCGAGATATTCCCCAACCGTATTCGAGGAATAGCGATGGCTACCTGTACCTTTGCATTATGGGTAGGATGTTGTACACTGACATTCTCGTTCCCCTCTATGAACGCCGTATTGGGCAGCAGCGGCACATTCTGGGTTTATAGCACAATCTGCGCCTGCGCCTTCTTGTTCCTGTGGCATCGCTGTCCTGAGACGAAAGGAAAGAGTTTAGAAGAATTAGAAAAAGAATTAGCATAAGAGAAAACAATGGTTAAAGCTTGGAGAGAAATTGTGACCATTCCAACGTATGAGATTGGAAAGACAGAGAAAAACCCCATCTTCTTGGAAAAACGCGTTTATCAGGGTTCAAGCGGTGTGGTATATCCTTACCCCGTTATTGAGAGTATCAGCAACGAGAAGGTTGACAAAGAATGGAAAGCCGTATTCCTGGAGAATGAATATATTAAGGTAATGGTACTGCCCGAACTGGGCGGTCGAATCCAGATGGCTTACGACAAGATAAAACAACGCCACTTCGTTTACTATAATCACGTGATAAAGCCTGCACTCGTAGGCCTCACCGGACCGTGGATCAGTGGCGGTATTGAATTCAACTGGCCTCAGCATCACCGTCCGTCAACCTATCTGCCAGTGGACTGTGACATTGAAGAGAACGAGGACGGATCGGTAACGGTATGGGTGAACGAGATGGAGCGTATGTTCCATCAGAAAGGAATGGCAGGATTTACACTGCGCCCTGGATGTGCCTATCTGGAAATAAAAGGTCGTGTATATAACCGTACATCACTGCCTCAAACGTTTCTATGGTGGGCCAACCCTGCAGTGGAAGTGAACGACGAGTACCAATCTGTGTTCCCACCTGATGTAAATGCAGTGTTTGACCATGGTAAACGTGCCGTTTCCTCATTCCCTATTGCAACGGGCACTTACTACAAGATGGACTATTCAGCCGGTGTGGACATATCAAACTATAAGAACATCAAGGTGCCCACCAGTTATATGGCCGTGAATTCAAAATACGATTTTGAAGGCGGCTATGAGAACGACACGCATGGCGGTATGCTTCACGTAGCCAGTCACCATTTCTCACCGGGAAAGAAACAGTGGACATGGGGCAATGGCGACTTTGGACGCGCTTGGGACAGGAACCTCACAGACGAGGTAATCTCACCTCTCACCTCTCAACTAAAGCCCGGCTTCCGCCCTTATATCGAACTGATGGCCGGTGTTTATACAGAAAACCAGCCAGACTTTACATGGCTGATGCCATACGAGGAGAAACAGTTCACGCAGTATTTCATGCCCTATCGTGAACTGGGACTTGTGAAACAGGCTTCGAAAGACTTTATCGTTAATCTCACACCGACTGAGGAGGATGAGATTACTATCAAGGTACTGGCCACCTCAAAGCAAGAAGTCTGTATTATTCTTAGAAATGACAATGGCGAGATCTATTATAAGAAGGAACATACTCTTTCACCAGAGGGAGTCTTGACGGAAAATGTAAAGGTAAAAGAGGCCAAGCTCAACGAGTTGGACTTTGAAATCATCAAGACCTTTGCCTATGGTCAGCGCACCGTTCTGGAATGGCATGCAGAGCCCGACGAGATTCGTCCTATCCCTGATGCTGCAGAGGCCGCCTTACCACCAACAGACACAAAAACCGTTGATCAACTATACCTGACAGGGTTGCATCTGGAACAGTATCGCCATGCCACATGGTCGGCCCTCGACTACTACGAGGAAGCCTTACGCCGTGATCCAAAGGACGTTCGCTGTCTGAACCAGATTGGACTATGGTTCCTGCGCCGAGGTCGTTTTGCTAAGGCAGAAGAATACCTGCGCAAAGCAGTGAAAGTTTGGATGAAACGCAATCCAAATCCTTACGATGGCGAACCACTCTTCAATCTGGCGCTGACGCTAAAGTTCGAAGGCCGGCTGCATGAGGCATACGAACTGTTCTGGAAAGCAACTTGGAACAAAGCATGGGCAGACGCCGGATATTTCGAAGCAGCCTGCATCAGCACTGCCGAAGGACGATACGAGGATGCACTTGACGAAGTGGAGCGCTCGCTTATCAGTAATAGTCACAACCATAAAGCACGTGCGCTGAAAGCCACTATCCTTAGAATACTCGGAAAAGAGAAAGAGGCATTGTCATGGATTCAGGAATCACTGAAAATAGACCGTTTCAACTACGGATGCCGCTACGAGCAGTACCTGATAACAAAAGAGCAAGAGGTATTCAACGAACTGAAAAGCCTGCTACACCAGTCAGACCAGAACTATGACGAGTTGGCACTCGACTACACTCAAGCCGGTTTGAGCAAGGAGGCTGCTGATATATGGGCTATAGCAGAAAAAGAACAGGCTACCACTCCAATGACCTATTACTATACAGGACGTTACACCCAAGCGGAACAACAACCCTCCGACTACTGTTTCCCCAACCGACTGGAAGCTGTGATTGCCCTCGAAACTGCTAAGGAGAAGAATCCCAACGGAGCACGTGCCCCCTACTATCTGGGATGTCTGTTCTACGACAAGCGACAATACGACTTAGCCATCGAGAACTGGGAGCTTTCTGCAAAACTTGACCCAAGCTATCCTACTGTATGGCGCAATCTGGCCCTGGCCCGTTTCAACAAGCAGGGACGTGAAGCAGAGGCGGTAGAATACATGGAGCGTGCCTTCCAACTGAACCAGAAGGACAGCCGTATTCTCATGGAACTTGACCAACTCTACAAGCGTATTCAGAAACCATTCGCCGAACGACTGGCATTCCTACAGAAATATGCTGGGCTGGTGGCACAACGCGACGACTTGATACTTGAGGAGATTACGCTGCTGAATCAGTTAGGCAGATACGAGGAGGCCAAAGAGAAGCTCGATGCTCATCAGTTCCATCCATGGGAGGGTGGCGAAGGAAAGGTTCCTGCACAGTATCAATTATGCCGTGTGGAACTGGCCAAACAGGCTATGGCCAACCAGCAAACAGACAAAGCCATTCAATTGCTGAACGAATGCCTGATCTATCCTCATCATTTAGGAGAAGGCAAACTATATGGTGCTCAGGAACAGGATTTCTATTACTACCTGGGATGTGCCTACGACCAACAGGGCAACAAAGAAAAGGCCATCAGCTGTTGGGAAGAGGCCGCAAAGGGCAATCTGGAGCCTGCAGCTGCAATGTACTACAACGATGCCAAGCCCGAGAAGATATACTATCAGGGATTGGCTCTGAAGAAACTGGGACGCACAGATCAGGCCAACGGAAAGTTCTGGAAACTGGTGAACTACGGTAAACAGCACTTGTTTGAACACCAGACTATGGACTATTTTGCCGTTTCACTGCCCGACCTGCTAATCTGGGAAGACTCGCTTGACCGAAAGAACGAGATTCACTGCAAGTACATGCTCGAACTGGGTTATAAAGGACTGAAAGGTGAAGAATAAACTCGTCATTCAACAAACGGATTTTTTGGTTTTAACCCCCAAATAAATCGAAACATTATGAAAAGACTACTAACAGGACTCATCACTTGCCTGTTTTGCGAAGGGTCAATCAACATAAATGCCCAACAGTTGGCTTTCCCGGGTGCAGAAGGCTACGGTGCCTACGCATCGGGAGGCCGTGGAGGCGAGGTGGTGCATGTAACAAACTTGAACGCAGCAGGTGCTGGCTCACTGGCCGATGCAGTGAGCAAGCCCAACCGCTTCGTAGTATTTGATGTGGGCGGCGTGATAGACATTACTGGAAAGAGCATCACTATTTCCAGCAACATCACCATTGCCGGACAAACGGCTCCAGGAGAAGGCATCACAATCTATGGCGGACGTATGATTGCCTCAAAGGCAAAGAATGTCATCCTACGATATGTACGTATGCGTGGTGGTAAGAGCGTCAACAGCAGCAAATGTACACTGACGCTCGACGAATGTCAGAATCTGATGATGGACCACTGCTCAGTATCATGGGGACCATGGGACAACGTACACATCAAGGATGCCAACGACATCACTTGGCAGTACTGCATCAACTCGGAAGGTATTGAACCACAGCGATTCGGTTCTATCACCGACGGCACACGCAACTGGACCATCCACCACTGTCTTTGGGCTGACAACAAAAGTCGTAACCCAAAGATGAAATGCTACCTGCAGTATTATAATAATGTGGTATATAACTACGGCATGGGCATCATAGGCGGACACTCAGCAGCCGACAACTATCAGGATGTGATGAACAACTACTTCATTGCCGGTCCGGACGGTTCTGCAAAATACTTTGATGACTGGACGGCTACAGACCATCTGTACAGTGCAGGCAACTACTTTGACGGAAACCGCGACGGACAGCTGAACGGTACACTGATTACCGACCATCACAATGCCACGCCGATGTCGAAGCCGAACTTCAACACAACCCACCCAATGAATGTGGAAACAGCTGAGAGAGCCTACTATACCATTGTGGACCACGTAGGTGCTTCACGTGTTCGCGATTCACATGACAAGCGCATCTTAGAGCAACTCACCTCACTGGGAACAAAAGGCAGTTTCATTGCCAATGAGGACAATGTAGGCGGCATTGGCACAGTGGCCAATGGTCCAAAGCCTACTGACAGTGATAATGACGGTATGCCCGACGAATGGGAACTTGCCAACAATCTGAACCCTCAGCAGAACGATGCCAACGGATATAACTTGGGAGGTGGATATACGAATATTGAACACTATGTGAATAGTCTGGCCCAGAAAACAAGTTACCTGATGTATCCCGTCAATCCAGAAGCGACACTGCTCAATGCAACCACCGTAAAGCTGACCTGGCTGAACGGTGAGAGCGAGAATGCCACTGCCATTGTGGTAGAGCAATCAGAGGACAACAAGACTTTCACAGAAATTCAGCGCCTGCCTGGTAATGCCACCGAGACCACTGTGAGCGGACTGACTCCCGACAAGGTGTATTTCTTTAGGATGAAAACAATTGGGCAGTCAACCGACGGAAAAGAGATAGCATCACTCTACTCAGCTACAGTATCGGTGAACGATGAATTCATGCGCCCTGGTGGAGGAACACGTGCTGGCATAAACCCTTTTGAGCCTACAGAAGGGAAACTGTATCGTATCATCAATTATGCCACTATTCCCTACAACTCCTCCACCTCACTACAGGGTGCACCCAAATATCTCACCTTCAACGATAATGGTACACTGGGTTCTACCGAGGACTTTGTGTGGGATGATCCATCACTATTGTGGGTGATTACAAAAGTAGAAGGCGGAGTGACCATTCAGAACTATGGAAACAAGAAATACATCGCTGCACGAAACAGTTCAATAGACGGTTCTGACCGCATAGGCAGTTCAAACACACCTATCACACTAGCCATCAACTACACCAGCGACCAACAGCCTTCGCATTCAGGATTGTATAGCAATGTTTCAATGTACCGCATCAACAGCCCATCGAACAGCAACCAGCAGATTCGCGCCCGAGGTTTTGTTGACGACTGGATATATGGCAATGGCACCATTGAACGTGCCGATATGATATTCACCTTCGTAGAAATCGATGCGTCGCTGGTGAAGGTATTTCTGACCAAGTTCAATGCTACCCTTGAGAGTGCACTCGCTCTGGCAAATAGTGCACAGACGGATGTGACACTGGGCTACCCCACCGCTTCATTAAACGAACTTATGAATGCCATTAACGTAGCCCAGCAATTTGCTTCTGGCATCAACGAGCAGACTACACAAGAAGAGATCAACACGCAAGTGAGCAAGCTGAATACGGCAATAACGAAATTCAACGACTCTCGCATTTATACTTTTGAAGGATTCTCAACCGATGTAGCCTACCTCATCTACAGTTATGGTACCCATCCGAATGCGGATGCATCCAGTGCCGACGGTTCTATTGAGCGCCGATACCTATACACGATGAAAACGAAGGATGGAAAAAGAGACTCGCTTGTTTACCGCATCGGTCTTTCCGAGAACGACATCAACAACGGAAAGAAAGATGCCTTGGCCAGCAATCTTGCTGCCTTATGGGTGTTTGAACAGGCCAATGGCGGTTTGGTAAGAGCACGCAATCAGAAAACGGGCGGCTATTTACGAATAGCCAATACACTATCTACTACGCCTGCAACATTTCGTCCTTACTACGCCAAACACGACAATGGGAAGATGGCTTTCTTCCTCGATGCCAGTGCAAGCGGCATCAAATTGTTCAATGTCGGCACACCCGATGCTGACGGGAAGGGCGGTCCATTGGAATATTTCAGTCTGCATGCCGATCGTACCCGACTGCGCTGGGTGATTGATGAAACGAATATAGAAGCAGCTGATTTTAGGGCCATTGACGGTATCAACATGCCATGCTACTCTGATGGAGTGTCCACTCGCTTCTTCAACCTACAAGGTGTGGAACTAACGGCGCGCCCAGTTTCCGGTTTCTACATCGAGCATAGAGTAGCTGCTGACGGCACCGTTCATGTCAGAAAAATGGGAATAAAATAATCTATTATTCCAGAATAATTCGTAACTTTGCAGCGGAAGGGTTTTTCCTTCCGCTTTTTTATATAGTCAGAGCACAGAATTATTTTAGACCAAAAAACCTAAAAATTAAAAGAATGACAACAAGACTTATTTCAATGGCTATCATGCTCATGGTGTGTATTGCCACTCAGGCCGGACGCGTGCTGACCGACAGTGTGAAGAGTGAAGTGTTAGGAGAATGGGTAAAGTACAATGTGTATGTGCCCAATGGATTTGACAAGAATCCCAATCAGCACTATCCTGTTGTTTATCTGCTTCACGGTTTTACTGATGATTATACCGCCTGGCGCGATAAAGGTCAGATGCAGGTTGTAGCCGACGAGCTGATTGAAAGCGGCGAGGCAGTACCTATGGTAGTCATTATGCCCAACGCAGGCGGTCCAAAAACCTATGAAACATGGAATGGCTATTTCAACATGCCTGGTTGGCGATACGAGGACTTTTTCTTTCAGGAACTGATGCCACAGGCAGAACAGAAATACCATGCCGGCGGTGCTAAAGGTCAGCGCGCCGTGATGGGACTGTCGATGGGAGGTGGAGGCAGCACCGTCTATGGTCAGCGACACAGTGATCTCTTCTCATCGGTCTATGCCATGAGTGCATGGTTGGACAGTGATGGCGGAAGACAACGTGAGCCAGGCGTTGACGATAAGGTATATCTAGTGACAAAAGCCGTTCACGATCATTCCGCTCTTGACTTTGTGCGCAATGCCGATGAACTGACAGTTGAAAAACTGCGCTCAGTGAAATGGTTCTTCGATTGCGGCGATGATGATTTCCTGTTCGACCTCAATGTTGACCTTCACAAGCTGATGCGTCAGAAGTTCATAAAGAGCGAACTGCGTGTACGCAACGGACAGCACAACTGGGAATACTGGCACACCGCTATCCGCATAGCGTTGCCTTTTGCTTCAAGAAATTTCAGTAAGTAAAGAACGTTGAGCAGGTGCCAGATCCTTACATATAGCCAACAACCAGCATCGCAGAAGATTCTTACATATAGCCAATGGCCATCATCGTCAGATCATCATCGGCCTTGTTTCCAATACCAAGGAATTGATTGACAGCCTTTTCCACATTGCTGATGATTACAGAAGGATTCTGCCTATTCTCACTTGCTCTACGCATTTGCAAAGAGAGTCGTTTTTCACCGAACGACTCTTTTTTATTGTTCATCGCTTCAACAATGCCATCGGTGAAGAAGAAAAGCACGTCGCCCGACTTCAATTGCAACTGCTGCTCTACGAAATTCCATTCAATAATGCCCAATGGCACATTCGATGCCACATCAACACGTGTGGTCTGTTTCCCAGAGAGCAGATACGGTGCGCAATGACCTGCGTTGCAATAGCACAGCACACCTGTGGACAAATTCAATTTACCTGCAAAGAAGGTGGCATACATATAATTCTCATTGATACCAGTCAGGATATGATTCATCTTATACATCATCTTGGCTGGTTCCACTTCATCAAGAAGACAAGAACGATAGACTGTTCTTGTCACCGTCATGGCCAGCGCAGAACTAAGACCACGGATGGCGACATCACCAATACAGAAATACAAATAGTCACCTTTCAATGAATAATCATAAAAATCACCACACGACTGATGAGAAGGAATCAGCGTTGCAGCAAGATTCAAATGAGGGTGTGACGGAGCATATTGTGGCAACAAATTCGTCTGCAACTGTGAAGCCAGATTAAGCTCTTCACTCACCAGCTGATTCTCCTTGGCAGTCTCCTCATATTTACGTACATTCAGAATGGAACGGATAAAAATAAATATGATGAGAAGGATTCCCAACAACTGAATTCCCAAAATCAGTACACTACGCATGCTGACACGATGGTAAATAGAATTCGTAGCATACGACAACTCAGTCATAGGCAAATCGCCCGTTAGAACGGCCACTACCCTACTTGTACTGTCGCGAAGAGGTACAGAATAGGTACGCATAGCCACATATGTGCCATCGCCGTCGGTATAGGGTTCACACCAACCCGACTGTTTACTCTTCATAGGAAGAGCATACCATTCATACTTGGTATAGTCATATTCGAGTAAACTTTTCCTTATCAGCTCTCCTTCTCTATATACATAAGGTGAATAGAGTTTTGCTTTATCAGGATAATAATTTGGCACGAAAGCAATAGCAGAGCCCAGCAAATCAGTATTCTGACGGACTAAGGTCAAGAGAAGCTCTTCTATACGCTTTGGATTATCCAATTCCTGCTCGAAAGCAGTAGCAGCATTGGAAACTACTTTCTCAACTCCCTGCATCAGATGGTCAATCTTCTCATTCTTCACATTAACCTCCATCCGGTTACGATTCCTTATTTCATCATTGATACTCTGCCACGTAAACACGGCTTGAACAATGGTGGAGAACAGAAAAACAACAAGAGCCACAGAGAGTAACAGAATACTACTCCGCAGATTAATATTAAGATTATGTAGTTTTATAAAACTCATAGTTTTTATAAATATTGAAACAATTCATTAAGATAGTTGAGTGCAAAGATAATGTATTTTTTAGAAAACAACAAAGCGGTGCGCCGAAATATCGACAACACCGCTTCATATTATGAGGTGATTTACTATAATACGACCTTTTTCCCTGCAATAACATAGACACCCTTTGGTAGTCCTTCCAGCGTATTTACCTGATGCCGCACCTTACGGCCTTCAACGGTATATACATCGAAGGGATTGCCAGAAGTGAAGATTGCCTTAATGTCAGTAATGGAGTACAGCCCCACGCAAATACGTGGAAGCCGTCCTACTCACCTGTTTTAATCGTCTCGCTTTTGAAAATTTCCTAGGTTCTCATCTCGCAAGTTTAGAGCATAACGCTTCTTCTGCCGAAGCGGGTCCTACCCACTTCGCCTGCAAAGACAAATATTATTCTACGAACCACCAAATTTTAAGGAGGAAAATAGAAATCTGTTTGTCTCTGTATGTCCGTTCGGCATCAAGTAGAATGACAAAAAGAAGAATCCCGAAACCACACGATTGTGATTCCGGGATTTCTTTATTGTTGCTTTTTCAAAGACTACACCTTGATTTCAACCTCAACACCGCTGGGGAGTTCGAGTTTCATCAGAGCGTCAACAGTCTTAGCTGTAGAGCTATAGATGTCGATCAGACGCTTGTAGTCGCTCAACTGGAACTGCTCACGGCTCTTCTTGTTTACGAAGGTAGAGCGGTTCACTGTGAAGATACGCTTGTGTGTGGGAAGGGGTATAGGACCGCTGATGATTGCACCTGTGGCCTTTACAGCCTTCACAATTTTCTCTGCTGACTTATCTACGAGTTTGTGGTCGTAGCTCTTCAGCTTGATACGAATTTTTTGACTCATTGTTTATTTGTTTATTAATAAAAGGTTTGAATCTGCCGTTAAAGAGTCATTTGCTCAGCGACAGTTTTTCGGGGTGCAAAGGTACAGATTATTTACTACATACACAAAATAGCTTTATCCAAGCAAGAGTAATTTAAGATTATTTAATACTATCTTCTAACTCTTTGGCTTACATTGGAAATAACGAAATACAGGATTTATAACTATATTTAACAAAATAAACAACTAATACTATTGTTTCTTAAATCCGGAGCTATTATCTTTGCAAAAGAATACTTTAACGACTAACTACTCACTAAAAAACATGTATTATGAAAATCAATGAATGGATTGACGAAAATGTCAACTTCCGCAGGGAAGAGAATGAAGTGCGTGACAACAAAGGGTACGGCTACACTTTTGCAGGCGCAGGATTATGTGTCGGTGTGGTTACAGGTATCCTACTCATTATCGTCCAGTTTGTAACAAGCAGTCATAGTGCTCAGCAGACTTGGTCAAACATCATTTTCTTCGCTGCCATGGCAGCGCTGATTGCCTTTGGCTGCTACCTGTTGATGCCACTGTTAAAAGACTCTGAGATAAGTATAGGCAGCAAGATACTTACAGTATTCATTTCCCTTGCATCGGCTGTTGTTCCGATGATTATAGCCGTCTGGCTCGTCATGATTGTCTTCATGGTTGTTGTAGCCCTCGCGGTGCTGTGGCTGGCATTGAAAGTATGGGTATCGTCGAATTCTGGTGGCGGCAGTGCACCGTCACACCACGATCGTCCAAGCGGTCCCGACAAATACGAACTCGACGATGGAACAATTGTCACCGACCATGGATTTGGCAGTTATTCCGGTGATGACGGCCATGGTTACGACCGCAACATGGATGGCTCTTTCACCCGCAAAGATTAAACTCAGAAAGACAATGAAGAATAACACCATATTATAATGTTATACTAGAATAACTTTTGGGAACAGATCAAATTTTAGTTATCAATAAAGAATCCCGGAACCATTGCTGATTCCGGGATTCATTATAATAAGAAATAATATTTCTATTACACGAGGTCGGCACGACCCTTAACCTCTTCGAGCACAGTCTTAGCGATAGCGCTTGACAGAGGAGCGTGGTGAGAGTACTCCATTGAGCTGGTAGCACGACCAGAGGTGATAGTACGGAGAGCGGTTACATAACCGAACATCTCTGACAGGGGCACCTTAGCCTTTACTACACGAGCACCGCTGCGGCTCTCTTCCATGCCTTCTACCTGACCACGACGCTTGTTCAAGTCACCGATCACGTCACCCATGTTCTCCTCAGGTGTTACCACCTCAAGTTTCATAATAGGCTCCATCAGTACGGGCTTAGCCTTAGCGCAAGCCTCTTTGTAAGCCATCTGGGCAGCGATTTCGAATGACAACTGGTCAGAGTCAACGGGGTGGAAACCACCATCGACAACAACAACCTTTAGAGAATCCATTGGATAACCACCGAGGATACCGTTCTTCATAGCAGCCTCGAAGCCCTTCTGGATAGAGGGGATGAATTCCTTAGGAATGTTACCACCCTTCACCTCGTTGACGAACTGCAGACCACCATTGGTCTTAACATCGTAATCCTCATCAACAGGACCTACCTGAACGAGCATCTTAGCGTACTTACCGCGACCACCAGACTGCTTCTTATAGGTCTCGTCGATCTCAACAGTCTTGGTGATAGCCTCCTTATAGTTAACCTGAGGCTTACCCTGGTTACATTCTACCTTGAACTCACGCTTCAGACGGTCGATAATGATATCGAGGTGCAACTCACCCATACCAGAGATAATGGTCTGACCACTCTGCTCGTCGGTACGCACGGTGAATGTGGGGTCCTCTTCAGCCAGCTTAGCAAGACCGTTGTCCAGCTTAGCGATATCAGCCTGAGACTTAGGCTCAACAGCGATAGAGATCACGGTATCGGGGAAGGTCATTGACTCCAGTACGATGGGCTTCTCCTCGTCGCAGAGGGTATCACCAGTGCGGATATCCTTGAAACCTACACCTGCGCCGATATCACCAGCGTCGATTGAATCCATAGGAATTTCCTTGTTTGAGTTCATCTGGAACAGACGGCTGATACGCTCTTTCTTACCTGAACGGGGATTGTAAACGTAAGAACCGGCCTTCACGCTACCTGAGTAAACGCGGAAGAATACCAGACGACCCATGTAGGGATCGGTTGCAATCTTAAATGCGAGAGCTGAGGTAGCTTCGTCCTCGCTGGGCTTGCGGCTTTCCTCTTCCTCGGTGTTGGGGTTGGTACCAATCACAGCCTCGGTATCCAGAGGTGAGGGAAGGTATGAGCAAACAGCATCAAGCAGAGGCTGTACGCCCTTGTTCTTATAAGAAGAACCGCAGAGCATAGGAGTGCACTCCATAGCGATGGTACCCTTACGGATAGCAGCAACAATCTCTTCCTCAGTGATAGAGTTAGGATCGTCGAAGAACTTCTCCATCAGAGCCTCATCATATTCTGCAGCAGCTTCGAGCAACTTCATACGCCACTCGTCGCACTCGTCCTTCAGGTCAGCGGGAATCTCTTCTACGTCGTATTCAGCACCCATGGTCTCATCGTGCCACAGAATAGCCTTCATCTTAACGAGGTCAACCAGACCCTTGAAGTTCTCCTCAGCACCGATGGGCACCTGCAGTACCACCGGGTTAGCGCCCAGGATGTCCTTCATCTGCTGTACAGTCTCAAAGAAGTCAGCACCAGAACGGTCCATCTTGTTTACGTAGCCGATACGGGGCACATTATACTTGTCAGCCTGACGCCAAACGGTCTCAGACTGAGGCTGTACGCCGTCGGCAGCAGAATAAGTAGCTACAGCTCCATCAAGAACACGGAGTGAACGTTCTACCTCAGCGGTGAAGTCAACGTGTCCCGGAGTATCGATCAGATTGATCTTGTAGTTATTGTTATTCCACTTCCAGTTACAAGTAGTGGCAGCCGAAGTAATAGTAATACCGCGCTCCTGCTCCTGAGCCATCCAGTCCATGGTAGCGGCACCATCGTGCACCTCACCGATCTTGTGGGTCTTACCCGTATAGAAGAGGATACGCTCTGAAGTGGTGGTCTTACCGGCATCGATGTGAGCCATGATACCGATGTTGCGCGTCAAATGCAAATCTTGTTTTGCCATTGTTGTCTTTTTACCTTAAGTTATTACTATTAGAAACGGAAGTGAGCGAATGCACGGTTAGCCTCAGCCATGCGGTGCATATCTTCCTTACGCTTGAAGGCACCACCCTGGTTGTTGAATGCGTCCATAATCTCAGCAGCCAACTTGTCGGCCATTGACTTACCGCTGCGCTTACGAGCAAAGGCAATCATGTTCTTCATTGACACGCTTTCCTTACGGTCGGGACGAATTTCAGTAGGAACCTGGAATGTAGCGCCACCGATACGACGGCTCTTAACCTCCACCTGAGGAGTAATATTGTCAAGTGCCTTCTTCCAGATATCAAGGGGAGCCTGCTCGGCATCCTTCATCTTGGCCTTAACGATTTCCAGTGAATTGTAGAAAATCTCATATGACTTCGACTTCTTACCGTCGAACATCAGATGATTCACAAACTTTGAGACCTTCTGGTCATTGAACACGGGATCGGGAAGGATCACACGCTTCTTTGGTTTTGCTTTTCTCATTTTGTTTTTGAATGTTTTTTTTGGATTCTGCTTGGGGCTGTTCTTTGTCTGCGTCTTCAACGTCCACACTCGGACATTTACTCAACCTTCTTTATAGAATTCCCAGCAAAACTTTGTTTATTTTTTCTATCTAGGCTATTTAACCATCACCGGTTAATTACTTCTTAGCCTTTGGACGCTTAGCACCGTACTTAGAACGACGCTGTGTGCGGTTTGCAACACCGGCGGTATCAAGAGTACCACGCACGATGTGATAACGAACACCGGGAAGGTCCTTTACACGACCACCGCGAACCAGCACGATTGAGTGCTCCTGCAAGTTGTGTCCTTCTCCGGGAATGTAACTGTTGACTTCCTTCTGGTTAGTCAAACGAACACGGGCTACCTTACGCATAGCCGAATTAGGCTTCTTGGGAGTGGTCGTATAAACACGAACGCACACGCCGCGACGCTGAGGACAGTTGTCCAACGCGGGTGACTTCGACTTGTCTACGATCACCTTTCTGCCTTTGCGAACCAATTGTGAAATTGTAGGCATGATTTTAATTTTTTGTTTTTGTTTATTATTATATTATTGTGTAATATCCAAATTTACGTACCCTACCCAATGTAGGGATATTTCGGGCTGCAAAGGTACAAACTTTCTATTAAACCACCTAAAATATAAAAAGACAAAAGCCTCACATTTTGTAATAATTAACAAAATATAAGACTTTTGACTATTTTTAAGCACAAGTTTGATACAAAAATGATCTTAATCTTGCAACAAGAGCAAAACTAAGCCTCGCCTTTACCACCTATATTAAAAGGTGAGATGGTGCGGGGACCCTGCTGGGCTTCGGGCATCTTGATGGGTCCGAACTGCTGTTCATATCGCATGATATTCTCCTGCAGTGCACCGAGCAGGCGCTTTGCGTGTTCTGGAGCAAGAATCACACGACTGCGCACCTGAGCCTTCGGAAGGCCAGGCAACATACGTGCGAAATCTACTATAAATTCAGAACTTGAGTGTGTGATAATAGCAAAATTGGCATATTCGCCCTGAGCTTTGTCTGGCTGCAGTTCAATCTGCAGGCCCTGCTGTTTCTGATTGTTTTCGTTCATAATATAAATTGTTTTATTCAGTATTGTCGTTCTTCATGCAAAGGTAGCTTTTTTTCCTCAGCATTCAGCAGTTTTCGCCCGACAAACATAGTTGAATTAGTATCTTTTTACATTTTGACTGCCATTCAATAAGTATTGGTACACATTTCTCATTTCATTCCCAGACATTATCTGTTCTTTAAAAATAAATTTTGGCCATTATTTTTTGAATTCTGGCCAAAATTTTGAAAATAATGGCCAAAATTTATTTTAGCTATACAGACGAAAATATGCAAAAAAATGCATAAAGGTTTGTTGGTTTCATTAAATTGCACTACATTTGTAATCGGAATTAGAATTTAACCATTATGATAGACGTAAAAGACACCCTGCAGAAAGCAGAAGAAAGAATGGAGATGGCCGCCATGTTCCTTGAAGAGGAGCTGAACCGCGTACGTGCCGGACGTGCCAATGTGGCTATTCTCGACGGCGTTCGAGTAGAATCCTACGGCAGTCGCGTACCCCTAAATCAGGTGGCCAACGTATCAACTCCCGATGCCCGCACCATTGCCATCAAGCCTTGGGACCGCAAGCAGATTCGTGATATTGAGAAAGCCATCATGGACAGCGATGTAGGCATCACTCCTGAGAACAACGGCGAGGTGATTCGTCTCATTCTTCCCCAGCCCACCGAGGAGCGCCGTCGCGATTTGGTTAAGCAGTGCAACAAGATTGCCGAGAAAGCCAAAGTTGAGGTGCGCAACATCCGTGCAGACATTAAGGACAAGCTCAAGAAAGCCATCAAGGACGGACTGAGCGAGGACAACGAGAAGGATGCCGAAGACGAATTGCAGAAAGCTCACGACAAGTACATCAAGAAGCTGGATGCACTGATGGAAGCCAAGAACAAGGAAATCATGACTGTGTAAAGTAAAAGGTGAAAGGACTTGTTGTAAAAAATACTGGAAGCTGGTACACCGTTCGGATGGACGATGGCCAGCTTCTTGATTGTAAGATAAAAGGCAATTTCCGCCTAAAGGGTATTCGTTCTACCAATCCTGTTGCCGTGGGAGACAGGGTAACGGTGAATGTTGAAGAAAAGGAAGAAAGGAAAGAAGACCGATTCGGTTGGATTACAGACATTGAAGACCGTCGCAACTACATCATCCGCAAGAGTATCAACCTCTCCAAACAGAGTCATATCCTTGCTGCCAACGTTGATCAGGCTTTTCTCATCGTCACGGTCAGCCGGCCACAGACAAGCACCACCTTCATTGACCGCTTTCTTGCATCGGCCGAAGCCTATCGCATCCCCGTATGTCTCATCTTCAACAAGACAGACCTGCTTGACGAAGACATGCTCCGATACCAGGAAGCAATGGTCAACCTCTACGAGACCATCGGCTATGAGTGCAGGCAGATTTCAGCAGCCACAGGATTGGGCATAGAAGAGTTGCGCCCTTTGCTCAAAAACAAAATCACCTTGCTCAGCGGCAACAGCGGCGTAGGAAAATCGACCCTCATCAATCTATTGATTCCTAACGCCAACCAGCGCACCGCCGAGATCAGTGATGCCCACAACACCGGTATGCACACTACCACATTCAGCGAGATGATTGAACTGGAACCAGACTCCCAATCGTACATCATCGACACGCCGGGCATCAAGGGTTTTGGAACATTCGACATGGAGCCCGAAGAACTTTCAGGATATTTCAAGGACATCTTCCATTTTGCCAAAGACTGCCGTTTCTCCAATTGCACCCACACCCACGAGCCAGGTTGCGCCGTACGCAAAGCCCTTGAAGACAATTACATCGCCGAGAGCCGCTATCAATCCTATCTTTCCATGCTTGACGACAAAGAGGAAGGGAAGTACCGTGAGGGCTACTAATCGTTAATCTTTTTTTACACACATTATTTCAATTACTGACTTTTTTTCAGTATTTTTGTCGGCGTTATGAAAATCTTTACGAGCTCACAGATCAAAGAATTAGATAATTACACTATTGAGCATGAGCCTATCAAATCGATTGATTTAATGGAACGTGCCGCACGTGTTTTGACGCGAGCCATTACCGAACGATGGTCACCTACAGTACCCATAGTTGTTTTTGCCGGTCCTGGAAATAATGGCGGCGATGCACTGGCTGTAGCCCGTATGCTCATCGAAAAAGACTATCAGGTACAGACATTCCTTTTCAACATAACCGGACATCTTTCTGCCGATTGCGCCGAGAACAAGCGTCGGCTTTGCGACAAGAAAGGCCGCTCACTACTCACAGAAGTCACCCAAGAATTCGATCCGCCCCAATTAGAAAAAGGCACCCTTGTGGTTGACGGTCTCTTCGGCTCCGGACTGAACAAGCCTCTGGCTGGCGGTTTCGCATCGCTTGTAAAATACATCAACGCATCAAAAGCAGACATAGTAAGTATTGATGTTCCTTCAGGCTTGATGACTGAAGACAACACTTACAACGTAAGCAACAATATCATCTGTGCCACCCAGACCCTCACGCTCGGGCAGCAGAAGCTATCCTTTCTTTTTTCTGAAAATCAGAAGTACATCGGACAGCTCCGCATTCTGGACATCGGCCTCAGTCAGGAAGGCATCAACGCCATTGACTCCCAATACACACTGGTAGATGAGACTACCATTCGCGACCTGCTGATGCCGCGCGACGCTTTCGCCCACAAAGGGCAGATGGGGCATGCCCTGATTATTGCAGGCAGCTATGGCATGGCCGGAGCAGCCATATTAGCCACCCAAGCCTGTCTGCGTTCAGGAGTTGGCAAGGTTACGGTACACTGTCCGAAGCGCAATGTACCCATCATGCAAACCGCTGTCCCCGAGGCTATCATACATATCGATCGCGAGGAGACAACGTTCAGCGAAGGTGTCCAGACTGAAGATTTCCAGGCCGTAGGCATTGGACCGGGACTGGGAACGAGCGAGCAAACGGCTATCAGCCTCATCTCACAAATCCGTCGCACCCAGTGTCCGCTGGTGATTGATGCCGACGCATTAAACATACTGTCTATTCGCCGTGCTTGGATGCAGCAGTTGCCCAAGGGCGTCATTATGACCCCACACCCAAAAGAGCTGGATAGAATGGAAGGCAAGAGCATCGATTCCTTCGAACGACTCAGCAAGGCCCGCGAACTGGCCGAACGCATCCAAGGCTACATCGTACTCAAAGGACATTATACTGCCGTCTGCATGCCCGATGGCCACATTGCATTCAATAGTACCGGCAATGCAGGTATGGCAACAGCAGGTAGCGGCGATGTGCTCACAGGTATCATCACTGCTCTCTTGGCCCGTGGCTACGACAGGGCAAGAGCTTGTGTCATCGGTGTGTTCCTTCATGGACTTGCCGGCGACTTGGCTGCAAGCGAACTGGGCGAAGAGAGTCTCATAGCCAGCGATATTATCAGATATCTTCCCAAGGCTTTCATGAAAGTAAAAAATAACAAGTAAAAAAATAAAATGAAACATTTCATTCTCATCCTGTCTTTCATCAGCGCCATTTGTTCAACCTCAATGGCTCAGACGATGCTAAGCGACTACAAACCGGGCAATACGGCTGATGGGGCTGTGTATTTTCTCCCGAAGACCAACATCCGTGTCAGCATTCTTGTTGAGAAAGCCACTTACCAACCTGGTGAATTCAGCAAATATGCCATGCGCTTTCTACGCATGAACAACGTGGAACAGCAGCCTTCTACCCTCTACCGTGTATTAAGTATCAAGCAGACTCCCGTGGCTGTGGCCGACTCCACCAAAGGCTACTCAGTAAAGTTCAACATCAAGACTGTGGCAGCCAACGTTGTGCTCAGCGAAGACGGCCGACTGCTTGCCATCAATGCTCAGCCTCGTCAAACTGACGAGCCGGAGGCATTCACTGCTGCCCCTAAAGAACAGCGTGCCAATCCACGTACTTTCATGAACGAAGAGATTCTCGCAGCAGGCAGCACCGCCAAAATGGCCGAACTTACCGCTCGCGAAATCTACGACTTACGCGAGAACCGCAATCTGCTGATCAAAGGACAGGCCGATTTCATGCCTCATGACGGTGCCCAGATGCAACTGATGCTGAACCAGTTGGATATACAGGACAAAGCACTGACAAGTATGTTTACAGGTACTACCGACCGAGACACTACCGAGATTATCCTCAATGTGAATCCCGAAGGCGATATCCAACATCAGGTGCTGTTCCGTCTTTCTCAGAAACTCGGTATTGTAGATGCCGACGATTTAGCCGGCGAGCCATACTATATTGACGTAGAAAACCTGAAAACCGTGCCCGAAGCAGATGAGACTGCCAAGAGCAAGAAGAAAAAGAAACAGCCTGAGAGCGGTGTTTATGTAAACGTGCCCGACCGCATGCGCAGTACCATCTATAAAGGTACCAACCAGATATCTGTCGTTGAAATGCCTGCTCCCCAGTTTGGCAACGTAGAACTGCTCAGTGCCGAACTTTTCAACAAACGATATACCACCCACTTGTGGCTGAACCCACTGACAGGTGCTGTTGACAAGTTGGAGGCCGAACAGCCGAAATAAAAAGAACAGAAACGATTAGTCAACAACCGAGACCATCGATTGTAGAATTAGGATAAACAATAGTGCTCACTCGAAATAAAGAGTGAGCACTATCATTTTTGTATGAGCCGATGAAACGCTTTGCGAAAAAGCCCGCTTATTAATGTCAGTCAGTTCGCCCGTATGCTTCTTGTCAAGCGCATCGCCCAAACCATAACAGAACTTTATTTCGGGAATCAGTTTGAAGAAAGGCAAATAGAAATCGCATCCCATACCTACCTCGAGCATCAAGTCATAACGCTTCAGCTGTACATAGTCCTGATCTTTGCCCGCCAGATTGATCATCGGATTCAAACCAGCAATGATATAAGGACGATAGTTATTGAAACGCTCTGCCGAATACTTGATATCAACAGGAATAGACAAGTAAGTATTCTTCAAATCCTGTGTGGTCTCAACGGGCTTTCCCGACTCTGTCTTTTCCAGTAGATTACGGAACACCAGATGTTTCGAACCGAAATGCATAGCAGGAGTCACACGCAGCGAGAAATGCTGATGCAAACGAAGTTCGGCCAGCACACCCACGCTGAATCCCGGATTCCACATATCAGCATCGCAAAGAATATTTGCAGGCATTGTGGTACCGTCAGGAAGAGTGAGCGTCTGCGGGCCCACATCCTGAAACTCCACATCTTGCATATTCAATCCCAGCGAGAGTCCGAAATGCAAGGTACGCAGATCAATGTAAGGCCGATTCTGGACCTTACGCTCTTGGGCAGTGGTACACAAAGCCAGTGCTGAAAACAATATGAGGATAATACTTTTTCTCATTCCATTTATTATAACGGAAAAGCATCTCAGTTATTATACATCAATCTATTTCGACAATGTATAAATTAATAAAAAACATACCGAATTCTTGGTATTATTCGGAAAAACTCATTACCTTTGCATCATTAATAATAAGTATTAACCAAACAAATATTATTGAATTATGGCATACGTAATTGGTGATGACTGCATTGCATGTGGAACATGCGCAGGCGAGTGCCCCGTAGAGGCAATTTCTGAAGGTGAAAAGTACGTTATCGACGCTGACCTCTGCACAGAGTGCGGAACATGCGCTAGCGTTTGTCCTTCTGAAGCCATCAGCTTAGGCTAATCTTCAAAAGTTAGCTTCATAAACCAAATTAAACAATGGAGAGACGTTCGTGAACGTCTCTTTTTTTTTTTCTTATATTGCTTGAAATTGTTTAGCGGACAGCAAAATTCCTTTTGTCCAATAGAAAGTTTATGAAATGGCAGCCCAGTTGATATTGGTCTTCCTCAGTTCCTTTAATCGATTCCATAACACGCCAAACTGTGCCGACTGACAGGTCGGATCTTCGTCAATGATAGTCTGAGCTTCATCACGAGCCATCTGAACAATCTGACCGTCGCGTGCTATGTCGGCAATCTTCAAGTCGAAAGCCATACCACTCTGCTGTGTACCTTCCAAATCGCCAGGACCGCGCAACTTCAGATCGGCTTCAGCAATACGGAAGCCATCGTTCGTCTCGCACATGATATCAATGCGCTTACGGGTTTCCTCACTCAACTTGAAAGTGGTCACCAATATGCAGAACGACTGATCGGCACCACGTCCTACCCTACCTCGCAACTGGTGCAACTGGGAAAGGCCGAAGCGCTGGGCATCGAAAATCACCATCACCGAGGCATTAGGAACGTTGACACCCACTTCGATAACTGTGGTAGCTACTAAAATCTGTGTTTCGCCCGACACGAACTTTTGCATCTCCTCCTCCTTCTCCTTGGGCTTCATCTTTCCATGAACCTTACTAAGCCGATACTCAGGAAATGCCTGACAAAGCACCTCAAATCCCTGTTCCAGGTTTTTAAGGTCTATCTTCTCACTTTCCTCTATCAAGGGAAACACCATATAAACCTGTCGGCCCTGCTGTATCTGCTTGCGAATACCCTCATAGAGCGAGGTGATACGACTGTCGAATACATGGGTGGTCTGGATAGGTTTACGGCCTGGTGGCAGTTCGTCAATCACACTCACGTCAAGATCGCCATAGAGGGTCATGGCCAGGGTGCGTGGAATAGGTGTTGCCGTCATCACCAACACATGAGGAGGCTGTTCGCTCTTGCTCCACAGCTTTGCACGCTGCGCCACGCCAAAGCGATGCTGTTCGTCAACAACGGCCATTCCCAACCTGCGGAACTGTACGGTATCTTCAATCACGGCATGCGTACCCACAAGAATCTGCACCTCACCACTGAGTAAACCATCGAGTACCTCTTGTCGTTTCTTGCCTTTCACGATACCCGTTAGCAATTCCACACGTACAGGCATATCTTTCAAGAAATTCCTGATGGTCACCAGATGCTGTTCAGCCAGGATTTCTGTCGGTGCCATGATACAGGCCTGGAAGCCATTGTCAAGGGCTATCAGCATCGACATCAAAGCCACCAGCGTCTTACCAGAGCCCACATCGCCCTGCAACAGACGATTCATCTGACGTCCCGAACAAGTATCCGTTCGGATTTCACGAATCACCCGCTTCTGGGCATTGGTCAGTTCGAAGGGTAGATTCTCTTTATAGAATGTATTGAAGATATCACCTATACGATTGAACACATATCCGCGATACTTCCGCCGCTGGTCACTGGCATACCGCAGGATGTTCAACTGCACGAAGAACAGTTCCTCAAACTTCATTCGCAGTCGGGCGCGTTCCAAGTCATGTGCATTCTGAGGGTAGTGAATGGTGCGCAGCGCCTCATCACGCGACATCAGATGCCTTTTTGAAAGAATCTCTGGCGTTATCGTCTCTGCCAGAGGTGTTGTCAGTTTTTCAAGCAAGGTCTTCGTCAGCCGTTCAATGGAACGGGAGGTCAGGCCTGCCTTTTTCATTTTCTCCGTTGTGTTGTAATAAGGCTGCATGCCCATAGCCGAAGTGTCCACTTTCGAGGCGTCATCGATATCGGGATGCTGCACCTGAATACGATTATTGAACACGCTCGGACGTCCAAAGACCAAGTATTCCTTTCCTATTTTATAAGTCTGCTTAATGAATTTTCCGCCATTAAACCACACCAGGTCCATAATGGCAGTACCATCGGAGAAGTGGGCCACCACACGCTGCCGGCGAGGTCCCATTTCAAACGTCTCAAAACTCAAGATCTGCCCCACCACTTGTACAAAAGGCATATCGCCCGTCAGTTCACGAACGGTATATACTTTACTGCGATCTACATGCTTATAGGGGAAATACTCCAACAAATCGCCATAGGTCTCAATACCGAGTTCCTGGCTCAGCAACTTCTTGCGATTGGGCCCTACGCCCGGCAAGTACATAATATCTTGAGAAAGGAGGTCCAAGGAATAGAGAATTGAAAAATGGAAATTAAGAATTGAGGATTGATTCGGCCAGAAGGAGGTCGGCAGGAGTGGTAATCTTGATATTCTCCCGATTGCCATCTACAAGGGTGACGCCATAGCCATAAGCTTCTACCACCGATGCGTCGTCAGTAAATGCATCTTGATAGGGCTGTTTGTTGGCCTCTTTAAGCAATTGGATATCGAAGCACTGAGGTGTCTGAACCAAACGATACTCATCGCGAGGAACGGTCACAGAATGTGCAGGACTATTTACTGTGGAGGAAGATTCGGGAATGATATGGCGTAAAGTCTCTACTACGGGAACAACCGGAATAACAGCCTTCTGCAGCCGTGCCTGTTCAAAACAACGACGTATCACATCGACCGATACGAAGGGGCGTACGCCATCATGTACTCCCACTACTCCTTCTGCATCGTCAGGCACTAATGCCAGTCCGTTCTGAACAGAATGGAAACGGGTTTGTCCGCCATCAGCCAATTGATAAGTCATATCGAACTGATACTGCGCACAGAGGCTATGCCAATAATCCTGCTGAGCCTTCGGCAGAACCAGAATAATATTCAGTTCGGGAGAATACTCACGGAAACGGAGCATCGTCCGCATCAGTACCGGTAGTCCGCCAACAGGCAGGAACTGCTTGGGAATATCGCCTCCCATTCTCAGTCCCTTTCCGCCTGCTACAATAATGATATAGTCCATGTATTATTTCTCCATCAAATGAGCAAAACGCATGCCTACAGCTATTTGATGGGCAGTCTGTTCATCAACCAACTGTGCCAGCAAAGAATATGCAAACGGGAATGCAGCTGCAGGTCCTTCACCGGTAGTCACATTACCGTCAACAGTACAAAGTTCGCCGGTGTATTCTACCCCTTCAAACAACTTTTCGAAACCAGGATAGCAGGTGGCGTGTTTTCCTCGTAGGATGCCTAATTGTGCCAACACCACTGCAGGGGCAGCACAGATAGCAGCAATCTTTTTCTTCGCCTCGTTCTGCGCCAGCACAGCCTTGCGCACACCCTTATGCTCATAAAGATTAGAAGCACCGGGCATACCTCCAGGCAACATCAGCAGGTCGGCATCAGAGAAATCACAATCGTTGAACATAGCATCGGCAACAATTTTCACTTGATGAGCCGTTTCAACCACTTGTGAGCCTTCAACAATGCTCACCGTTACCACTTCTACGCCTCCGCGACGCAACACATCAACAGGAATCAATGCTTCGACATCCTCGAAACCATTGGCCAGAAAAACATATACTTTTGCCATAATCTGTTAATTGATAAAAGCTTTATGGTGCGAAGGTACAAATAAAAAGCGAGAATCACCGCTGATTCTCGCTTTTTTAATCAAAATGCAGGTTCTTTTTACTATTTAAAAGGCAGGTACATTGTTGCCTGACTCCAACCACGGCCCTCAAGTTTCTTACCCAGCCACTTAAAACCATATTCAGCGCCATAAGTACTTGGTGAGCCATCGTATTGTGCCCCGGAATGTCCATTCTTATGACGAGCCAAGCGCATCAGGTCGTAATAGCGGTTACCCTCGAAAGCCAATTCCAGTGCATACTCATCACAGAGTATGTCCTCAATGGCATTGATGGTATCCTGTTTGGTTGCACCTACAGCCGTTCCGAATGTTGCAGCTATCTCCTTCATCTTCTTACCGACAACACGGTCCAGCGTGTATGGCGACTTATTCATTTTATAGTTGCTTAACGACAAATCACTCACAGCCTTACCTGCGCCATGACAGTGAATGCCACAGGCATTTCTCACAGGAAACTTTTCAGCATTTTCTTCAGACAACAGCGGATAGGTTGTCTTCAACTTAGCCTTGCTCTCTGCAGTCATATAGGGAGCATAGTTTTCCGATGATTCGGTAAGCGGCTCACGCACCAAAACTTCACTAATACCATCCTTCAGAATACCGAAAGCCGCATCATACATACCCAGGCGGTTGAAAGCCTCGGCCAGATGGAGCAGTACGGTGCTCTTACGGTACAATATCACATTGGCAAAATCGTACTTCGTAATCCACTGCTGACGCACATCATTGACATCCATATAGGCCAGGATGTTGCGGATTCGCATATCAGAAGCTTTCACAGTGCGAATACTGTCATAGTCATTATCCGTTCCTACAGAATAATAGTGATATTCTACCGAATCGGCAAGCGTGAGGAGTGCTTTCGAAGGCTTCAACTGAATGTTCATCACCAATGGCAGATTATATCTCCACGTCTCAGGTGCCTCTCCGGCAATGTTCACACATCCACGACGTGTGTAACCTGTCTGCTCATCGGCAGTAGCGTAATAGTCTGCACCGAAATAGAGCGGCAGTTTCGTTGTCGGACCACTGATAGCATTAGGAGCCATCGGAATATAAGAAATAATATCTGACTGCGAATTTCTAAAGAAGATTTGCTCCCAAGCTATCGAACTGGATACTCTTGCTTTCTCCTGCTTCGTGTCAAACTCCTGTTCCATGAAAACACGCGAAGCTATGAAAGGACTTGCTGCCGATTCTGAAATTTTCGTCAGATAAGTTACGAAATGCTTAGCCGCCTTATCGTAGTCTCCGACCTCCAGATACATATCACCCAAAACCACATCAAGAGGCACGAAACACTTCTGAATAGAGATAGTCTTGGCTGTTGACTCCCAGTTGGGTGATGCTGTAGATACGCCTGTATATCCCGATGAAGGTGGAACGGCATCATCCGATCCCGAATACTGTTCCAAATCTGGAGCCAGTGCCGAGACGATGCTTGTCATATCGTACTCAGGATAGTTATTATCATCAATCTGCGAGATTTTCACCAAAGGCTCGGTAAAGAACTTCACCTTTCCGTAGTTACGGGCCAACTGCATGTAGGCCCATGCACGGAGTGCTTTCACAGCCACAAACTCACGCATTGACACATTCGTAGAACCAGTATATAGTTCGGTATTGCGATGAGCAATATAGTAATTGCAGTTGTTAATGACACGATAATACACATAGGCCGAGTCGTAGCGGTTGGTTGTTCCGGCAGTAAACGTAGCCAGTTGTGTCAGCATACTGTCTGAATACTGGGTAGTAGTCAGAAGGTCGCCTCGCATCTCACCTTGCAGCACATACTGATCGCCTAACTGCTGCATGGCCTCAAACAATCCGAAGGCATAGAAAAGCGAGTCGGTTTTAGAGTCTATCTCCGGATCAAAATTCTGACGCGTACTCTCCGTTTCCAGCATATCAGAACAGCCCGTTAGTGCTGTTGCAAAAACCATTATCTGGCAAGCATTCTTGAAAAGATTCTTAAAGCTTATCATAATTTTCAGTTTTCAATTATCCATTATAAGTTAATCTTCAAGCCCATGGTCACCGAGCGGCTATGAGCCAGATTTCCGGCATCAATACCTTGACTGAACACGCTATAGCCATTCGAGAACTCAGGGTCACTGCCTAAATATTTAGTAAAGGTGAGCAAGTTCTGTGCTTCTGCCCATACAGACAGGCCTTGCAGCCATGTCCATGAACCGGGAACAGGCACACGGTAGGTCAAGCTCAATGTCTTCAGGCGCAGATAGCTGCCATCTTCAATCCAACGGTCACTCATTCGGTTGTTGCCCATCGGGTCGCCATAAACGGCACGAGGCATATCCGTATTCTGTCCTTCATAGCGCCAGCGATTCACTTCAGCCACCTGCTGGTTGAAGAAAGTACTTCCTGAATTGAGTATCATGCGCTCGTAGTTGAACACATCATTACCCAACGAATAGTTAAATCCGACATGCAGCGTCAGGTTCTTCCAAGTAGTCGTTACAAAGATGTTACCATAGATATCCGGATTAGGATCGCCGATGACCACCTTATCCTGATCGTCAATCTTGCCATCACTGTTCTGGTCAACAAAATGCACATCGCCAGCACCGAAATTATGAACCACCTTGGCATCATCCTCCATATAGAGGTAGGTTCCGTTGCCGGCCTTTCTTGCCTCAGCATCAGAACTGAACACACCCTGTGTCTGGAATCCGTAGAACAGTGCCACTGGGTTGCCTACTGAGGTGAGGATATTGTTGTCGCCATAGACAGAAGTGGTATAATCGCCGTCGGGCAGACTGGTCACCTTATTCTTATAATGGCCCACCGATGCACCAACCTCTACGCTCCAGTCTTTCTCAACAACAGGTTTGACTGTCAAAGTGGCTTCAAAACCTTTGTTCTCCAGTTCTCCGCCATTACTCCAATAGTTGTTGATACCACCAATCGGGCTATTGAAATGCTTTAAGGTCAGCAGATTATCGGTCTTGTGCAGGAAGTAGTCGAAGTTCAGACCTACACGGTTATTCAAGAAATAACCTTGCAGACCGAAGTTCATCTTCTGTGTATTTTCCCACTGAATCTTGTCGTTACCAATATTCGTCAACTGCGTACCAATGGCACGGGCATTGAAGCGAACAGTAGTATAACTGGTGCGTGCAGCATAGTTTGAAATACCATCATTACCGCTAATGTCATAGCCGGCATTCAAGCGTAAATAGTTGATGGCATTGTTTTTCGGGAACCAGGCCTCATTGGTCATCACCCATCCCAACTGTATGCTGGGGAACAATGCCCATTTCACACCCATCAGACTCAGTCCGTCGGCATTCTCACCGAAACGGCTATTGGCCTCGCCCAATAAAGACAGGGTAACGAAATAGCGATTCATATAATTGTAGTCGGCATTGCCATACCACTGAATCTGTTTCCACTCATCGTTGGCACCTTGTACATCACGGAAACCAGTCCAGTCCAGACTGGGATTCTTATCATCCGTCTTACCAGTGGCCTGTACCGACACATCATTGGCATCATACGAGAACACATTGTAACGGGTACCTGCATAAGCATTTACCGTATGCTTTCCAAACTGGCCCGACCAGTCTAACTGCAGTTTTCCTACAAAGTTGTTCTCCTTGGCAAACAACGACTGTGCCTTTGCATATACACGTCCTAAGCCCGTAACATTAAATGAAGGAACACTGTTGTAGTTACGGAAGTAGCGCTGCGAATTACGATTCAAGGTATAATTGAACATACCCGTCAACTTGAATTGCTTGCCCAAGTCATACGTAGGCTCCACACGTACATTGAAAATTGTATTCTCTGCACGGTTCTTATTATTGCCTACTGCATAATTGAGGATAGCCGAAGGATTGGCCAATGCACTATTAAAACCGTACTCCTTGTCAAGCTGAGCATAGATATCATCATAGTCAGAGAGCAGAGAAGACATGTTACCAAAGTTGTCACGCTGATAAGGCGATACTATCGGTGCCTTTATCAATGCCAAGGCAGTAGGCGAAACAATCGTTCCTTTGGTAAAATCCTCCGGAAGCCCATTGTCCAGCACGTTATTGTTTGTCCTGGCAATAGAGATATCGAACTTTGTAGAAAGGGTCGGCAGAATGGAGATGTCGGTATTGAAACGCACATTCATTCGCTCGAAAGAGTTTTCTTTGGCAGCATATTTAGCATTCACATAGCCTACCGAGAGGTTGTACATGCCCACATCATCGCCACCCTGAACATTGATACCATAGTTCTGGGTCATTGCACTTTCATACACTTCGTCAGCCCAATCGGTATCATTGTCATAACGATGCTGAATATTCCACAAACGTTTCGAATCCGTATTCTGAAAACGGAAATCAATATTTTTCTTACTGATACCGTCAACGGTTCCTAAGAGTTCAGAAGCATAGAGCCTGTACTGACTGGCGTTCATCATCTTCGGCAATCGGGGAACGAAAGTAATGCCAGCCGATACATTGGCATCAATTCGTGTGGCCATTGAATGACCGCGCTTTGTTTCGATCAACACTACGCCATTGGCACCACGGGCACCGTAAAGAGCCGTTGCATTCTTCAAAACAGTAACCTTCTCTATATCATCCGGTGATACGCTTGCCAGTACATTATAGAACTGTCCGTCATGCAAGGAGTAACGGTCTCTCTGCATGTCAAACTCAATACCGTCGATGACCACCAGAGGCTGTGCATCGGCCGTGATACTGTTCAGTCCGCGTACAAACATTGAGGCACCGCCATCGAGAACTCCAGAATGAAGAATCGTACGAACGCTGCCGCCCAGCTTCTCGCCTATCTCAGAATCTATGGTTACTCCGCGTCCATCCATCTTAGCTTCATTCTTAGCCGTATATTGCGTATTGTTGCCATACATGGACAGATACTTATCCTTCAGCATTTTAATATCCAATACTTGAGTGGAGTCGCCAGCCACAATACCTACCTGCTGTGACAGGAATTCAGGTGCATGCACATAAAGGGCAGTTGAGAATGTAGGCACTTTGATTGCGAAACTACCATCTGCCTCTGTCATGGCAGTATAGTGCAGATAGCCTATGGCCTGCAACTGAATACCCGACAGCGGTGCGCCTGTTGCCAAATCAGTCACCTTACCCGTAATGGTCACCAGCGGATAGTTCTTTTGGTTCACCTTACGCACAGGCTGTTTGACAGCGACCTCCACATCTTCTTCATCTTCCTCGTTTTCACTCTGAGCAAAAGAAGGAAGGCTGAAGAATCCGAAAGCCAAAGTACAGAATGCGAGTCTCTGACTCACTTTCTGTGTGAAATTATATATGTTGCTTTTCATTATCATTGTTTTTTTGCTTCATATTCATCTTTCTCAACCGGTCGCAAAATAATGGCATAGATGCGCATCTCTGTTGAATACTGGTTGTACAAAGGCTCGAAAAGAGAATCACTATACATCAGCGGACAGGTAATATTGATACTTGGATAGAATTCCCTGCCCAATCCTTCGTAACAGAACGGGAAGGTGAACTGTCCCAGATAGATTGTATCAACCTTATTTACATCCGTACTTATGAATGAGGTGCTGATGTCAAGAACATTCGGATTCTCAGCAGATGAAGAACTGAAATGATAGTTTGTCAATCCGCCTGCACCACAATAGCTCAAGTCGAAATTCAGCGGTGTCGGCTTGGTGGTCTGCTCAGCACCCAGACTTGCAGGCAAAACCACACAGTAGAAATTATAGGTAGCCGACCTTACATTGGGCAACTTCATAAACAGATTCGGAACACAGAATTCGTCTGTAGGCGTATAAACAATTGCTGTAAAGTCGGTTGCTTCCGGACCGAACAGTTCCTGTGCTGTTGAATCGGCCACCGGCACTCTGATAGGACGCGAAAGGAAGCTCTTGCCCATGTGAGTGGTTGGCATATAGACGAGTTCAGGATTATAGAGTTCCCACGGTTTGAAAGCCAGACTGTCCACAATTCGTGCCCAACCATTACTCATCTGCACCGGTTCGCCTACCAGATAATCGTTCAGCATTTCCTGCGGATTTGAGAACAAACCGCCCCTTGTGCTCTGCAGGGTGTCACCCTCTTGAATCGGACGACTAACGATGCTCATGTTCATCGTGTCTCGGTTATTATAAATAAGGTGACTCACCAGATTCAGTCTTGCTATAGAGTCTGCCTGATAAACAGGATTGATTTCGTCAGATGTTTTCTTAAACACATTACGTTCGTTATCGCCCTGACGACTGGCAGAATAAGGCTGTTCCAGCTTATCAATATCCTGAATAGTGGTATTGCTAAGATACTTATAACAGTTTCTCACACTGTTATACATCTTCTCATAGGCATTATCTGTGGGCATCAGGAAGGTGTACGAACTGTCTTCATTCACCAAGTCGGCATTCAGACGGTTACGGGTCAACAACTCATTGCTGGTGATCAGCACTGAATCCACATAGGTCTGCATGCCATTCACCATCGGACCTTTTTCGCTCTCCTGAAGGTTCAGTTCCGTTTTCTCATACTTCTTGAAATACTCAACCAACATATCAACTCCCTTGGCAACAGAGAGATATTCGTACAGGTTCGGATAGAAAGGCACCTCACCGTTAATCAGATGAAGAGTACCATTGCTACAGGGCACATTGCTCTCGCTGAGTGATACTCCAGCATAACGATAATCGCCATTACCCTCAAACTGGTGATACTTGCCATTCAGCATTCGTATGCGCTCTTTCACCTCTCCTGTTGCAGTAAAGTTGAACTTTGCTATATGATTCTTTACGAACTGCTCACGAAGCATGGAATCGCTCATTGCCTCATAGCGCGAGGCATCAAACTTTCCGTCCAACGGTGCCCAAACGGTATAGGCATTCAACTGGTCCAGTGTTTCGTGATAGCCCGTACGCTTCATCAAAGCAATGAAGTTGCTCAAATCCTGGCGTTGACAGATGGTCTGCCACAAGGTCTGTCCGGCAGTCGGTGTAGCCGATGCCGTTGACGGCACCTCATTATAGTCATCAAAGTCGGTACACGATGTGGCAGTCAGCACTGCTGCTGCCATCATCAGGTAACCTATATAATTGTTTCTTTTCATAAGTATTTTCAATTATCAGTTTTCAATTATCAATTCATCAGAACCAGTCTTCCGACAAGGATGTACTATTCACGATATCCAATGGTACAAACTCAATATAGTCCAATTGCCATTTCAAGTCCGTCTCATCGGGAATCACATTCTTAATACGAAGCCAGAACTCCTCACTCTGTTTGATTTCCAAACTGCGGCTCAGAATCTTTCGTAGTGAGGCATTGCGCAAATCGCTACGCTGATTTCTTTCCGTTGCACACTTCGGATCCGTCACAGTCTCCAAATCCACATGGTCTTTGTAGCTGTACAGTCCACGCATGTAGCCGCGGTTGCGCAAATCGGCATCACTGGCTATTCCATAGTCACCCTCTTCATAGAACGGTGTTGAGCCAATACGCGGGTCGTTGATAGGTACACGCACGTCGAGCGGAATATCCAACGGTTCCATACTTGACACGCTGCTCGATTTTCCCTTATAGAACATCATCATACCGCCGTGACTCATTGGGGTATAGAATATGCGGAACTCATAAACGCCGGTTGGCACCGGTGGCATCTTCACAGCCAGATCATAGTTGCCCCAGCCCTGGAAAGTATCACCCTGCCAGGCATTGTACAGTCCTTTGATATTATAACGCAAACGGTTCTCCTCGGTGTAACTCTTCACATTGTCGAAATAGTTCAGTGGGAATGCCACACGTGCACCACTCTTTCCTCCATTCAGTTTCGAGGCATCATCGCTGCTCATAAAGCGTATGCCGTTGTTGATAAACTCCGGCAGGATTGTTGTAGTATCGAAACGCAGGCGCTCGTGAAGCACTCCGTTGGGAACGCCCCAGTCATACAACAAGATGCTGCGCAGACCGTGGATATATCCGTTGTAAGCCTGAATATTGGTATCAAAATTCAGATTAGCATCCGTAGAACGTGCCACGCGCACGCCCTGACGCTGTATGGGGTGAATACTCTCACTACCCATTCCGTCGGGACCGAGGGTACCCAACTGGTCGGTCAGTGTATTGTTGGCAATCCATCGGTTGATATAGAGTTGGTTGCCTTGTGGCGACCATATCTTCAACAGCGTATTGGGAAGCATGGTCTCGTAATAGTCAAACGGACGACAACCGTTCACATAGTTCCATGCGCTATTGTGCTTTGGACTCTGTTCAAACACGAGTTCGTTCTGTGGCATACCGGCATAAAGGATATGATAGGCCACGAACATGTTCAATGCGTTGTTCCTACTGGTATAGTCGTCGCTTGTACTTACTGTCTTCTCATAAGTCCTGGAGCGCACATTCCACAAGCCTTTCTCCATCAGATAGTCGTACCATCCTTTCGCCGGATCGCCGGCATCCTTATACTTGTCGTTGGCATACTGAATCAGTCCGTTCAGATCCTGTGAATAGCCTTCAGCTGCCAACAATGGCTTCAGCACTACGTCAGGTTCTGCAAAGATGGTGTACTTTATCAGGCACTCTGTAGGATGATAGAGCGGACCCTTATAGTTGCTTGCATTGTCATTGATATCCGTAATCGTGTAGGTCACGTCTTTCTTTGAACGCTTCAGCGAGTCTTTCAAGCCGGTCAGTTTCAAGGCTTCCATAAAAATACCATAGTCGCCATGCTGATCCAACTCATCGGTAATCACTCGGTTACTGCGTGGAATCACCTTATTGATTGTATGCACCACGCCATTCAGCACTACACTGTCCGGTTCAATAATAGCCGCTTCCTTTTCCAAGGCCACCAGTCCCTGATATTTCACACTTGTCTCAGTCTGAACATATCGTCCTAACATGGTTCGAACATTCACGCCCGAACCCATTTCTACGGCTGTGCTGATACCATTGGCCAGATGATAACGGGCAATATCATTGCAAAGGCTGTCGCTCAGTCCTTCCAGCGAATTGGCTGTCATACTGTTATGAGGCACCAACGCCAGGGTGTCGTTATACAAGCTGTCAATATAGGTACTGATAGCATCGTTCACCGGTGCAAAACAAGTATATTCACCATAAGAGGCCAGGTTGCGGTCCAGTCCTACACGTTTCAATATATAGTTGAACGATGTCAGTTCTGCCTTACGTGCTATATAGTCTGCTGCGGTTTCTCCGGTAATGGTGTACATATCCGACTCGTCGGGTTCTGGATTACATCCCGTCGTCATCGTTGTTCCTGCCACCATGGCCAGAGCCATCAGCAGGTGTTCGAAGGTCTTTTTCTGATACTTTTTCATATAATCGTCCTCCTTCCTTTATTTCGTTGATTGCTGACTTGAACTGCTTGCATAGACTGGGTTCTGTTTCAGTCCCGGGCATAGCAGGATATCCGAATTGGGGATTGGCAAATAGAGATAGGCCTCATTGCGCATCTTTGCCTGCAGACCGGCCTGCTGGTTGGCATCTCTACGAGTGGCCAGACTCAGCATCTCGGAATAGTTGGCAGGCAGACTCTCCATGCCTTGATCGGCCATCAGTGCATCATAGCGAACGCCATCGACATGACGATAGTTATAGCGCATCAGGTCGTACCATCTCTTTCCTTCAAAACAGAGTTCGCGCAAGCGTTCTTCCATCACCAACTGTTCCAATCCGCTCTTTCCCGAACGCTTCATCCCTGAAAGTGAACCCCATTTCAGACTGTCTTCCGACATGGTTCCGTTGGTCACGAGGAGTGAGCGTTGCTGGACGGCTTGAACCAGATTGAATGCCTCACGCAGCTTTTGCTCGTAGGCAGCCTTTGCCTCTGTTGAGAAGCCTGTAGTGTCATTGGCCGCCTGCTGAACCATAGCCTCAGCCTTCATCAGCATCACGTCCGACAAGCGGTAGATAATATAGTTCTGGGCAAATCCGCCGTAGGTACGTCCTACAGCCGTCTTGGCCTCAGGTGTAACACCAGTTGAACGCTGGTCGGATACCATCTTTCTAATATCAAACACCTCATCATCGTTAGCATGCGAGAAGATGGTAGTATTCATTCTCACGTCAGAGGCAGCAAACACCTTGTTGGAAGTTGTAGCCGAAGCAATGGTGCTGGCCGTTGAAGCAAAGATTCCCGATGCTTTCAGGAAGCCCATCTGTGAGTTGTTGTTCTGATACTTAAACAGATAACGGCACAAAGGCAGGTTTGAGCGCACCTGCAGTTCGAACACGCTTTCCTCGGCATTCTGGTCAACAAACAAATTGCCATAGGCACGGGGTCCGTCAGCCAAAGGATATTCCTTCTTTACGATAGTACCGCCTTCATCCTTGTGCTGTGCTTTCTTTGAATCGATCACCAGGTTACAGTAATCAATGGCTTTCTGATAGTCGGCATCGCTATGCATCACCGATGCACGCCACAGATAGATGTCTGCCAACAGTGCATGAATACCATCGCGCGTGAACCAACCCACACGGCGCCAGTCAGAATCACTATAGCTTGATGCAATAATAGAATTGGCAGCAGCCGTTTCAAGACTCTCAATACATTTCTGCAGAACTTCTGCAGGAGTCATCTGTTCGAAATAGCGACTCTTGCTGCTATCCATAAAAGGTTCGTCCACATAGGGCACATCACGGAAGTTGCGTACCAGATAGAAGTAGCACAGCGAGCGCAAGGCCAACATCTGCGAACAGTCTGTCTGGTAGTCACCCTCGGTATAGTTAGGGTCTTCTTCCAACACCTCGCCGGCCTTTGCCAGCACTATATTACAGCGGTTGATAACGCTATAGAATGCATCCCATGAAACAAAGGTATTCGTCACCTGCGGACTCACTGAAGCTATCTCTGCCAACTGGTTTGGAATATCGCCTTCAATATTGCTCACAATCATTTCGTCGGCACGGAAGTCACCCCAGATCAGCAGACGCTCCATCACGCCTTGAGTGGTCATACCCTCATAGGCTGAATTCACCATCAGCGCCACGTCATTCTTGGTCTTCCAGAAATCCTCACCCACCGTGATATCATCAGGCAGGATGATTGTATCAACGCACGATGACAATGCTGTTGCCGTACAGGCCACACACATTATTTTATATATCTTGCTCTTCATAATTATTATATTCATTAGAATCCAACGCTGAGTGTAAAGGTGAACTGCTTTGAACGTGGTGTCTTCGACTGGTCGCGCGTGGGGAAATAGCCCGTTGCCGACACCTCTGGGTCAATACCACTATATTTTGTCCACACATAGAGGTTATTCATTGAAGCATACGCCTGCAAATCGGTGAGGCCCAACTCTTTCACCATTTTCTTTGGGAAGTTGTACGACAACTGCAGGTTCTGGAAACGAACGAAGCCGCCATCCTCCACATAACGGTCGGAAGCCTGATAGTTGTAAGGAGAGTTTACACCGCTCACATAGACGGCACGTGGCATCGGTGTCACATCGCCATCCTTGCGCCAACGATAGTTTGTGGTGGCACTCTGGTTGAAGGTTCCCGACATTGACTCCAGGTTCATACGGGCCAGGTTGATAATCTTATTGCCGAAACGGTAGTTGAAACGGCCGGTCAGTTTCCAGTTGCCATAACGCAGTGTCAGATTGAAACCGCCATTGATTTTCGGTTGTGAACTGCCCAGATATACCACATCATATTGGTCAATGTTACCATCACCATTCACGTCTTCATAGATGGCATCACCACCCTGGAAGTTATATCCGCTACCATTATTAATAGCATTGTAGCCGTAAGCATATTTCATGTGCTGGGGCTCTCCACTACTGGTCATGATCACCTTTCCGTCTGAACCCACAGCTACAGGGAAGGTCTTTCCGCTGGCCAACTGATCGTTGATCCATGCCTCATACTGGGCATCGGTCAGTTTATGCTCGTTGCGGTAGTTCTGCAGATAGTCATATCCATACTGATAAACGCCTTTATAGCGATAGCCATAGATAGAGCCCAACGGGTTGTTCAACTGCACACGAATGGGATAGCCCTGCTGGTCGTCAGTGTATTTACTGGTGTAGTTACCACGCACGGTAGGACTCCATTCTGTTCCGTTGATAGACTCCAGCACACTGGCATCCATCTCTTTCAAAAGGTTGCTGTTCTGCGCCATATTGATACTGAAGTCGGCCGAGAACTTACCTGCCTTCACAAATTTCTTGGCAGTGAAATTCAACTCCCAACCATCATTGGTCATTCGGCCCACATTGGCATAGGCCACTGAGTTATAACCGGTAATAGAAGGAATACGCAAAGCCTGCAACAGGTCGGTGGTATTCTTATGATAGTAGTCGAAATCAATTTCAAAGCGGTCGTCCAGCAATCCTAAGTTGAAACCAAGGTTATAGCTGGTGGTCTTTTCCCAACGCAGGTCGGTCAGCTTCAGCGTACTCAGCACGGCTGTTGCCTCTGTATCATTACCATGACCATAAGAGCTGTAAGAAGTGCTATAAGTTTCATAGAACAGATAGTCTTTGTCCGGCGCACGACCTACAACGCCCCAAGAGGCACGCAGACCCAACATGCTCAGGAAACTCTTCGACCATTTCATGAAGGGCTCGTCACTGATATTCCAACGGGCAGATGCACCGGGGAAGTAAGCCCATTTATGATCAGGACCGAACTTTGAATCGCCATCAGCACGCAGCGAGAAGCCTAATGAATAGCGCCCGTCCAAATAGCTGACATGCCCATTGTACAGGATGTTTTGAGAGTTTGAACGGCTATTGGTGCTTGAAGGAGATGAATAGCTAGAGGTTCTGACTACCGGCATGTAGGCATCGACCGTTGATGAAGTGATGCCATTAGGCAGATGGCTCATGCCCACTTGCTGAGAGGTAGAGTTCTGTGTGCTCATCTCATAGCGCAACAACATGGTGCTCGACCAGTCCTGATTGCGGAAATAAGGAGTAAACACGAACTCGGCGCGTCCGCCTATCTTCATGCGGTTAAACTCATAGTTTGTACTTACGTTGTAGTTATTCGTAGTCCAGTCGGCTGTGCTTAACACGCCAGGATAGTAAGTAGGTTTGCTCTCGGCAAAGATATCAAAGTCAACACGCCCGTTAAAGGTCAGACGGCTCTTTTCGGCTTCTGTTCCCAGAATTTCATATTTCAAGGTGAAATCAGGAGTCAGTCGATAGGTTTGATCTTTCACCCAGGCCTGATGAGCAATGGCTACAGGATTGCCCAATCCCAAGATGTCGCGCATCATATAGGATGAGTAAGGACCTGCCTTAGGAGTATAATAGGTATTTGACATACCCGGAACGCCTTGCCAGGGATTCATCTGATAGAACTCATCGGTGTCGTTTCCCTGACCGTCCTGACGATAGACAGACATATTAGGAGCCATATTCTGGGCAATATCCAACAAGCCGCGATAGTTTGAGCCGTTGATTTTTCCCTCATAGTTCTTATCGTTGTCGGTATAGGTAAGGGCAAAGTTTGTCAGAAAGCGAATACGGTCGGACACGTTATAGTCCAGGGCCATACGCGTGGTGAACTGCTGGAACTGCTGTTCAATGATAGACCCGCTCTGCTGCTTATAACCGGCCGAGATGCGGAAGGTAGCTTTCTGTCCGCCACCCGACAGGTTCACGTTGAAGTCGTGCATGGCACCAAACTGTGTCACCTCCTTCACCCAATCGGTATTGTTGTTCCAGTTTTCATACTCTTCCCATGAACGGTCGTAGTTCAACTCAGAAATGGTGGTGGTACTGGTAGAGCTCTGTGTGGCACGATACAGTTCGTCCTTCATCAGCATGGTGTAGTCGTCACCGTTCAGCAGCTTGTAGCCTTCGGGCTGCCATGTACCCGTGAACTTATAGGAGAACTTCACCTTTGGTTTGCCACGCGAACCGCGCTTGGTGGTAATCTTGATGACGCCATTGGCACCACGCGAGCCCCATACGGCTGTAGCAGCAGCATCTTTCAGTACTTCGATACTGGCAATATCCTCCACATTGACCGACAACAGCGAAGAGTACTGCTCTTCATCGGCATTGGCATAGTCGAAATCCTCATCGGGGTTGTCGAAAATCTTATCATCGACTACAATCAAAGGATTGGCATTGGCCGAGAGGGTGGTCACACCACGAAGGCGCATCTGAGAACCGGCACCCAGGTTACCCGAATTAGACACGATGTCCAAACCGGCAATCTCACCCTGCAGCGCCTCATCGGCTGAGGTGAAGGCCAGACCTTCCACCGCCTCCATGTTCATGGTCTGCGAGGAAACGGTCATCTCCTTTTTTTGGATTTGCAGACCGCCCGAATTGGTGCGGCGTCCCTTTACCGTTACCTCTTTCAGGACGGTGTTTTCAGGTTCCAGCTTTATATTGAAAGTAGTATTGTTTCCGATAGAAACGATTTTGGTCTTATCGCCTACATACGAAAACTTCAGTTTGTTCTTGGTGCTCTTCACCTGCATAGAGAAGTTTCCGTTGAAGTCGGTCTGCGATGCCGACACGATACGGTTGTTCGCATCCACTTCGACCACATTACCCATCATGATGGGGCCCTCATTGTCGCTCAGCGTACCCGACACGCGTACACCTTGCGCCATTGCCCACGCAGCAATGGTACAAAGCAGGGCTGTAAAAAAATGTCTCTTTATATTCATAATCTGTTATAGGCTTTTAGCGTTCTTAATATGCTTCGTTACAAGTCGTTTGCATCATTTCTTTCTGGCTTTCGACTTGCTGTAGAACTTTCCATTCTGTTCGCCGCACAATGGTTCCGAAATCTGATGGATGGCACAGAACGATGAGGTAAGAATAGCGTTCGACTGTGTATTCTTACAAGCGACAATGGCCTTTGAAGTAGGATTATCCTTACCCAGCCAATAGTCACGGGTCATGTAGTTCACCATCTTAGAGGAACTTCCATCGGTAACAGTCTGCGAACGATTGGCAGCATCGCGTACGGTCAGCTGACCGCCACCGCCTGTCAGATAGACTTCTTTGGCTACGCCCATCTCGTCGTTGACGAGGGTCTTGTAACGACCGCCATCCACCTTATTGTCGGCATAGACCGAACTCATCACGAAATGGTAGCGGATGAAACTGCTGATGGCATCAATCATTCGACGTGCCTCATCCTTATCGGCTTTCTGAGCATCGCTGATTTCGACTTCTACTCCATTCCACTTATTATAGAGTGCCTTCACATCGTCCCAACTGGGCAATCCCATCTCGCTATAGGCTTTGTCCATAGCATCGTTATCGGGAGCAAAGAGGGTATAGTTATAGGTATTGAACATACGCACATTCTGATCCAGACATGCATCGGCCCAACTATGACCGCCCAGACGATAGTTGCTCACAAAAATCTGGTAGCTTTCAAAGGGAGAGGGACCAATGACTGAGTCTTTTTCATTCTTCGGCTCGTTCACGCTGATACCAGCCCACTGCATCACGGTACGATCCTTAAAGCCGTTGCACAATGCCATGAACTGGGAGAACTGACTGTGAGTGCTCAATACTGAGTAAACACTTTCCACAGGAGGCTGGATAATGTGGTCTATACGATAGGCATGACCGTTTTTCTCAGGATACACCTGTGTGATTTTTGAAGCAGGGAACAGGTCGCCCTTGGCTATCTGCAAACCGGATTCCACTTTAGAGCCCACCTGATTGCCGTCAATACGGATAGCTCCACCATGCTTGGTCTTGAAATAACGGTTGCCATTATTGCCAATAGGAACAAAACGCTCTTTACCGTCGGTACCGGTCTGCTTGTCGGCAGGCAGCACCACAGTATGATAGTTCAGGATATCAATGAGTTGGGTACGCACATTACCAATTTCCTCGGGTATGCCCGGTGTGGTAATGGTACCTGTCTCCAGGTCAAAATAGTGGCGCTCACACTTCAAGTAGGGAAGGTCGTTCTTGTTGCTGTTATCAAAGAAGAAATGCAACACTTCCGGACGATCGGCAGCCGAAGCAGAAGTTCCTGCCTTGTGCTTGAGGGATGTGGGATCCAGGTAATAGCAGTCGCTGGAGAAGGCATTGTCATCGGGAATGAAGAAAGCATAGTTGGACGACATTGACAACAGATAGTACTTAAAGTCCACCAACAGGCTCCACTTGTTGGGAGTTCCGCTGGCAGGAGTCTTATCCTGGACAGCCCAGTTCATTACGCGCATATCAGGATAAACGGATGCCGGAGCCAGCACTGCCTGATACTCATCGGGAGGCAGCAACTGTGACAACACATAGACAGCACCATTATTGGCAATGGTGATGTCGTACTTGCCATCGGCTTTCTTCACCAGCAGTTCTTTCTTCAGTCCCATAAACTCGCCGGCATCGTTAGGCACCGTCTCAAACTTGCTGGGAACGGTCGAAGCGAAAGATGACTTCAGCAGGTTGTTCAAGAAAGCTGTCAGCACCTGTGGATTCTTCGAATGCAGTGAGTCCAGATTCTCTTCCAGATGCTCAGGTGTGTTCTCGGCACCTTTATAGTTGCCGTAGATATCCATCAGATAGGCACCATCGCCCTTGTCGGTGGGCGAACGCTGAACGAAATAGTCGGCCACGGCCTGATCGGTAGGAGCAAAGAAGGCACCCATATCCATAATTGGATAGTCGATACCAGTATTCTCCTGCGAAGGCTTCTGATAGTAAGTATTCCAACCTGGGTCGTAATTCAGTAAGGTACTGATCTGGCGACCGTTGATACGGTTCAAGGGGCCAATCAAACCTGTCTCAGTATCGGCCGAACGTGAACTCAGGTAGCGTTTGGCATAAATGGTCTTATCGGGCAATGCCGGACTCTGCTTGCGGGCCCATGCATTGTAATAGTCTGTGGTGGTAGGCACCTCAACAGGCACAGCAAAATATTCCAGAATACGACTAATCAGTTTTGTATTATCTTTCTTGCTCAACACCTGAGGCATATTGCCTGGAGGCAACACTACATCGGCCATCTGATGGATGTAGCCATTCTGGCAGGTTACATCGGGAACAATCACCTGATTGTTAAAGAGGAAGGCCGTCTGTTTATCCTCGGGATAGGGTGTACCGGTGAGAATGGCAAAATCGCTCTCACTGCCGGCGGTGGTAATGCCGTTGTTCAGCATATAGTCGCGGGTGAGATGCACCACCATGGGTTTGGTAGCATCGGCCACCACATCTATTCCGGTATTATAATAAGGTGCCCAGTAAGGATTGTTCTTAGGCATGTCTTCTTTCCCGGCAAGGTGTATCAAGCTATCGGTCACGTTCACGTTGGTCTCGTGCTTCAGCGCGCCACCCAGTTGAGGTTCGGCTGTTCCGTTCGACACATTGGGCAACAGCTGCAACAGCAACGGATTGTCAAGCATCGAGGAATAGAGCAACAGCTTTTTCTGCCCCAACGTCAGGTCCTCATACTTCTCCGCCCCCCATGCCTTGGAAGCAAAGAATCGCTCGAAAGCCTCATCATTGGCCGGGAACACCGTCTTCGATCCGGTACGGCTCAGCGTCTCAGCCTCACCCAGATCATCTATCAAACGCAGATAGTTTTTGAAAGTGCCTTGAAGCCCCACTTCTGCACGCGGATTCTGCAATTCCGCATAGATACTGGAACCAAGCCAAGAAGGCTTACTCTCAGCATCCACCTCTTCGTACTTCTCAACACAGGAGGTAAAAAGCCCTGTCACTGCGAGAGAGACACAGAAAAAGATTTTCTTCATAAAGTGTTATGTATTAGCTAATAATGTTTTGGATAATTCGAAATATTTGTAGTTCGGTAGTTATTCAATTTGCAAAATAAGTAAAAATTAATGAAACAACAAAAAAATCTGTCTGCAAATATTGACCTTTGACTACGTTTTTTGTAAAGGTGGTATATTCATTTTAACAAAAGCTACCATCGGTTTTTATGGAACACCTACAGTCAGAAAAAGTATAGATATACAACTTTAAAGTGAATAATTATTACGTCAAAACGCGCGAGAATCGCACGGAATTCACCAACTCCTACTTCGGACTTCTCTGTGCGAAATATGAGCAATTGTAGTGTGAGTTGCGAATTATTCGCAACTAACTGAATATCAAGTATTTACAATTTTAAAGCTCAAAAAGGCATCTCTTTTTTCTTAAAAGTCCTCGAATATAAGCTGCAATAGAACGTTAGTTATACCATAACTGAATGCAAACTATACAGCAACTACCATTCAGTTATACTGCAACTACCATTAAGTTGCGGTATAAAACTTAAAGGATTGCGGTATAAGATGCAGAAAATTGCGGTATAACGGCCGTTCAAGAACCCCAAAAGGTGAATTTTGGTTGTCTCTCCGTTCTAGTTTGCGATTTTTATTTGTCTTGATTTTCGAAAAACAAACTGAAAGAATATGCAAAAACAGACTAAAAAAAAGCCTCTCCAGACATCTAGAGTAACGAACCAGAAACTTCCTGCATCTCGGGTGACAAACAAAAAAGAGGCATCCCGCAAAGGATGCCTCTCACAGTTTTTGAACAACTAAATGTGATTACTTAACCACATATTTCTTACCATTGATAATGTACAGGCCCTTAGAAGGAACACCGTTCACTTTCTGTCCGCTGATGGTATAGATTGCGTTGTTGGCCTTTACAGCAACTGTAGCAGTCTCAATGCCATCACCTGCAGGCAACCAACCTTCTTGAGGAATATCCTCTTCGAAGTCGGCAGTCTGATACTTCTGAACCTTCAGGTTGTCGAACCAGCAGCGACGATCCTTATTGTCGTAGGTAGAACCAATTACGATAGTAGCAATCTTGGTATCGTCCATCTCGCGCATTGGCAGCCAAGCACCGTCTGCAGAGCCATTAGTACCATTTACAACAGAGCCCTTGAACTGAGCATTCTTGTAGTCGAACTCAAGTGTGAACGAAGACTTGTTACCATCAACGCAGATAGCATCATTAGAAACAGTTTTTGAACCAAGACCGCTCACCTTAGCCAAGATATCCAGGCCAGTATTTTCAGCATTGTTGAAGTCGTTGTAGTCTATAGTACCATCGTAACGGTTCATACTGAAACCGGCAACTCTCTCACCAGCGGCATTGAGCAACTGAACATATACAAAACGTTTAACCAAATTACCTACCCAAAGGTCAAACTGTACACTGAACATATCGTTTTCATTGGGCTGCTGATCTTCGGCGAGTACCACCTTTGCGTCGCCCTTACCGATACGCAGAACATCAGTGAGCAGATCGTTATAACCAAGTGCATATACATTAGCTACATCATTATTGAAAGTCTGTGTAGCTTCATCAAAGGAAACAGCCTGATTGAAGTTAATTGAGCCGCCTTCACCAGCCACAGCATAAGTAACACCGCCCTCACCATCATCAACAGAAGTGATAGGATTAGAGAAGTCGATAGAAATCAATGGCTTGTTGGTAACAGAGTTCAGGAAGGTCTGGGTAGCAGCATCAAGAGCATCCTTGGCATTGGCAACGGTAGTAGAGTCGGCCACACGTGTAGCATCGGTAGTGTTAGCACGTGTCTGATTCAGAGTAGCCAAAGCAGTCAGGATAGCGGTCTTATAAGCATCGCGGTCGCCAGTGGCGTTCATGGCCATATTGCGGGTCTTCTTGGCAGCATCAATAGCATCAGCCAAAGTGGTGAGAGGAGCATTCAGAGCCTTTGAGTAGTTAACAGCATTCTGATAGCCACGAACTACCTGATACTTATAGCCCAGTTCAGGATCGGCGCCCTGCCATTCAGCCCATTCATTCAGCTGTTCGGTAGTAGCCTTACCAGCATCGTTGCCGTCTTCGGTCATCCAACCCTTGTTAGACTGATTCCAGAAATAAACGCCCCATTTGTCGCGAGCGGTCTGCAGAGAATCACGACCCCAAGGATAGTTGCCGTCAACCTGCAGATCCTTTACCTGCTTGTGAGCATTTACAGCGGCATTCCACTGAGCTGCGTATGCCTTCCATGCCTGGATATGAGAAACTTCATCCAGCAGGTCCTTTGTGAACGAGCGAACCTCTACATTCTTAACATAGAAAGCACCGCCTTTCTTTTCACCGGGGCCGGGCCAGATAACACCAGCACGGAAATCACCAATATTTTTGATGTCACCTATCATGCAGAAACGCTGGTATTCCTCACCAGAGATAGGATCGAGGGTGATGGTATCTTCACCAATATACATCTTACATACTGTCTCCAGGTTGAAGGTTTGTCCGTCGCATGGCCAAGAAGCCTTTGCAGTGTTGGCATTACGGATTTCTACCTTAAAGAAGTATTTACCTGCAGGGAAGTCCTTGTTGAAAACATTGTAAGAAGCCTCATTGTTCATACCTGTCTGAATAGCCGACATCAAATAGTCGGCACCTTCGGTATGGCCCCAGTTGCCACCCCACAACTCAAGGTTGTCGATATAACCGGCTGACCATTGACGTCCACGACCTACAACGGGGAACTCAGCTACGCCATCCAAGCCTTTCAACACACTGTTGGCACTGGCAGTAGTCACTTCCATATAGGCATTGATCATCACATCAAGAGCGTTCACCATGTTTTCAGAGGTAGCAACATCTTCCATAGTACCGGCCTCAATCATTCCCTCAATACGGGTGATGAGATTCTGGAGATTAGTACGAGCAGCGGCAGCTTCAGCAACATTGAACTCAGGCATCTCCATCAACTGCTTGGCATACGAGATACGAGCTTCAGCCAAACGTATGTCATACACCTTAGTAGCCTTCTTCATTGTAAAATTAGTAATCTGTGTACCTGCCACCAGACGCTCGAAGTGCAGAGCCAAGAACATGCTTTCCTCGTAAGTGAATGCGAAAGCCACTGTCTTCCAGTTTGTATCAAAGCTGAATGCAGTAGCCACACCATACACAGGAGCTTCGTCGGTAGAAGTCACACGATCGGTAGCACCATCGGTGTTCATAAAGATGTCCATGTAGTTGTTGGCATCGGCAGTAAGCGATGAAGCAGCAGCGCCTTCATTGTTGCGAACATCAAATGAAATGACATAGAGGCTGCCACCTTCCAAACCATCATTCCATACACGGGTCAGGGCATCGCCAGCGGTAGCGCCAGAGCTACTCAACACATGTTCTCCATTAGGTCCTTCTTCTTCAACAATAGAAAATGTTGTTTCACCACCAATGGTCCAACCTACATTACCTTCTGAGAAGTCTCCATTGGTAATTAAATTGTCGCCTGTCAGTTTGTAACGTCCGTCGGCAGTATAAACATACTGGGCCTGGGCAAACAAACCAAGCGAGCATACCATTGCAATTGCTGCAAAAAGTAGTCTTTTCTTCATAATCAAGATAATTAGTTATTAATAGTAATAATGTGTATTTGTATAAAAAATAGTCTGTAGTTATATAGTTCGCTGCAAAGATATAGGTTTTATTAATATGAAACAAAAAATTCAGGGATAATTTTTTGGCAATTATCCCTGAATTTTGACAACAAACTGTATATAATTGCTATTTTACGACCAATTTTTGAGTCTCCATACGATGTCCGTCATGCACTTTGATGATATAGGTGCCTGCCGTTTTGGCCAACTGGCGAGCTTGAAGGGCTGCCTCTGCTTTCGTGGTAGTGATAGTGCCCAGCAAAGTGCCTCCAAGAGTATAGACCTGACAATCTACCGGCGACTTGCTGGCAATACTGCCCACTCCAGCCTCGGGATTGTCGGTGATGCGGAGCACACCTGTGGTATTGTTCAAGCCACTGGTATCCCAATACAGTCCGTCGGGCAATGCCGGCAAATCGAACGTTGGGGCGTACTTGAAGGTAGAGTTCACAGTCCACAGCGTAAATTCATCATTCAACTGAGGTGTATAGCCGTTCATCAGCTTCACCTTGACGGTTCCATTCACATAGAGCATGGCGGCCTGAAGGGTTGAATTGGCATTCTTTGACAGGAGGAATGTGGCTGTAGAACCAGCACGCAGATTCAAGAGGGCCTGTGTCTTGATGGTACCTGGCACCTCGTCGCCAAACTCTGAAGCACTTGGCACCAACTGACCACCCGACATTACGTTCAGGGTGTTCAGGAGTCCTTGTCCGCTCGCACATCCGCCATTCTGTACCGTTAAGGCATTCGAACCAATCAAAAGAGTATTCAGCGCAGCATCGTTGAAGGCTACTGTGCCCTGCTCTACGGTCAGGGCGCCGTTGATATTGCCTGGAACCATGATTGACAGGATGCCGGTACCGCGTTTGACAACAGGCGAAGTGCTCTTGGCAATGGTACCGCCATAAGGATCCTGACGCGAGTAGGTAACACCAATCTCGGTATTCAGCATAAGATCCTGATTGTTTGTTCCAAGTATCCATTTACCGGAACCAACCAAGGTTCCATCGCCGAAGACACTACCCAGTTCGATGTCTTTTCCTTCATTGCTCACACGCACATCCTTGTGGGTGTAGAGTCTGGCATTGGGCAGGCCTTTGCTATTGCGGAAAGCCCAGATAGGATCGTACGATTTCTTGTTCTGACGGTTCTGCTTATAGGTGTGGATGGTGCCTTCGAACTCACTCCAGTCGCCATCGAAATAGCAACGTATGCCTCCAGTATATACATTGAAGGTTCCCGAACCGGTGAGCTTGCCTGTATAGGTGCCTCCAAAAGCGGCATAGAAAGTACCCTCACGGCCTTCGTTCACCACGAAATCGGAATTGTTGGTCAGATAGGGAGTAGCCTCGCGATTGGCGCCTTCCAGCACACCACCCTGGAATTCAACCACCGAGGGAGTCTGGTCTATAACGCTGCTATTATGGTTGGACCTTACCGTTCCGGCCTTTGCAATCAATCGGGCGAAGGTGTTGCCGGTCATCATTTCCATAGAACCGGAACCGGCTTTAGTAACGATAGCTCCCGTGCCCTTGATTCCCTTATTGAAGATGACACTCTTGCCAGAAGGCACATTGACGGTCACACTACCATTGACATTCAACTGCTGGTCGGTGATGATCACGCCATTGGTTTGGAGGGTGGCACCGTCGTTCAACTGAATAGCACTGGCACTGTTGCCCAACGAACCGAATCTTTGTCCAGTATTATTGGCCAGCATGCTGACAATTACAGTTCCGCCATTAATCGTAGTATTGCCTGTGTTGTTCCAGTTGTTGAAGGTGACGCGACCCTTACCATTCTTCACAATGGGAGCTCCGCCTACAATGCTATCGCCATTAATAGTATAGTTCTTGGTCTCATTGTTGAAAGTAACGGAACGTGGGGTCACTCTACCCTTAATAGTCACGCTGGTATTGGCAGCCTCATCGTTGAAAATAACGTCATCGCCATTGGCAGAATAGGCACTCTCGCCCTGACGAAGGAACACTTCGCTCACGGCCTGTTCCCATACATTATTTCCTTGGGTGCCATTCCAGGTCACGATATCCGATTCGCGCATCACCTCAATCTTCAACTTCAGATGGCCTTCCTCTATGCTCAAAGCAGATGTAACATTGTCGCCAAGCCCCTCAAGATTGAGAGCAGACACGTCACCTTCTACACTTCCTACTGTTCCTAAGTCATAGATACCATCTGCCAAGGTGCCTGCCGTCTTGAACTCGATCACAGGAGCCTTATAGCGCGGACCATACGACCAGTCGGTAGTCTTCACCACCAGTTTAGTGATGGCCAATTGGTCGATTCCTTCTGTTGAACCAGGGGTAGCACTCTCAGTAATATCCATCACCAAGCGGGCACCGAAATTCAGGTCAAGAGTGGAGACGGTCAAACTGCCGGTATGCTCTTTGCCGCCAACGAAGATGGTAGCATTGTATTCTGCCTTCAAACCGCCAAGGAATTTTCCGCCATTGGAAATCAGCGTAGTGTGACGGTTGAGCCATACGGGCGATGACTCCATGGTGCCATCAAACTGCAGGGTTCCGTTCCACACATCGGTATTGCCGGTATGTTTTTCAACGACATTGGGCAGCACCATGGTGCCTTCGCCCTGCTTTACCAAACGGGTTGCTCCACCGAAAGCGCCACCGGTAAAGGTGGTTGTGAAGCTTTCAACAGTCTGTTTTGGAAGTTTGGGGGTAGAGGATGTGGCCTGACGTGAGCCAGAACCTTTCACCCATGCAGGGGCATTGACAGTGAGCACCCAGGGAGCGGCCCCATCCTGCACAGTGATAGTATGGTCTTCATAACCGGAAACCAGCAGATGGTCATCAGTTGTAGTGATGGTACCGCCATTGGAAACCTCGGTACGTCCTTCAAGCACTACAGCAGGCGGTTCTTTGGTGATGCCCTCCAGTTCGCCAAGGAAGAAACTGGGATGAGGAGGCTGATTATAGCCAACCGACTGCCAGGTCATGGCATTACGATACTCATGGTCGGCCCAGAGGGTGGTAATAGCCCATGGACTCTCGTAACTGGTGGTATAGATACGAAGGCGATCGCCTGCACGCACCACAATCTCTTCACGCCAGTCGCCTATGATATCGCCTAAGAAACCAGGATTGTTTTTGGATGAATTGTTCAAATTGCCTTCACCCATCCAACAACGGCTGCCATCATAGCTCCTGCCACTATGCACTTCTTTCTGACCAGGAGCCTTATAGACACAGGGCGAACGCTCTACGCCTGGAGAATCCATGAACTCGTCGAGCAGGTCGCCATCCCAATAGACGCGCATATTCAAATAGTCATCGTTAGCCATATTGACACCGGTAATCACACGGTCGGCGGTCAGACTGATAGCATCCATGCCATAAGTGAGGCCAACGGCTCCGGGATAGGAGTTCAGGAAATTGCCTGCCATACAACGGCCCTGGTCGGCACCCGAACCTGTGCTGAAACGCAAGGTTGAGGTAGTTGCATCGATATAGGCAATACCTGGCACATAAGCACTCTCCAAACAAACGAATTGTTCCATTCCCCAACGATAGGGGTCAAGATCACCGCAATGCTGTGCATCGCCATGTCCGAAACCTGTAGTGGACAGTCCATAGCCGGTATCATCAATCATCATCGAACCGAACACGATTTCGTCACGCCCATCCAAATCGACATCGGCAATGGCAAAATTATGGAAACCATTACCAAACCAAGGTGAACTGCCATCATAGCAGTTCCAGCGCCAGCGCTGGGTCAGCTGATGGGTTGCAGGATCAACGTCAAGTGCACAGAACTTATGTCGGCTATAACAACCGCGCCCTAAGAAAATGCTGGGTTTACGACCATCCAGATAGGGGGCGCCGAAATAATGCTTTGTGGCACGATGGCCCGTATCGTTCTTACCCCACACAGTGGTGTAATCGCTCTCGCCCTGTTCATAGCGGGGCAACGGATAGGCCTGAGGTGTCCAGTTGTCGGAACCATCCCAACCATAAGGTTCGCCGGTCTCACCATTTATATATAATAGGTATTCATTGCCTTCACGGGTGTATTCATCGCGAGGAGCAAAATAGTTCATATTACCAATATTGATAGCCTTACCCGATTTGGTATGGATAATCATATTGTCGGCACCACGCATCAATGCCTCGGCCTTGCCGTCACCATCCCAGTCGTAGAGAATAAGGTCGAACTGCTCGTCAGGGCCAGCCATCAGGTTGGGTCCCATATCAATCCACCACAGACGGGTGCCGTCCATTTTATAACACTCATGAAGATTGAAATGGGTTGTGTTTGCAGTGGTGTTCAGACTTCCGGTATCGTTGCGGCGTTTTACCACAAATTCCATCTGACCGTCTCCATCTACATCAGCCACGGAACAATCGTTCAAGGTATAGCCGGACGACACGTTTCCGTCGCGCCCAACAACTTCCTTTACTGGAATGTCCCAATACTGATGGGGCCAAGGGGTAACTTCGACAGAAGCCTGGAGTGACACTTCCTGACCTTTAACCACAGGGACCACCTTATACTTGCTGGAAGCATTTCCGCTGTTGTCCTGATAATTGGTGACAGAAAGAGGTGCACTGTTCACCTTCGTACCATTACGATACAGATTGTACTTTGTATCATAATAGTCGGTGGCCAGTTTGCGCCAAGACACGAAATTGCCGGTACCGGTGGTACCATAGCGTGAATCCTGTCCGGTTTTATCGCCTTGTGGAATAGCAACTAAACCACGCGACAGTTTATCAGCAACTCGCTGAGCCTGTGCAGTAGAGAACATGAACAGGCCCACGAATGACATCATTAATAATCGTTTCATCATGATGATTTTTTAAGCAGTTAGTAATAATCAGTCGTTTAAAATAAGATACAGTATCGGCTGCAAAAATAGTAAAAAAAACTATTCATGCACTATATTATTTGATAAAATACTGAAATTTTTAAGCTAAAGCCGATTATTTAGCACGCAGTAGATGGCCATCGCGGGTGACGCCGGCTGCCGATATTTTGATTCGGGTCGGCTTGCTGTTGTTATAGAATACGGCGGTGAAACGGCCTTCCTCATCGGTCACGACATTGGGATTCCAATAGAGTGTCCGTCGATAGTCGGTAGGCTCTTGAGGCACACGTTGGCTATAGTCGGGCTGGTAAAACTCTTCAGGAGCATTAAAGCCATGCAGAATGATATGACGGTCGCGATAGGTAAGCTGCGTGGCGTCAGCAGGAATGGGGACTAACTCTACAATGGCATCGGCCGAATAGCGTTCCTCAACCATGGTAGAGTCTTCTAAACGGGGTTCGAAATCGGCAAAAACCCGAATATTCTGCAGACGTTTCAGTTTCAGTTTACGATAGAGTGACTGCGAAGTACGATTGGCACGGAACAGTCCAGCTCGCTCTGCATCGGTTCCTAATGCAAAGGGGGAGTAGTTGCGGTAATAAACGGCACCATCAATACGCCCATCTACATGAAAAGCATTGTAACGGTTCATGTTGCCATACAGATAACGGCACACCTGGACAGGGAACTGGCGCATATCCAACTTTCCGAACGAAAGACCCCGGTCGGTTATCTCGTTGTAAAGGTCATAGGCATCCATCACAAAGGCAGGTTTCTTCCAGTCAACCGCACGGCGACCACGACGCTTGCCTTTTACGCTGACACCATCCAACTGATGGACATCGTTCTCCATAGAGAGGTCGGAGAGGGTATCAACAAGTAAATCTTCAAAAACATCGGGCTGATGATTCTCATAATAGTCATAAGGATGGGTGAAGACTGGATGGAAAATGTCACGCTTCACATAGAAATCGGGAAAGGCATCTTCATCGAACACGGCAGCATCTTTACGCAAAAGCATGCTCTTACGAATAGAGTCATTCTTTTTATAGGCTTTCATGTTCAGATAACAGTTACCATAGAAGGGAGGTATCTGAAAAAGGAAGCGTCCCTTTTTGGTTTCCTGAACAGAACCGGCCACTTGATTATCGATAATCACCTCAGCTTCGATAAGTACTTCATGGCGCAGATTACCATGATTTACACCAACATTGGCATTGGCATCGCCAATAGTACCATATTCAATATCGTCGGAAGGCGTATCGGGTACTGGACTGGAATCCTCGGTAGAGATCGTTTCGCTCTCTTCTTCAGCATCGGTGAAAGGATCTACATAATCTTCAGGACTATCTATTTTGCGGGCATGAAACCCTACCCCATCCTGCCAACTGCCAATTTCATCAGGCTCAACAGGATTCAGAGCAAGCATCTTATAGACAGAGCCCTCCACTGTGAGGGAGCGTTCTGGTGCATAGCGTAAACGTAATGTACTGTCTGACAATTCTTTCCAATTATACTTACGCCACCCCTGTACCATCATCAGTTGGTCCAGATGAAGACGATGCTGAGCGTCGTCAGCCTCAAAATAATAGGAGGGTTTTGCGATAAAACCGCGCAATTCACTTGAAAGCAGCAAATCGGTCATGATATCGCCGTCATCGTAGGAGGGTTCGTCGGTGTTGGTGTCACGAACAGAAAGTGAGAAGACGGTTGCACCATTCACGCTTTCGCACGTCACAGGCAACTCAATCCGTTCATAAGGTGCATAGGTGTGAGTTGATTCGGCAGTAGTCGTCACTCGATTGCTTTCCAAATCATGATGATTTACAAAAAAAAGACGATCGGCAAGGATATGTCCCTCATCATCAAAAACAGTCAGATTATTGACGCCCGTAGGCAGCTCGTTCATCGGCAACTGCAGTTCAACGGTGCCTGACGCATCAAAGGCGATTCGCTGGAAATGCTTCAAAGCGCCACGACATAGTACTGACAATGCATAACTATGATGAGCAGACAACTGCTGACCACGTAGGATGACTCGCCCATTATCCAATCGGAGCGAAAGGCCTGCCTTTTCCACTTTAGGGAGCGAGAAGTGATATTGTTTTCCATGCCAGGTGAAAAGGGCCTTGAACTTATTGCCTTGAGGAGTGATGAGAAAGGTGCCCCGGCCCATATAGTCGGTCTTGAGAGTCTGTACCTGTTGGCCATCGGTTTCAATAGTGCCACTAATAGAAACGGCTGCGCCTAACTGGTCAACGGCGTCAAAAGCAACTTTATTCTCTACACCGTCTATCAGATGGCCTCCTTCGGGATAGAATGTCACAACAAGTTCTTCCTTTTTTGGCTTCGTCAAGCGTTGTTTGGGACGCTGATACATACGGCGGACATCATAGTCACCTGGTTGTTCGGGCTTACTGTAAATGGGTAACACGCGTGAATAGAGTCCATCCCACATGCGGAAATAGTCGGCAGCCATCTGCTTATTATAGAACAACCAGGTATCTGGCGTGCTATATCGGTGATGCCTGACATTGAAATTCAGATTCCAACGGGTATAGGCGCGCAGTTCATAATAGCCAGAATAGAGTGAGTCCTTCAGTGCAAACTGTCCACAGGTATATCCTTGCGCATTGACCACAATAGTCTGTCGCTCAACCAGTAGTCCGTCTGGCGACAACAATTCTACATATAGAAGCCGACTCAAATCTGTGGGCTGAAGATTATCGGCTCGCACTACATAAGCCTTGAACCACAAGGTGTCGCCCACAAAATAACAGGTGTTATCAGCGTGTAAATAGACTTTTTCCTGCACACGAGATTGACTGGTGTACTCTAATACTTGATGAATATCATCAATTCCATCGGCATAAGCGACAACCGATAGTATGCAAAAAAGAATTACGGAAAAGAATCTTTTGAAAATCATAGCATTAGAATACCGAATCTACAGGAACATCATAGCATTGCAATACCGAATCTACAGGTATATCATAGAATTGCAATACTGAATCTACAGGTATATCATAGCATTGCAATATGTGGAAGAGTTACCACGAAACGAGCTCCATTCTTATAACTGGTATCCAGTATCAGGTCACCATGCAGACGAAGGGTCATAGCACGTGCTAAAGAAAGTCCTAAGCCAAGACCAATCTTGAAACTGTCTAATTTTTCAAAACGAACGAACACACGCTCAGCATCTTCATCAGAGATACCACAACCGGTATCTTCTACCACGAACTGAATAGACTCGTTCTTTTTCTTAACAATCAAACGAATCTCACCCTCGTCAGTATATTTAATTGCATTGCTGAGAAGAGCATTCAGCACCTTAGTCAACAACATAAGATTGGTGAACAGCACAACATCGTCGGCCACCTCACTCTTCATCACAAGTTCTACTCCTTTGTTGGTATGATTATAGTGCTGCCTCACTAACTTGTGAGCCAAGTCTGTACATACCACTCTATCGGTCAGCTCGTATTGACGTGTGGAATCAAGAATTGACAAATCGAGCAATTCATCGACCAACGAAACAATCAACTGGGTATTTTCCTGCATCTGAGAAGCCAGATGGTGACGCTCTACAGCATTCAGATTATAGTCGGAATCGGTAAGTACTTGAGCAAAACCATTCACAATATTCAGCGGAGTACGAATTTCGTGACTGATATTGCTGATAAAGGCCGACTTCATACGGTCGCTTTCCAAAGCCATATCACGTGCTATACGCAATTCCTTCACCTGATGACGACGGGCAATGGCCAGCAAAGAAAGCAACAGAATAATTGCCAACAAACCCAGCATCACTGTAACAAGGGTGATGATGCGCTGATGCGATGTCTCACGCTTTGCTTCATAGAGATCCAGCTCGTTTTGAATACCTTGCATACTGTTGCTCAGGATAATAGCATCCAGAGAGTCTTTGGCTGCCATCTGCTCCTTTCGCATCTCGGCAACTTCTTTCCACTTGCCTACATACTCATAGACAAAAGCTTTCATCTCGGCTTGATCGGCACGTCCACCACGCTGGTCAATCATCGTCAATGCCTTGTCTATATTACCACGCAACAGATGGTTGTAAATCTCCAGCTCATATCCAAACACGGCAGTTACACCCTCAGCTTCGCTTTTTTTGTAATCACGATAACCTTCCTGGAAGGCTTTAATATCGCCCAGACGGAAAGCATAAACAGCACGCAAAGCTGCAATACTTGTCAGACGTTGCGGAGACGTGGTCATCGAAGCGGCTTTATCCAGCCACTCCATTGCCTTTTGGGGATTAGCGGGAAATTCTTCGTGAGCCAGGTTCATGCAAATAGTAGGAATACTTTCCAGATAGCCTTCTTGTTCAGCACGTTCCAAAGCTTCCTGATAACACTTACGCGACATTTCAAGATGACCGCAATAGCTATATACATGGCCTAACATATTGAAAGCCATGAATATCTCACGATCCAGCTTCTGTTCGCTCAATTCCCGGGAAAGTTTAAGAGAAAGGAAATAGGCCTCAAAAACATATTCTTGATTCAACATGAATACTACCTCATTGCATCGCTGGGTATAGTATTTATGCATATCACCATGAGCCAGCAAATAGTCCTCTAAACGATTTACGGCCTTAAAAAAGCGCAGGCTGTCACCTGATTCAAAAGCATTTCCCATATCAAGGTGCAACTCCAAGTATTCAGGATCATCATCCGGAACTACTTCAGCTTTTACCTCGAAAGACAGGCAAAGGGAAAGAAGCAAAAAGAAATATTTATAGGGCCTAAGATTCATTGTTCATTAGGATTAGTAGCCACAAATATACTACTAATTCAGAGAAACAGGCTTACAATAAATATTAAAAAAATATAAACTCAAAAATATTCGACAAAAAACACAGGCAAAAATTAGTTTTTCAACCGAAAAGATGTTTCTATGCTCGACAATTCATCATTAAAAGCCTTATCGACTTTCAATCGCTGCTCAACAGCAGAACAACTGTGAAGAACAGTAGAATGATCACGCCCACCTATCAACTGGCCAATTCGGGAAGTGGGCATTTTTGTAAATTTCTGAGCAAGATACATCGAAACCTGACGTGCCTGTACGTATTCACGCTTACGACTCTTGCTGAATACGTTCTGCTGAGAGACATTAAAATGCTGACAAACAGTATCAAGAATATCATCAATTGTCAAAGGATGGTCGTCAACCTTTACTGCACGCTTTATCACACGCTCGGCCAAACGCATATCAATATTGGAATTATATACGATACTGTAGGCCATCAAAGAATTCACAACTCCTTCCAAGTCGCGCACGCTACCATTGGCTGTCTCAGCAATGTACTGAATCACCTCGGTAGGAATCTTCAAGCCATCACGACGACATTTCGACTGAAGAATATCCACACGCAACTGTGTATTAGGTTTCTCAAGTTCAGCAATCAAGCCACATGAGAAACGTGTCAGCATACGGTCTTTCAACCAATTCAAATCAACAGGAGGACGATCACTTGCCAAAATGATCTGCTTACCCAAACGGAATAAATGGTCGAAGATATAGAAGAAAGTAGCCACTGTTTTCTCAGAAGTGGCCCACTCCTGCACATCGTCAACAATCAGTACATCGAGACTCTGATAGAAATTGATAAAGTCATTGATTGTATTCTGCAACTTAGCATCCACAAACTGAACCTGGAACAAATGAGCCGAAACGTATAGAACACGTTTTTTCGGATACATTTTCTTGGTCTGCACACCTATTGCATTGATAAGGTGTGTCTTACCACATCCTGAAGGTCCAAAAATAAAGAATGGATTGAAAGTTGACTTTCCGGGATGCTCAGCAATAGACAGACCTACTGTACGAGGAAGTTTATTTGAAGCACCTTCTATATAACTATCGAAAGTTTTTCGGGGATCCAACTGTGAGTTAATAGGCTGTGGCTGAGCAGCATCCAGCACTGTAGGCGCTTTATTTGCACGAGTAGTAGGCTGAACTTCAAAATCAGCAGGACGTTCACCTTCTACTTCTTGAACGATGTTGTGCTCCTTATCTGTCACCAAACGATAGGTTAAACGAACGTTAGCGCCAAAACTTACGCCCATAGCCCATCCCATCAGTTGTACAAAATGTTGTTCCAGATATTCATAAACGTAAGGACTGGGAACTTGCACCAACACAGTTTTCGTGCCCTCATCGAAATTCTCGAAGACGATGGGCTCGAACCATGTTTTGAAAATTTGCGCAGAAACATTCTTCTCAATTAATTTGAGGCAGTTGTTCCAAAGCGCCTTGTGATCTTGTTTCATCAGGCGATGGTGAAAGTTAAATAAATAATGACCTTACGTTAATACACTTTTTAGTTTAGTGTGATTTTGTGTTGCAAAGTTCTGTATTTTTTTTCAAACCTACAAATGATATTAAAAATGCCAGCGTGTTTACAATTTGTATAACATTCTAATTATGCGACATTTATGTTGTTTCACGAAGATTTTTTAAAAAAAACTGTTGCATATCAGCAACAGTCTATATTTCAACACATTACAAAAACTCCGTCAACACATTTCATTGATTAACTATTTAGACAAAATATAATTTAATTATTTTTTCTACCAAACAATGAAAAATGAACGTAACGCTTTGGATGCTCTTTCAGGTCAATAATCAGTTTATCCGCATTCTCCATTGTTGAGTTCAGATTATCATACAGTCCTGTATCATGCATCAGCAGTCCCAAGGTACCTTTCTTACTGTTCAGTGCTTCGGTCATCTGCTGCACATTGGTCAATGTCTGCTCCACTTTACTCATTGTAGCGGCTACATCGATATCATTCAATTTCTTGGTCAGTTCTTCTGTATTTTCCAATATACCATTCACATTGCCCAACATTTGCGGCATCTGTCGGTTCAGCGAGGCTGTAAGTTGTTGAAGATCCTGTGATGTGCTATTCAGATTAGCAGTCAGTCCATCGACATTGTGCAAGGTATTCGCCAATGCAGGATCAGCTAAAAGTTTGTTGATACTTGTAAGAATGCTGTCCAGTTTTGGAAGCATTTTCTCAACTTGTGGCAACATGTCGGCAGCTTTGCTCATTGCCCCCGACTGCTTTCCGCCTTCTATGGTATCACCCAAGGCAAGTTGTTCTAATGGATTGGGGCCAAGTATCAAATCCAGGCGAACATTACCCAACAAGTCGCTGCTTATCTCGGCCTTAGTTCCCTTAGGCAGCACCAGTTTCTGGTCAATGGCTATAACCGCCACAATATTCTTAGGGTCATCATAGTCATAATTGATACTTTCCACTACACCCACCTTATATCCGTAGGCATAGATGGCACTCGATGGTGTCATACCAGTCACATCTGTGAAATGCACATAATAGCGGTCGTTCGTTGAAAACAGATTCAGTCCTTTAAGATACTGAAGTCCGAAAAACAACAACACGATGGCTACTACTGCCACACTGGCTATCTTCACTTCGTTAGTCCAAAATTTCATTGTTTTCCCTTTCTCTATTTATGGGCACTTTTATTTAATTTAAACTCTTGGTAAGCCTTGGATGCATCTATTTTCTCGCCATTGCGAAAAGCGATGATAAAGGCTTGAGGAAACTTGTCCAGTACAGACTTACGCAACCGGTAAATCTCGTTATAGTCGGTAGAGGCCCCCAAGGTATATTTCCAAAGGCCGCCTTCCTTATAGCTATCAACATCTTTCAAGCCCTTCAACTGAGCATCATTTTTCTTCAGCGGACGACTGCTGACTAACAACTGCACCTTAAACACCGGTACATTCCCTATCACTTTCTCAGTTTCAACTGTCTGAGGTTTTACTTTCTCACTTTCAACTGTCTGAGGTTTTACTTTCTCAGCTTCAACAGGAGTTTCTTGTATGACCTCAACAGGTGCTTCTTGTGGAGCAGTTACAGGCGCACTTGGTTGTATTTTCTCCTGAGGATTAGTATCTACAGGGGCATTTGATACCTTTTCCTGCTCATCTACTTGCAGCGGAGGTACCGGTTTTCCAGTTTTTCTATTTTTAAATGTCACAAAGGCCTGATAGATACCACGCCCCATACGGTCAACATTCGATTTATTAGTCAGATAGGCAGCCTCAGCAGGAGTAGTTATATATCCTAACTCTACCAAACAGGCAGGCATTGATGTCTCACGCAACACCAGGAAAGCGTCCTGTCGTACCCCCTTGTTCGGTCGTCCAGCAGACTTACTGGTATATTGTTGTATCAATCGAGCCAATTCCACACTTTCAGCCATGTTCGTCTCGTTCATAATTTCGAAGATCATCATGCTCTCTGGCGAACGGGGGTCATAGCCCGAATAATGTTGACGGTAGTCTTTCTCTATCAAGATTACCTCATTCTCACGCTTGGCTGCACTCAGTTTCTCATCGCTACGGCGCATACCCATTGTATAGGTCTCCATCCCCGAAATGAGCTTTGGCTTTTTACCAGGCAGCGAATTGGTATGAATAGAGACGAACACATCGGCCTTATTTCTGTTGGCAATAGCGGCGCGTTCATGCAAGGGAATAAACACATCGGTCTTTCGAGTATAAATGACCCTCACATCAGGACAGTTCTGTTCCACATAACGTCCAAAAGCCAATGCCACGCTCAGATTGATATTTTTCTCCATTGCACGATTCGCACAAGCTCCGGCATCCTTTCCGCCGTGTCCTGCATCAATCACCAAGGTATATTTATGTTTTCCAGCTGCAAAGATAGCCGTAAAACAACATGTTATCATTAAGAATACAAACAGGCGTTTCGTGTTCATGCTGCAAAATTACGGTTTTTCAATGTGAAAACCGCATTTCATTCTTTAGTTTTATCATTTATTAAATATATGATATCACTGGTATCACAATGCAGTTCCACTCCTGCACCATTACAGTTAGCTCCCATAGGAGGATTTTCCTTGGTCACCGTCAAGTCCAAACTTTCTATTTGAGGAAAGCTGTCAAGTACCTTCCGGGCAATTCTTCCTGCTATATGTTCAAGGAGATTCGATGGCTGTGCCATTTCCTGCTTCACCATTTCACACAGTTCAGCATAACTCAGGGTGTCGTTTACATCATCGCTTGCCATCGCGCGCGTTATATTATAATGTACACGTAAAGAGACATTAAACCATCCTCCCACTTGTTTCTCCTGGGGTAACACCCCATGAAAGGCATACACCCGCAGACCGTTTATGAATATACTCGACTTCACTAATTACTCCTCACTTTCTTCTTCCGTTCCGTCGTTCACGTACTTCTTAAGAGCACGTTCCACACCGTTTTTCCAAGTATTGATGCTCTCAGACTGCAACTGCAGCGACGACACCAGTTTTATCACATGGTCTATCGGCATTCTGTAACGCAACACACCCGAGATGAGTTTTGCATAGTTCCAATATTCGGGATTGAATTTCTCCGACAATCCCTCCACCGTAATCTTATATCCGCGAGTATTTTCGAACTGGAAATCATAGCGCTTTGAACCATCAGCATTCACATGCTTGATAATTTTTCCTTTTGTCACCGACTTGGGAAGAATAATACCTTCATCGTCGTCCTGCAAACCAGTGAATATCTCATAAGGATACCCATCCAGCAATCCAACCAAAGCCACCCATTTTTCCTTATTGTTCTGGAAACGCACCACATCGCACTCCAGTTCCTGCGGACGCACCTCAGTCACTTGTGGATGAATCTCATTACCGTTTGTTCCGCCGATAGTATGTCCCAACACTTTTCGCACTTCCATAAGGAAATCGTTGGTTTCCACCGCCTCGGGTTTCAATCCCATTGCAGCAACAAGTTCATTCTCTGCCACAAGGATATCATTTTTCAACTGTTCGAAATCCATCTCTGCCTTATCTGTGCCGGCATTCTTTACATAGCTGGCCAGACTGATGGGGCTTTTGGCTGTATTCGTTTTCTGCGGTTTCATTTTTTGTTATTACATTATCCGAGTGCAAAGATACGAAAAGTCGAGAGCAAAACAAAGGAAAACAGCTTTTTCTTTTATTCAGTCAACACATCACTGCACAATCACCTTACCCTGTTCCGGCCGTTTATACCAGTTCAATGCTTTAGTACGGTCAGCCGACCATGAATTAAACTCAGGATACGCATCTTTGACGCAGGTTGTCTCTTTAGGCCAGTTCCATTTACCAGGAATCACGATACCATGAGGATCTTGTCCTTTTGCAGCTATCGGAATGGCATAGAAATCACTTTCATACACGCCACGCATATCCTTTTCGACCCTTGCTCCGAGCACAAACGAACATTTCTGGAAATCAAAGCCTTCAGGTTTCTTCAAAGTGATGCTGACAGGTTTTGCTGAGGCGAGGCCAGTATTTACCATTGTGCCAAGACTAACATTCAACACAGCATGCAATTCCTGTTCAAACACATGAATGTAGTCATTATAGTTCTTTGCATTCTTATTTTCAAAGCCCAACCACAGTTCGCGCTTTGCTCCAAGGGCAACCAGCGTGATGTTCAAACTGTCTTTTGCCTCATTCTCCGACACCTGAATCACGCAGTCGTTCATGTCATAATCGCCGAAGTCTTTATCCTCCCAGGCATAAGTCCACACCTGAGTTTTCGGCGGTATCGGATCAGAAATTTCTTTCAAGCGCTCTGCGCCATAAGGCATCCAGAACAAACGGTCGTTATAGTCCCAATCATTTCCATCCTCACAAGCCACGATTACATAGCCATTGAGCATAAACACCTTCACGCGGGCCATATCGGGATCATCCAACAGCTCTTCGTTTCTTGCCAAACTGAACTTAATAATATCACCTGGTGTAAAGATCATACTAATCTCATCCTCTGAATTGCGACAGTACAAATAGTGTCCGTCTATCAGATATTCATCAATGAAGGGATCCGGTTCCTTTTCTTTATCCCAACCAGTGGGATAGTTATCTTTAATCAGGAATGTCTCTCCACTCTCAGCGGGTTTCCCAATTGGGAACCATTGATAGCTCAGGTTATCATCCACGCTACCATTACCGCCTATATAGGCCAACGGCAGACTATAAAGTCCATAAGGATTGTTAGCCACCTGCACCTTATTGGTATAGTTGTGCTTGCCCATCACCTGACTATTGTTTTTCCCTTTCGGAAGCGCCTTTTCCACTGCTTTCAGAAAAACATAATAGTCTCTCATGGTGAACCGGGTGTACTGCGGTTCCAGGATATTCATTGCTGAAGCGCGATGCTGATTGACTTTACGTGCACTGAGCAAATTCTCGTCAACAAACGACACCGACTTATCAACCCCAGGCACAAACGGCCGTGCTATACATTTCCCATCATACGTCATACAGGCGGCATAAAGCATCCCCGCACCCTTTGGGGCACGAAACGAGAGTGTGGCCGAACCGCCTTTGTTCATCGCCTTGGCTGCCAGACAGTAATTCTCATCTACGTATGGATTAGTATCCAGCACGGCAATCTTAACAATATAGTCAAGGTCGGCATCTGCGGTAATCTTTACGCTATACTCTTCAGTAAGCACCCAATCATGGTCCTTATCAATGCTCACACCCAGCACCTTCTCAGCATACGACACGCGTTCCTGATCTGTCACCGGATACAGTTTCTTCTCATACTTATCACTATCGTGACTGCAACTGTTCATTCCTATCTGACCGCCCATCACCAAAACGGCAACGTACAACCATTTAGTTATTCTTTGATTCATATATCTCATACAACTATTTTAATTTTAAAAAGAAAGAACGATCTCCTTGCTATGTCCCACAGGCTGTGCAAAAGTATATATGGTCTTTTTCTCTGCGCTATAGTAACGCAACTGCAATTGTTCTTCTGTTGAAGTACGGAACACAGTAAACACCTTCCCTACATGTCCCACGCCACGACAAACATCTCCCATAAAAACGCCTACCTGGTCTTCCTCATTTGGCGTAAAGGGAGCATTGTCTGGCAAACGTACCATCATGTCTTCTTGTACAGGATAATTTGAGTCGCCCTTCACCAACGGTGGCACGAAATCCTCATCAAAGCCATAGGTACGCTCTGTGAACGACTCTGTCCTTTTGATGGAGAACACCTTATGCAATCCTGCACTATAGTAACTCAATCTGACGGTAACATCAAGGTCAGAGCTATTACCCCATATTTTCAGTACGAAATAAACGCTTCCATTTTCGAAAACGTTTCGCTCTGAAGGAAGTGAGCGACATTCATCATCAAGGAACACAGCCATTCTGTCTCCATCTGTCGAATAAGGCACCAACTCCTCCTGCAACTTTACCATTGTGAACATCGAGTTCTCGTATCTTGACGGATCAGGAGCCTTCCAATCGGGGACAGCATCATTTCCTGTGAAATTCACTTTCCAAACAGGTATGCTGTCAACCACCTGGGTGCTAATACCTGATGAGTCCTCATCGTCAGATGAACAGCCCCATGCCATTATAAGGGCTGTCATCAGCATCATTATCTTTATTGCTTTCATCTTTATCACCGTCTTTACTTTTTAAGTACAAACTATTATTCTGACTATCTTCTCTAAAAGAGCGTGAACTACTTGATCACTTTCTTCTTGCCGTTATAGATATAAACGCCGCTCTGTTTCGGAGCCTTCGGCAGTTTAACGCCCTCAAGCGTGTACCATCCGTTTTGCGGCAACTGATCGATTCCCAAGAAGTTCAACTTCGTTGGTGCGTCAGGTCTTCCTACAACGGCATTTGCCTCATAGTTCATCACCTCACCAGTCGTTGCAATAATCTCGCCATCGCGTTCAATAGCAAACGAGAGGAGAACTGGCAGATCACCCTCAACGTTTAGGAAGAACACCGGCTGAGTCTTAGAGGAAGACAATTCTGCGCTTCCCACCTGTTCTCCTTCAGCATAAGCCACCAGTTTGTCATTTTCCTGAATGCCTACGCCTATGGCCTCAGCCACGATATTCATGGTACATGCAAATCGTTGTGTACTCTTCTTGACAGTCTTCTTCAAGTGACTGTCAATAAAGGTTGTACCTGGCTCATAATATGGATAGCAGAACGACACCGGATTACTATTCTTACGCATCAGCATATAGCCTTCGCCCGGTTTCATGTATTCCAAAGTGCCAAGCCATTCGCCACCCTTTTCAGCACTTCCTACGAACATGGCAAACTCATGCTGACTCTTAATCACATCACCGTCCGTTGCATGATCGTAGTAGTCGGCAAGTGCCGTCGATACCGGCAGGTTCACCATTGGTGTATAGCCAATGCTGTTCCAGCCCTTCTTCACGTTGATTGTTCGGTCTTCGGGTTTCTTGAAGCAAGTTCCCCAAAGTTCGAGCAACTGATAATTATGCACTCTCACGCGATAAGAGTATGCCTGTGACACGTTGAACTCTTTGAAATTCTTACTCTGGTTGCCTGCCCATTTTCCTTTCTTATAAGTAAGGGTCAAGTCTTGCGAATCCTCGGTCACAATATCTCCATCCTCCCATGGGAACCTACTGAGCAGCGTTTCCAGGTTATCAAAAATCTTGTTATACACATTAAACGACAGCCAGTTCCATCCTTCATAGAGTTCTATCTGTTGCAGATACAGGTCATCTGCAAACATCTTAAGGGGTTCGGCAACAGTACCCTTGATAATCTGATTACCAAAGTTCACCACTTCCGAGGTTGACAACTGCATTGTCTTTCCTGTAGCATAGTGCCACAAGCGGAAGTACAGGTGCTTAGCCACTGTCGTACTGTCATAAACAGTCATATAGACCATACTACGTCCTGTTGTCGGATCATACTTCACATTGTTAACGCCCATGCAGCGGCCAGCTTCATCAAAGGCAGCCACAATATCATTCGGATCGGTAACCAACGTGTTTCCTACATATACCTGTCCTACGATATTCATTGAGTAGCGCTTCATGTTTGTATCTACTACCCAGTATGGGGTTTCACCCTCCATCGTCAGTTCCAGCAATAATGGCTCTGACAGTCCGTTCTCATCGGTCAGATAGATAATCTGGTCGTAGGTTCCTACATTCACATCCTTACTGATAGAGAGTTTGATGACATCACTCTCCATTGGTTCAATTATGTCGGCAGTCTTGTTCACACTTATCCAGCGTGGCAAGTTCTCGATGGTGTAGGTGTGTGTTGCGCCACCCGTATTGTAAATACCTATTTCAATCACATGCTCCTGACCAGCCGGCAGCGTCTGTGAAAAGCGCTTTGATTCCCATATCAACGGGTTACAGTTCACGAAGAAGCTCTCTGTAGCGGGCGAAGCCAGGAAGTTTCCGTTCTTGTCTGGAATATCGGCCACGGTCACGTAGATATTACGCTTATTCAATCGAGTATCCTTCTCGTCAATATTAATCAGCAACTGATTGTTGCGTCCCACAAAGCTGAAGTTCAGGTTATACAACTCCTCGTAGGCCTGTACCGGGGCACTCACTGTTTTGTCTATGTGAGTAAGAACTTCACTAATAGGTTCCACGAACACACTATCTCTTTGATCGGTTGGCTTACCGTCCGCGTCATACTTCACCTTCTTGTTCATCACATAGGGTTGCAAAGCCAGTTCACCGGTTTTCTGTCTTACCTGACTTTCAAAGTCCACATAGGTAATAAGACCTTTTTCTTCACCGCCGGGCGATTTTCGTGTATATCGTTTTATGAGGGTAAGAGGCAGTGCCTGCTCAAACAGAGTCAATCCATCAAAGTGTCCTGAAATGGCGTATTTCTCATGAATTGTCGGATCGCCAGCATCCTGCCACACCATATTACCCAGATAGAAGTTTCCATTCATGCCTCCCAGCGAATCGGTAGTGAACTGAACTTTTAAGTCATCATCCAAATAGATACTGGCCACTTTGCGCTGACGATTCACTGTCATAGCGTAGTGATGCCATGAACCGTCACAGTAGCCGCTGCCCAGTTCATACTCCATTCCATTACTACGATAACATAGTAACCGGTTTTCAAAACCTATGAAGAACTTGTTCACAGCACCTTCATCAGTACTCTGTCCAGAGCCGTTTGCCAGCAGTGCGCCATTCACATCGCCGGTCTTGAACCAGAACATCAGGGTATAGTCCTGTTCTTCATCACGTTCAAGGAGTTTAGACTGTATTTGCAGTCCTTTCTTCTTGCCTGCACTCCGGGCATCGTTCTTGTCAATCCTCAACGATATGCCACGAGGCAGAGCCCATGTAGCGCCAACGAGTTTCAAATCAGCTCCCTGTGCCAAATCGAAAGCATAGGTACCGCTACCCTCGTTCATGGGATAATAGTCGGTCAGTCCCATTTCATAGCCCGTAAGCAGTTTATTACCATAGCGGTTCAGCGTAGCCTTGTCGAGCGCCCGGTTCCACACGCGTCCTTGCAGCATACGTCCTTCGTAGTAGCGACGCTCGCCAGTAACATGATCAACAGCCGAACCGAATGTCAAAGTTCCAGAGGCATGATAGTACACACTATCCTTTACCAAATCCAATCCATCGCTGTAAAGGAACAACTTCGCCTGTTCACAGTCCAGCACCAGTGCTACGCGCTGGAAGTCAATGGTGTTCACAGGCGTTTTACTTTCTGCCACAAGGGTATCGTTATCAATAACTACCGCTTTAAGACACTTTTTGTCCGTTAGCCACAACTGCAGTTCTTTACCATCGCTGCCGTGCGAGAAGATAGGCATTTCCTTAGCCACCTCGTCAGGCTTAATCATCACCTCGATAGTAATATTCTTATCGGCAAAATTACGACGCGCCTGAGAAATGACATAGCCTTGACCGCCAAACTGAAGTGACGGAGCTTCCTGAATCGCTGTTTCGTTGGTTTCTCCTTTCACCTCAAAGTTGGTGGTAGCCTGCAGATAGTTGTATTCTATATCCTCTGAGAAATTAAAGATAATATTATCACCAGCACCCAGTACGCCAGACTTTGGATCAGGTGTGCCAAACAGTTGCGGGCGACGCGTATCTTTCACGCCAGTCAGCACCTTCGACTCACTAGTGAGGAATGAGTTTCCATTTCTGCAGAACAGCACAGCGCGCAGGTCATAGGCTTTTTCCATCACCTGACCGTCACCGAAGAAACGGGCTACGATATTTCCATTTTCAGGTATCATCTCTTTCGTACCGCTGGCTGCCTGGTAGATTGTTGAATCGGCATAGTAACCACACAGGTTAGTCCAGTAGTCGTCACCACGCGTACTCTCCTTGTACTGGAATTCTATATGGTCAAAGTTATGCTGGTTCTTATCAAATCCACCAATGATAACGGGCATATACCAACCTTTTCCTTTCTCGAAGGGCGCATCACAGTTCATAATCCACTGATCGCCAGGTGTGGTGATAGAAATGGCACCTGCAGTCTGAAGATAGTGCACGTCGAACGTCACCGTACTATAGCAGTCAATATCGTCTTGTGATATCAGACCGATTTCAAGTCCCTTATAGTCAAACTTCTCACCAGGATATACCTCAAGGGTCTTTTCAGTCACCTCGCCCGGGTGTATTTCAACGGTTCGCGAATTGCCTGTCAAAGGCATACCGTCAACCATCAGTTTGGCACCATCGGGATTCGATGTTTCCTGTTGGTACAAATCAAAATAATGATGTACAGCTTCAGGCTGCTCACTTTCATTGGTCAAATAGATTTTGAACCGGGCAGGTTCACCGAAGGGTACACCGCTGATGCTCTGCTTGTCCAGCTTGATGACAGGGTTCTCAATCTTCTTGGTTCGCTCATCCAGTGTAGTACCTGTTTCATAGAACAGCGTCTTACGCTCATCCTCCCACGGGCGACAAGTGGCACCGGCACGAGTGCGATACACGAAGCTGCGTGCGTAGGTAAAGTTCTTCACATCCACTTCTTTCTTCATGTGATCGTAGTCATAGTCCACCATGTCGTAGAAGTTATTATTGTAGAACACGTCGAGGGCATCATTAACTTTCACGTTATCGGTCTTCGTTTTCACACGATACACATCGAAATTCAGATGATTCTTCTTGTACATAGCGATAGAGAAGCTCTCAGTACGTGAGTACGACTTTGTCTCTGTATCCTTCGGAGTTACGCTGAAGCTCATGGCTGGCGATAAGCTGAAACGGAGGGTGAAGCCCACAGCATCTACCGTCACCTTCAAACCACCTTCGTCGCCATCGAGTTGTGTTTCACCCGTTGTCTTTCCTTTCGACCCTTTAAGGATGTTACCCAGAATCTTTGCCACTACAGGGCCTACGATAGCCACGATACCCATTGCAGTATCGCCTGCGGTACTGTCAAAATAGCCGGCAGTACCTGCTGTTATGGGACTCACGAACGAGTTCGACACAGAATATTCGCTTGTAAAGCTCTCACTATAGCTCAGCGAAGCTCCGCCATCCACATCAAAGTTCTTAACCAGATCAGTTGCCTCCAGTTTCTCTTTCTCGTTCTGGGCTATCATCTCTATCCATTTCAGCATGTTCTGCTGGTATCGGGCCACTTCATCCTCAGTATTATCTGGTGCGCCTTGGGGCACAATCATCTCATACTTTGAACCGAAGTCCTTGTCATCTTTCGGAACCAGCGACAGATAAACAGGCTTACCGGTAGCTTCTGCCTGAGCTTCTGCCTCTGCTCTCGAACCGGTGTACATCAATGAGAGGATATGCTCGGCCAGCGAAGGCAGCAACTGCTTCACGATATATTCTTGAGAATGCACGAAACTTGATTTAATCACCGGTCCGTAGGTCACAACCTCATCGCGCACCAGATGCAGTTTCTTTCCCTGATCGTCCACGCCCTCAGCAATCTCCACCGTGCGTCCTGACTTCAACTGTCCTTCAATCAGTTTATATACGCTATCCGGAATGGCACGAATGGCAGTAGCGGGTTTCACCACGATATTCTGGTCCACACCTATATAAAGGTCAGCCTTAGCACCCACCAGTTTTTTGTCGCTACTGGTTGAAATATCTTCCTTGGCCGTCATGGTGTAGTTAAAGGCTCGCTGTCCGCTACCCGACCACACCAGGTCTATGCTGGTACCAAAGGTGCTTGCTCCACCATTGTTCACACCGCCCACGGCACCGCCCCCCATCGGGGCTACTACAATACCGGTAAAGCTGTTCACGCCACTACCTATACCGATGTTAATGCCTACGCCGGCACTCCATTTCATATCCATTGTGTACGAATACTTCAGGGTCGAGCCTTTGCTCAGTGTAGCCTTTGAGGCACCTCCGGGCGGATCGCGCAGCACGTCAATCAACAGTGGCATAGAGTAGCTTATGATATCCTTGGCACCTTCCTTGGGCTTAATATTTAAAGTGTACGCGCGTAAGGGAGTTGCTTCATAGTACGTGCCATCCATCTCGAGTGTCATTGACACCGTATGCAAGGCATCTTTACCTGTCAGCAGATAGGGTGTCTGAGCAGCCCTCAGTACATAGTTGGCCTCGCCCACACTATCCAGTTCCAGTGTATCACGATGGGTAGTACTGATCATACCGTTCTGAATGGTCACTTTACCTCCAGACAGACGAATCACATCAACCGTATCGCTCTTTTCATTATTATTATAATAGTATTTCTCCGTTGCCGAAATCTTCACGCCATACGACTTGTCGATACTGAACACAGGATAGCCGAAGGCATAGACTGTTTCCAGCGAATCGCGCTTGCCCTTGGGCCAGTCTTTCTTTCTCACGCCATAGGCCAGCGACAGTTTCTGCTTGGTACCGTCAACGTTTTTGAACGAGTAGTAGCGGTCACCGAAATAAGAGAAAGGATCGAAACCCTGCTGCTTATAGTCTATGATAACGGGTGAATGGTAGATACGGCTGTACTTGGCATTATACACCTCAACGGCCTTTTTCACTTCTATACCCATGTGACTCTTCCACTTACCCTCCAGCGTGTCGCGATGTACAGTCAGCGAGTCGGTAAGGTCAATCACATCACCCACCTGTCCGTCTTGGAACAATGTAGGATAGCCTTTGGCCGTTATTTGCTGAATCTTCCATTTCACCGGCGGGAGCATCACTTCGTATTCGCCGGTATGCACGTCGGGAGTTACAATCATCCGGTTCAGTGTGGTATGCACCTTGGTATGGTAATCATACTTTGAGTCATGGGCCATTGTATGGTGGAACTCTTCGTCACGCTCTTTCTTGTTACGGTCCTGAATATCCCAAACCAGTCGTGAAGACTTGTCACCCTCGAGAGTAAAGACCATCTGCAAGTCATCACCCAGGTTGTTCCTCGACAGTGAGTTTCCTAAAGGTATCTCGCCTTGATCCTTACCGCCGGCAATACGTCCGATGAGTTTCACACGGGTATCGTCATAGAACATGATTCCTGCCTTGTCGGTATTGAAGCTATATGCCTTTTTCTCATCAGCATCGTCATCACTCTCATGATAGAATCCGCCACGGAAGAACTTGTGACCATCCATCACGGCCTGAATACTGTCGTGAGCACCAGGAAGGATACGGAATGCGAACTTACCCTCAAAGTCGGTAGTCACCTTTCCGGCAGCAGTGCGCACCTCATAGCCATCGACCATGAACGACACGCCCTGTACAGGAATACTCGTACCGTTGTATTGCACATAACCAGTCAACTTTACGCTCTGTGAAATCTCAAGCACCATATTCTTCACATGGTTGCCGCCAGGACTTGTTGTGAAGGTTACGCTCTTTGGCTCAAAGCCATTATGATTGACGGTGATTTTGTAAACGGTTTCCGAACTGTTCACGTAGGGAAGACCCGTCAGACGGAAGTATCCGCTCTCGTCGGTTTTCACCTCACATTCGGTCTTGTCGGCCAGTGTTGTGCTCACCACTTTACCGGGAATACCCGTTCCATCGGGGAACTGAAGATAACCTTCTACGGTAGCTGTCTGTACGCACATACCCGGTACACGTTCAGTATCTTCAAAGGATATGCCCTCACAACTATTCACACCGCGTACAAAATATTCGTACTGATGTACAGCCGAGGTTGTCTTGTCCTCATACTGCATCTCAGTCAGGTTTCCAACAAGGAGTACCACACTGTCCTTCGGTGTCTTCACATCGTGACGGTAAACCTCATAGTAATCCACAGGCTCATCATCCACATTGTTCCACGACAGTACTACCGATGACTGCTGTGTTATTGCCATCAGCGATTTCTTGTCAATATGTCCCAGACTCTCATAGTAGAAAGTGGGAACGCCTGTAACCTTGCTGAGGTCTATTTCGGTCTGCATCTTATCTACAGCCTTTGGAACAACACGGCCACTTGCATCCTTCGTCCAACCGTTGCCTAAGAGCGAAACAATTTCATCGGCCGACTTACCGGTCAAATCACCGAAAGACACGCTACTGGTAATGGGCAACACCTGATTGCCGGAAACTTGCCAGTTTGAAGAGCCTAACTTCGAAGCAAGTACCGATGGCGACATATTTCCAACCACATTACCATTCATGGAAGACCAGTCATGATAACTCCAGTTGTTCGTACAGTAAAGATTATTGCCAAAGGTTGATGTTCCGTCAAAGTTCATGTTAGTATTCCCAATGCCTGTATAAGTGCCATTCTCCAGACAGTTGCTTATTTTGTCGCGATAGTCTCCATAGCCTGCAAATGCAGCGCCATACGTTATCTTAGTACTCGTTGACACCAAGTGACCATCGAAAAGACAGTTATTGACATTATGGTAGTACAAGTATGAATATGCGAAGAATCCTGCCGATACCGATTCAGTGGAATTTATCGTAGCAGACACGCGACAGTTTTCGATATAATTATTACTCTGCGAATATCTGTCATAACCTACCAGACCTGACACATAGTTACGGCCGCTGACGGTTCCTGTTACGGTAAGATTCTTTATTGTATAGTTCTTGGCATAGCGGAAAGGAGCCAGATAATCATCGTCTAACGCGATACTAACGTTCAAAGTATGTCCGTTTCCATCGAATATGCCTCTGTAATAGCGGTTAGATGATCGCCCTACGTAATTAGTAACCGTAATGTCGGCAGTCAGTATGGCATTTACATCCTTAGCGCCCATGGCTGCATCTACTTTTTCCACAAAGGCATCCCAGTCGGCAGTAGAACTGATGACGAAATAATTTTCATGCTGATCGTCCAACTTATATTCGCGTGTGCAGTAGCAGTTGGTGATAACGATTTTTTCGGGAGTTGACGTACGCACCCAGGTCATACAGTCCTCCAGGCCTGTCTTGATGTCAAAAGGTGCAAACAAACAGTTCTCAAGCGTTATTTGCTCGTAGTTGTCGGCCCAGCCCACAAAACCGCCGTTGCGCTGAGAAGCGAGGCCTTCAATAATACCATCAAACACGCTGTTTCTGATGAGAAGCTGTTTCACGCCGATAGCAACACCTACAATGCCGCCTATACGTGAATCATCCGCCCACTTACTCTCGAGATGAACCGACGAGCGACAGTTCTCAATAGTAACTGTAGAACCACTGTTGATACAGCCAACAATACCGCCCTGTTGCCTGATAGTAGAGGTAATATGACCTGCTATGGTCAGATTGCGAATGGCAGCATCAGCAACCACGCTGAAAGGAGCTGCATTCAGCCTTGTCCAAACCATATTAAAGGTCAGTTTGTGTCCATTGCCTTCAAAGACGCCACGGTAGGGAGCATAGTCATCACCCACTCGGGTGTTTACGGTAATGTCGGCCAGCAGCATGGCATTCACATTTTTCCCGTTGGCCTCTTGTACCATCCTAACAAAAGCGGTCCAGTCATCTTCTGTGCGAATAGTCACGAAGGATGATTCTGGCGAGACGGGCGATGCGCCCGGCTCTATGGAGAATCCTATCTTATAATTGACACACGACCGTTTGAGCTGCAATACCTTTCTGCAGACTGCCATTTCATCGGCAGTAACCTCAAAGGTGGTGGTATCGACAGCTTCACCGGCTCGGTTGGTGCTGCTAACAAGTATCTTCATTTTAGCTCGGTCGTCCCAAACGGCCCCCTCTTCGTCGGCATACTTCCAGCTCACGTTAATGGTCTTGTCGGTTTCACTTTCCCATTTAGCGCTATAATCGGAAACACGCAACAGATGGAATAATGACAGCGGATAATCACTGCTCATCATGGCAATATTATTTGTGAGGCCCCACAACTGCTGGGCGGTACCACGCACCACGATATATTTTACCACTGGAATGCCAGTAGTCACGTCAAACAGTTCAGGCGTCAGTGCCGAGGTCAATAATGAGTCTTTGTAAACATAAGAAGCCTGATTCTTTTCAAATGGCACCGTACCAATGTTCTCCATATCCTCTATTCTGCCTGTCAACGAGCGCAACACTAAGAACTGGTCACTTTCAATAGCATCCTTATAGTCGGCATCGGCCACATCCCATTTCAGCAACACGGCACCTGCATCGGTCAGGTTCGTTGCATTGAAGCGCAACACCTCGGAAGTCAGATGGCGGGGATTGTGCATCACGGCATCGTCCTTCACCTCATAGCCCATAATTATCAGTCCGTCCTTCAACTTCACATTCAGTCTCAGGTTGCGGTGAGCCTCAGTGGCCGGTAACTTTATAAATCCGGCATAGGTGTTCTTACCAAATGAAATGGGAGCGATGGTCTTCTCAACACCACCCTCGCCGATATAGCTGCCACTAATCCACTCCACTGCCTGATCGCAGGAGAAAGGAATCTTCAACAGGCCTTCTTCTCCACTCTCAGAACCGGGCACCAAATCGTAGGTCTCAAAACCTACTTCCTGTGGGAATGTGCCAATGGGCACTGCCTTACCATTTACCAGCTGCCATGTGCTGGCACCTTCGGTGTTCATTTTCATCAGCACCGTGTTCTGGTCTGTAATCTTCCGGGATTCAGCCGCTACCTCACCCCAATCGTGAGCTGAGATACAGCGGTCCTGGCCCGATAATGGAGATAGGTGACCACGATAGTTCATACCGAAATGGCCCGGACCAACATTCTTACTGTCCTCGTATTGGCAGCGGTGTTCCCACGAGCCTGATCCATTGCCTATAAAAGTGGCTAAATTATTATTGGAATTACTGGATTTCAGCGTGCCATCGTAACGACAATGTTTCATATACACTTTGGCACTTGTTGCAGTGGCACAGAATCCGCCAACATAAGTATCGGATGGGGTCTCAAGATTAGCCGACACCCACACTTTTTCAAAACTCAGAAAGGAATTATCGAAACATTGACCTACTAAACCACCCACAAAAAGGGCTCCTGAAACACTTCCTGTGAGATGGAGGTTCTTGAAAGTGGCACTTCTTGTATATCTGAATGCGCCCTCATAATTACTGGAAGTTTTAATACTAACCTCCAGGGTATGACCGTTGCCATCGAAGATACCACGATACGGAGAATTCTCGTCACCGCAGCTAACGTTAGTACTGATGTCAGCACCCATAATAGCATTAACGTCCATCTTTCCATTGGCAGCAATCACCTTCTGCCGGAAAGTGTTCCAGTCACTGGAACTGCGCAATATATAGAAAACCTTTCCGTCAATAGAAATGGTTTCCAAGTCTGCCCAAGCTACCTGTGGCATCAACAACATCATAAGGCCTGCCATCATCACTACAACATGACGGAAGCGACCGAATAATTCCATTGATAATGGAAAAAAATGATTTGTTTTCATAGGCCTATTGTTATTTTTTTTGATTCGTTTGTATATAATATGGTGCAAAAATACAAAAAAAGATTAATTCTCAAAAGAAAATTTAAATTTTAACGCTTCAAAATGATAATTATTGGCTGTCAACAGCAGTCAAATCACACTATAACAATTATCACCCTGCAGAAAATTATAGCTATAATTCTGATAATTTTAGCTATAATTCCGAAAATTATAGCTATAATTTGAAAGTATTATCTATCTTTGCAAGTGGAAGAAAATAAGAACAACCATGCATTTAGAGTTATCTGACGAGCAAAGTTTAATTAATTCGGGCATTCGTGTTACTGCCAACCGTCTGCTGATATGGCGAAAGGCGCGACATGGCTTTCAGGGCCCTTTCTCACTGGCCGACATGGAGGCTGCGCTGCCCACCCTCGACCGCTCGACCCTGTTCCGCACACTCACCCTATTGAGTGAGGCCCATCTCCTGCACGATATTGACGATGGTACGGGCTCGCAGAAATACTGTGTGTGCCACGTCGATGACACGCGCCACTGCATGGGGCATGTTCATCTCACCTGCAGTATCTGTCATCAGACGGTTTGTCTCACCAACGTGCGCATCCCGCCGGTAGCACTGCCCGAAGGCTTCCAGCCCGAAGAGACCGAATATATAGTTAAAGGAATCTGCGCCAACTGCAGAAAAAGAAACTAAAAATTCTTCATTCTTCATTCTTCATTCTTCACTTAAACTATGCATCGTACTATTCGTAAATACAGCAGTCGCGAAGTGAGCGACGAACTCCTCAACCGTCTTCTGAACGAGGCGGCACGTACCCAGACCATGGGCAACCTACAACTGTATAGTGTGGTGGTCACCCGATCACAGGAAATGAAAGAGCGTCTTGCTCCCGCCCATTTCAATCAGCCCATGGTGAAAGGAGCACCTGTGGTACTTACTATCTGTGCCGACTTCAACCGCACCACCAAGTGGGCCAACTGCCGCAAGGCCGACCCTGGCTATGACAACCCACTGTCGTTTCTCAACGCGGCCACCGATGCCTTGCTCTATACGCAGACGCTCTGCAACCTGATGGAGGATGAAGGACTTGGCTATTGTTTTCTGGGCACCACCATCTACATGCCTCAGCAGATTATAGATATTCTCAAGTTACCACGGCTCACCATGCCTGTGGCCACGCTCACCGTGGGATGGCCCGACGAGAATCCACCACTCACCGACCGTTTGCCGCTGGAGAGTTTCGTGCATAACGAGACCTATCACGACTACTCACCGGCAGACATTGACACCTACTATACACCGAAGGAGCAACTGCCTGAGAACCAGCATTTCGTAGAAATCAACAACAAGGAGACGCTCGCCCAGGTGTTCACCGACCTCCGCTATACGCGAAAGGACAACGAGGCGCTCTCACAGTCGCTCCTCGAAACTCTGAAACGGCAGGGATTCATGTAAAAACAGAAAAAACAATAGACCCACAATTACTAACATAAAGCTACTTATCATTATGAGGAAATTATTCTCCATACTCCTTCTTGCTCTTTTCATGAAAGCGCAAGCCCAGGTTTCATTTGGACAAGCCACTCTGTTGAACAACGATTGGCGTTTTCTACGCATCGACACCACTCGCAACATCAACGAGTCGGCCGATATGGCCTCGCCCAACTACGATGACAGCCGTTGGCGACGACTCAACCTTCCTCACGACTGGGGAGTAGAACAGCCCATGTCGCCCGATAAAGGGTCTTGCCAGGGTTATTTGCCTGGCGGTATCGGCTGGTATCGCAAATCACTGACCATTCCAGCCTCCGAGAAAGAAAATGAATGCATTTTTCTCTATTTTGAAGGAGCATACAACCATTCAGAGGTTTATGTAAACGGACAGCTCGTGGGCCGTCGTCCTTCTGGATTCGCTTCTTTCCTATACAACATCACCCCCTATCTTCATCAAGACGGGAAGAATACCATCGCTGTGCGGATAGACCACTCTCAGGAGTTTGACTCTCGCTGGTACACGGGTTCGGGCATCAACCGCAACGTGTGGCTTGTTACCGCCCCAGAGGTTCACTTGGCTCAATGGGGATTGGCCTACCGACTGAAGAGTATCAACAAGAAAAAGGCAATCGTTGAGGTGGATATTGAGACCACCGACGACCGTAAGGACAAATCAGCCGAACTGAAACTCCAAGCCTTTGTAGAAATGAAAGATGCTGAAGGCAACATTGTGGCCTCGACCAAAACCACTATTGGTTCTCAGCAGAAGAAAACGGTGACCATCACCGTGAAGAATCCTCATCGCTGGAATCTTGACGACCCGTATCTCTATAGTTTAGAGTGCAGAGTGAAAAGTGGAGAGTTTGCTACCGCTCCGCAGAACACCTCACATAAAAAGGCCAATGAAACTACCACTGCGGTAGCAAACTCTAAACTCTACACTCTAAACTCTACACTAGACAAATCAATTGTCTCTGTGGGCTTGCGAACCCTCACGTTCTCTCCCGACAAAGGTTTCGCCCTCAACGGGCAGTGGATGAAGGTGAAAGGTGTATGCGTGCACGACGATGCCGGTGTGCTGGGCACTGCCGTTCCGAAAGAGGTGTGGCAACGCCGACTGCAAGAGCTGAAGGCGATGGGCGTGAACGCCATCCGACTGAGTCATAATCCTCACATGCCTGAGTTCTACGACCTGTGCGACGAGTTGGGACTGCTGGTCATGGACGAAGCTTCCGATGAATGGGAGTTTCCCAAACGTAAATGGATGAAGGGATGGAATCAGGGCAAACCGGAGTTCCAAGGCACATACACCTATTTCGAAGAATGGATAGACCGTGACGTGGCCGATATGGTGCGCCGCGACCGCAACCACCCTTCTGTATTCCTGTGGAGCATCGGCAATGAGGTGGACTATCCCAACGACCCCTACTCTCACCCCGTGCTGAATGGCGACAAGAGCATGACTCAACCTATCTACGGTGGCTACAAGCCCGATCAGCCTAATGCCGAACGTATCGGTCGCATCGCTCAGCGACTGGCCAAGATAGTGAAGGAGATAGACGCTTCACGTCCTACTACTGGTGCACTGGCCGGTGTGGTGATGTCGAACGAGACTGCCTATCCATCGGCCATCGACGTGGTGGGATACAACTATACGGAAAGTCGCTATCAGGAGGATCACGAGAAATATCCGAAACGCGTGATCTATGGCTCTGAGAACCGCCATGACTTGCCGGCATGGAAGGCAGTGAGAGACAATGAGCATATCTTCGGACAGTTCCTCTGGACAGGTATCGACTATCTGGGCGAGAGCGGTCCTTGGCCTGCACGTGGTTCATCGGCAGGACTTCTCGACCTTGCCGGACAGCGCAAGCCAATGGGCTGGTATCGTGCTGCCCTATGGAGCGAACAGCCCACATGCTATATAGGTACCGTTCCGGGAAAGTACGTACATCCCTATGCCACTGATTTCTGGAACTATGAGGAAGGACAGCCAATACGTGTACTGTGCTATACCAATGCTACCTCTGCCCGTCTTCTGCTGAACGGGAAGCCCGTAGGTGGTGAGCCTCAACGCGATATGGATACGGACATTTTATACTGGGACATTGACTACCAGCCAGGAACCCTACGTTGCGAAGCCGACAATGGTGCCAGTTACGAGATAGAAACGTTCGGACGTCCTTACGCCTTGAAGGTCACTACCGACTCCGTAACACATATCTTTGTAGAGGTGGTAGATGAACAGGGACGAGTGGTGAAAACTGCCGACAACATGGTAACACTCTCGCTTGAAGGTGCCCGACTGCTGGGCATGGAGAACGGAAACATGACAGAGCAGCCTGCCATTATGGGACGCTCAGATCGCCGCAACCGAGGCCTTTCACTTCGTGTACACCAAGGCAGACTGGTGGCCTACTTCCGTCCCAACGCTGAAGGGAAAGCACTCAACATCCACGCCACCTCGCCCTTCCTACTCCCATTCAACACCGCGAAATAAAGACACGTATTATTAACAAACAAATCACCTGATTCTTAAAGTTCCTTGTTTTTAGAACTAAAAGAATCAGGTGTTTATTTTGATTGAGAGAGAGTTTCTTAATTCAGTCGCTTAATTCAGCCTAAATGATATAGGTACAGTAAACTTCACACGCACGGGCTGTCCTTTCTGCATACCAGGTTTCCATTTAGGCATGGCCTTAACCACACGAACAGCCTCGGCATCAAGGTATTTATTTACAGCATGAACGACTTTGGGTCCGCTGACGGTACCGTCCTTCTCTACAATGAACTGAACCAACACACGACCTTGAACCTTTTTCTTCAGAGCCTTCACCGGGTATTTGACGTTCGAGGCTATAAACTTCATCAGTTCAGGGAACTCAGGCATCTGCTCCACAACGTCAAGGGGCTCGTCAGGCTCTACACTTTCTACGTTGACCACTGGTACCACAGGTGGTTTTTCATCGGTATAAACATAGTCGTTTACGGTTTCAGCATTCAGGGCTAAAGCAACGCCCACAATGGGCAGGAGTGCGAGCAATTTCAGCATGCTGGCACGGTTTGATTTCTTATTGAGCATCATATTTATGCGGTTTTTAAGGGTACTGTGACTAATTCCGTTAACTACTGAGTACCCACAGTGAGCAACGGCTTTTTGGATAAGCAGATACTGATACTGGCGCATATTGATGCCTTGAGAGAGTACCGCTGCATCGGCTTCATACTCGTGGATGGCACGCAAATCCTGGCGCAACATCCACATAGCAGGATTGAACCATTGCAGGGCTGTAAGAGAATCAACGAGGATGAGATCAATCGAATGACGATGACGGATATGTCCCCGTTCATGGGCAAGTATGGAGGCATCATGGGCCTCATAGTCACTTTGAGAGAGTACGATATAGTGCATCCAACTGAAAGGCGACACATCGCCTTTGGCCACACAGATCACGGTTCCGTCGGTCTGCGGATGCTGTTCACTGCGGCGTATCAGCAGCCACACCCGGAACAAGCCATACAGGGTATGACCTAAGGTGGCCATCATGCCGATAAAGAAGACCACGATTAAGATTGTATGCCAGAGCGATAATTGATCACCATCTGCCACCATCATTTTCAGTTGACCGAGGCTTATATCAGCTTTTGAACCTTCCACAACAATTGTTTGGTGGATAGTGATCACACACAGCGGCAACAGGAAAGAAGCGATGGCCGTCATCAGCAGTACCACGCGGTTTAGGCAATGGAACGTTTCGCGACTCAGCATCAGACGGTAGAACATGTAGAACACTGCCAACAGTGTTGCTACTTTCAAATCGTATGTCAGGAACTCTATCATACCCTTTAATTATGTTCTTCTTATTTATTGTTTTCTATTTTCTCAATCAGTTCACGCAATTCATCCACAGAAATTTTCTCTTCCTTGACAAAGCAGGAAACGGCGCTCAGGTAGGAATCGTCAAAATAGTTCTTGATAATACCCGTCAGACTGCTACGGCCGTACTCTTTTTCAGTCACGGTGGGGAAATACTGGTAGGACGTGCCAAACTGCTTATGATCGAGAAAGCCTTTCTTCTCAAGGATGCGCACCGTCGTCGATAGTGTATTAAAGTGCGGACGAGGCTCGTCGTAATATTCCAAGAGCTCCTTCACGAACATAGGACCATGCTGCCAGTAGAGGTCCATGATTTCCTTTTCTTTCGTGGTTAATCGTTTCATTTCTTTGTTTTTAGTTAATTGTTCACTAACGCTTTCCATGCGCCAGTATCTGTATCCGCTTGCAAATATAACTAAACATTTTAGTTTGATACAACTAATTCGTTTAGTTTTTAAAGAAAATTAATTAGTTTGTACGCTATTTCTTAGTTATTCACACAACATACAGGCTTCATGTGGAAAAATATTCGTACCTTTGCGCCGTCTTACCAAAATGCTAGACTATGAAGACAGATATTCAGATAGCACGTGAGTGTAGCTTGAAGCACATTAACGAAATTGCCACCCAAATTGGCATCCCCCACGAAGAAATTGAACCCTATGGCCGTTACATGGCGAAGGTGCCTCTTCGATTTATTGACGAAGAGAAAGTAAAAAAGAGCCGTTTAATCCTGGTAACGGCTATCAGTCCCACGAAAGCTGGTATCGGAAAGACAACCGTCAGCATTGGCTTAGCCATGGGACTGAACAAAATAGGCAAGAAAGCTATTGTAGCCTTACGCGAACCCTCTTTGGGCCCTTGTTTTGGTATCAAAGGCGGTGCTGCCGGTGGCGGATATGCACAGGTGTTGCCAATGGAGAAAATCAACCTTCATTTCACTGGAGATTTTCACGCTGTGACCTCAGCTCACAACACAATCAGTGCCTTGCTCGACAATTATCTATACCATCACAGGAAGGATGGTTTCTCCCTACGTGAAATATATTGGAAACGTGTTCTTGACGTCAACGATCGTGCCCTGCGCAATGTGGTGACAGGACTGCGTGGCGATGGTGTCGTTTCGGAAACAGGATTCGACATCACTCCTGCCTCTGAACTGATGGCCATTCTCTGTTTAGCCACCAGCGAAGAGGACTTGCAGCGCCGTATAGAAAACATCGTTCTTGGCATCACCGCAGAAGGGAAACCTTTCAGGGTGCGCGACCTTGGCGTAGCCGGGGCTATCACCGTACTGATGCGCGATGCTCTGATGCCCAACCTCGTTCAGACTACCGAGAACACGCCTGCCTTCATTCATGGCGGACCGTTTGCCAACATTGCCCACGGCTGCAGCAGTGTGCTGGCTACAAAGATGGCAATGAGCTACGGCGACTATGTGGTGACAGAAGCTGGTTTCGGTGCCGACCTTGGAGCTGAGAAATTCTTCGACATCAAATGCCGTAAGGCCGGACTACAGCCGCGACTGGTAGTCATTGTAGCCACCACGCAGAGTCTGAAGATGCATGGCGGCGTTGAGTTGGAACAGATCAAAGAGCCTAATATGGAGGGACTGCGTGAAGGACTGAAGAACCTGAACCGTCATATACACAACATGCAAGGCTTTGGACAACCTGTAGTGGTGACGCTGAACCGATATGATACCGACCACGATGAGGAGATCGAAGTGGTACGCCGTAACTGTGAGGACCTGGGCGTGGGCTTTGCCGTCAACGAGGCTTTCCTGCATGGCGGCGACGGAGCTGTAGAACTCGCTCAGAAGGTTGTCGATACCATCGAACGCATTCAGCCGTTACCCATTAACTTTGTCTATCCTGAGAACGACACTATCGAAAACAAGATAGAAAAGGTGTGCAAGCGCATCTATGGTGCTGCCGCCGTAGAATTTACGAAAACCGGCAAAAAGAAGTTGGAGTCAATCCGCACGCTCTTTGCCGACGATGAAAGCATTCGCCACTACCCTATCTGCATCGCCAAGACACAATATTCATTCTCGGCCGACTCCACACGCTATGGTTCGCCTGAGGGCTTTACCATCCGCATTCGTGATGTTATTCTGAACTGTGGCAGTGAGATTGTGGTGGCCATTGCCGGCGATATGCTGCGCATGCCAGGACTGCCTACCAGTCCACAGGCTGAGCGTATCACCATCGTCAATGGCGAGATAGAAGGTCTATCATAGAATCAGCAACATTTCTACCCTATCACAAAAGGATTAGCATTCCTTCTTACCTATCACAAAAGAAACAGCGGAAAATCAACGCTTTAAGATTTTCCGCTGTTTCTTTATGAATATAATATGCCCGGTTATTCAACAACCACGGGCTTATACTTCGGTACGAGGGCTTTCATTATGCACCAGCCAATGAGATAGGCAACGGCACAGAACGAGAACACAATCATATAAGCAGCAGGCTTAGCTTCAAAACCAAAGAAGGTGAAAGCAGAGCCTTGAGCGGCAGCCCAGTCAAAGAACTCGCCTGAGGTAAGGTTGATGGCATAAGAGCCCAAACCACCAGCCATCGAGCCAATACCGGTAATGGTACCAATCGTTGACTTTGGGAACATATCACCAATAGTAGAGAAGAGGTTGGCACTCCATGCCTGATGACCTGCACCCAGCAAACCGATAAGGATAGCCGGCCACCAAGGACTGTAAGCGCCCAAAGGCTGAGCCAACAAGCCCAACAGGGGGAAGAAGGCGAAGATAAGCATAGCACGCATACGTCCCAGATAAGGGTTCATTCCACGGGTCTCAACGAAATATTTCGGCAGGTAACCGCCACCAATTGAGAGTACGGTAACAATGGCATAGAGCGTAAAGATAAGTGCGATACCCATACCCGAATCACTGGTATAGCCATACTGGTCACTGAAATAGGCTGGTGCCCAGAACAGGAAGAACCACCACACACCATCAGTCATCAGTTTACCAATAATGAACGACCATGTCTGCTTGAATGTGAAACAACGCCAGAACGAGATAGCTTCCTCTGTCTTAGCCTCTTGCTTGTTCTGCACTTCTGCAATGTCATTATCTTGCTCAATATAGTTCAGCTCGGCCTGATTCACATGAGGACTTTGATGGGGCTTTTCATAAAGCCATATCCACAATCCCATCCAAACGAATCCTAACATACCGATAATGATAAAGGCCATTTCCCATCCCCATGCACGGGCCAGCAATGGAATAGTGGCAGGAGCAGCCAAAGCGCCTACCGATGCACCGCTGTTGAAGATAGAAGTAGAGAATGCACGGTCTTTCTTTGGAAAATACTCGGCCGTCACCTTGATAGCAGCAGGGAAGTTGCCCGCCTCACCTAATGCCAGAATCATACGGCAACCTAAGAACAGATACATTGAGATGGTGGCCAAGGCCACAGCAGCATCGCCTGTCAGTTGTCCAAGTTCTGCTATCGACTGGTAGCCTTCCATTTCCATGGCCACCCATCCGCAACCGGCATGCATACAGGCGCCCAGCGACCACACAAAGATGGCAATCAGATAGCCTTTCTTCGTGCCCATCCAGTCGATAAACTTACCTGCAAAGAGGTTAGCAATGGCATAGAAGATAGAGAAATAGGCAGTAATCTTACCATAGTTGGCATCAGTCCAGTGAAATTCCGGAGCAATGAAGTCTTTCCATGTCAGCGACAGCACCTGACGGTCCATGTAGTTGACCGTCGTAGCTAAAAAGAGTAATCCGCAGATAACCCAGCGAAAATTACTCATCTTTGTAGTTTGTACAGGTGTCATAATCAGGAGACGTGAGTCTTTTACTTGATATCGATTACAGGAATTTCATCCTTGTCGTTATAATACAGGTTCTCACCGGCCATACCCCAAATAAAGGTATAATAATAGGTACCAGCAGCAGCGTGGATGCTCCACTCAGGACTCATGATAGCCTGCTCGTTGTGCAGCCATACCACACGGCTTTCCTCGGGCTGTCCCATAATGTGGGCAATGGTCTGTTTCTCAGGAAGATTGAAATAATAGTAGGCCTCAATGCGACGTCCATGAGTGTGAGGAGGCATCGTGTTCCAGGCAGCACCAGGATTCAACTGAGTGAGTCCTAACTGCAACTGACAGGGGCCTTCTTCCAGTACATCGTTCACAATAAGTTTATAGACGGTGCGGTTATTACACTCCTCAGTGGTGCCTACAGGTCCCCATACTGCTGCCTTCAGCGAGCCTTTACGGCCGTCGAGGGTAATCCACTGGGTCTTATAGTGCTGATGGGCAGTGGCAGAGTTCAGATAGAACTTTGCAGGTTTTGCCGCATCCTTCGAACGGAACAGCACCTCCTTGTTTACATCGATAGAATTTCCTTTCTTATCCTTGCCAAGATGGCCACGACCTATATAAAGTGCCTCTTTGGGTGAAAGAGCATATTCCTTGCCGTCAACAATCACTACGCCATCGCCCTCGCCGCAGTTCACCACACCGAGCTCACGGTTGTAGAGGAAATACTTATCCTTGATGGTCTTGTCAACATCGAGGCCCAATTCCAGGAAGTTCTCCAATTTCAGGGTTTTGTTCACTGGCATGGCGCCACCGAAGATAAAACGGTCGTAGTGTGAGTAGGTCAGATGAATCTTATCGGCCTCCATCACTTTCTCCATTACGAAACGGTCACGAAGGGTCTTAGTGTCGTAGTGCTTCACATCCTCAGGATGGCAAGCAGTCTGAAACTTCACGTCCTGCTGAGCCTGGGCAGTGAATGCTGCTGCCAGCAGTGTCAAGGAAATAAATGCTTTTTTCATATCGATAGTTTATTAGTTATTTCTGAAAAATCAAAGTTGTTGGATCTGATTACATTTTATCTGCGGCAGTAATGCGCATACGGTTCCACACCAGCATGCCCAGTGTGATGACAGCCAGCACACCCATGCCTATCCATCTTAGGTACTTCACACAAGCAAAGATAACATAGCCTAAAAGTGAAGAAGCAAAATCGAGTGCACCGCCTTCAAAGCCTTCCGGAATCTTTGCAGCCGAAGCAGTGGGGTCGGTTTTATACACCTCATTGGCAGCAAGAGTAAAGGCAGAGGCCATATCGGTCACGAAATACAGACCGACGATGAGTGCCACAAGACCAATAATCAGACTCTTCACCACATTTCCTTTTGTATAGGGCAAAATCAGTGGGAACAGATAGAACATACCTGCCAGTGAGGCCAATGGCAGGAACTGGTTGCCTGGAAGGAACACGGCAATGGCCAGAATGACGGGAATCAGGATGACCGAGCACACCAGTGTCGTGGGATGTCCGATAACCAGCGCTGGCGACATACCGATATTTACCTGCATACCACCGAAACGTTTCTTGGCCACCTCCTGCGTTTTCTCTGCAATGGGTTTCAGTCCGTCAATGAAGAGTGAGGTGATACGGGGAATCAGTTCCATCACAGCACCCATCGTCACACCGAGGAACAGCACTTTCTTGATATCCAACTGAGCAGCCCAGCCTATCAGCGCACCAACGATAACACCCAGTACCAACGGTTCGCCCAGCACGCCAAACTTCTTCTTCAGACCTTCAGCATCAATATCGAGTTTTGAAAAACCGGGAATACGATCGAGCAGCCAGTTGATAGCAACAGCAAACAGAGTAAAGCTCTGACAGAATGGCTGAGGGATGGAAATACCCTGCAAGTCGTAGTGTTTTTGGAACTTCTCGGCAGTGAGGTCGGCCATCACCAAAGTGATGATATAGCATACGATAGCAGCAAAATAGCCCCATAGCAAACTCTGATCCATCACAAAATAGGCCACAGCACCAATGAAAGCAAAGTGCCAGTAGTTCCAAAGGTCTATATTAATGGTTCGGGTACATTTAGTTATAAGCATCAGCAGGTTCACGCCCAGACAAATAGGAATAATCAGTGCACCTACGGCAGTACCGTAAGCCACGGCAGCAGCAGCTGGCCATCCCATGTCGAACACCTTCAGTTGCAAGTCATAAAGTTCAGAAATTGTCTTTAGCGGACTGTCGAAATTATTGGTCAGCAATGCTGTTACAATGCCCAGGCCAACGAAACCCACGCCCACGTAGAGACCGCTTTTCAGGGATTTTCCGAATTTCATGCCTATGCACAGGCCGATAATTGTAAAAAGAATGGGCATCATGACTGACGCTCCAAGACTGATAATGTAACTAAAAACTTGTTCCATTTTGGTTCTAATAGTATAGTAATAAATGTTTTGGCTTTAGAGTAGTGTGGTGCAAAAGTACACATTTTCTTTTAATTGGCCTACAAAAACGAGTTGCCCTTTTGTTAATAAATCCTTATTATAAAAGGCATATTTTGCCGGTCATCATTTTTTTAGTACTTTTGCACGCGCTTTTCAAAGCCCTGTCGGCATAGCTCAGTTGGTTAGAGTATCACCTTGACATGGTGGGGGTCCTTGGTTCGAATCCAAGTGTCGACACAACATAAAACTGGGACAGTTCTGAATGAATTACTATTTCATTTCAAAACTGTCCCAATTCTTTTATTCGTCAACAAGTGCGCCTGACAGGACTCGAACCTGCACGTCGCGAGACACTAGATCCTAAGTCTAGCGCGTCTACCAATTCCGCCACAGGCGCATTTTAAAGAGCATTATCTGCTATTTGTTTTGACTTAGCGGCTGCAAAGGTACAACAAAATCTTAAAACTCTCATCATATTTTGACTGAATTTTCAAAATTTTGGCCTGAATCAGTGGAATTCCGACTAAATATAGCTTCTATACTCTATTCCACTAAAAGTTTGCGAGCAAACTCAATAATAGTATCCTCTCCTTTTCCAAAGTCATCATCCTTCAACTGAACATGATAGTCGGGGTCAATACCAAACTCGGTACACTGCCGGTTAGCATCGTAAGAAGGCACAGCCGAGAAGCGCACCACCCATCCATTGGGCAGCGTACTGGAGAAAGGCATTCCAGCCCCACCGCCAGTATGATCGCCAACAATCTTTACATTGGGCATCTGCTTCATGAACATAGTAAACTCATTGGCCGCACTATACACATGACGGTTGGTGAGCACACACACGCCTTTCTGCCAGCGAAGACCAGACGAAGGTTCCAGATACTTGGGTTCCATATCAGAGAAGTCGCTGTGTCCGGGTCCTGTCTTGTGCTGGATATAGCCCACCAGTACTTTCTCATTACAGAAACGTGCGGCCAGCCGTTCAGCCATGGTCACCTCTCCCCCACCGTTGTCACGGATATCGATGATGAGTCCGCGGCACAACAACAGGTATGAGAAAACATCGTCCAGATTGCCATCCCCCACAGGCGAGGCGAAACTCTCATAGCGCAGGTACCCGATATTATCGTCAAGAACGCGATAGCGCAGTCCGCCGGCTATACGATAGTCAGTGCCCATATATCGACGCAACAGGGTATCGCTGATATTGGCAGGATAGTCTTCATACCAGGACCAATAGCGTGAAAAATCGTGAGTGGCAGAGAGGTTCACATGCCCGTCGCGCAGTTCAGAGAGCATGTCGGCCAACACTTCGAACAACTGGTTAGTGGTCATATTGTTGTTCACGCGTACCTTATATTTATTATATACCTGTTGCCAGTCAAGCCCTATCTCTTGCTGCTTATAGTCCAAAAAACAGTAGTGTTCGTCGATGATATGCCACAAAGCCTCGAAATTGCCTTGTGGAGTATCGTCGTATTCCTCAACATCCACACATGCCGACAAGGTCAGCAAGGCAACAAGGATGCAGATATGGGAAAAGAACTGTTTCATGGGCGGAAATTGATAAGTTGGAAACGCTTCACCACGCCAATCATGATGCTATTGTTGTAGATATGCTGCTTCAGATTGTTGACCTTCGCCTGCTGATAGTCGCCTAAGAAGCCGACGGAAAGGGTGCATGAAGGCCAGACGGTGCATTGAAGTGTGAGCTGCTGGCGGAAGTTGGGCGCCGAAAGGAATGTGGTGGGTACGATGTTGTGGTCATAGTCACTGCGCACAAACATCTCATAGTAGGACTGCCCGTAGTTGGGACTAAACATCACACCGGCCAAGGGCAGATCCAGTTCGTAGCGAACGGCCCAGTTGCGTTTCAAGAAGGGGAACCGATAAGTGGCCACGCCCGAAGGCATGACGTTCAATGAAAATCGCCCTTGGGCAGGATTGTTGGAATTGTTGCGGGTGTTATAGATAAAGCCTAGTCCCAAATTGCCCAAGGCACCGGCCTGCAGACGCAGTTTTCCTCCCATGAGCAACCACTCATGATAGCGTCCGACAAGCAGATTGTAACTGCCTTCAAGTGCCGACTCGTTGCCGGCACGGTCTTTGGCTGAAGAAAGATGCAACTGATTTTGAATAATAGTGGACCAATGACTGTCCTCGCGCTGACGCTCACGAATGGAAAGGGCTGTAAGGCCCTGACCATAGAATTTTTCCTGAGTGAGATAGGTGTCAAGGATGTTCACGGAACCATAGCCTATCTGATAGCTCTGGGTGGTGATGAAAGGACTCTTTCGTGTATCTGCCTGCTGCGCTTTCAGTTGGAAAACTGAAAGCAACGCAAGCAAGATTAGTATCATTTTAAGCCGTTTCATCGATATGAGCACAGATTACTCCTCGTCAGGGAACAGCCTCAACTGACCGGTCATTTCGTCGATAACCTGCTGTTCGCTTTTCCCAGAGTCCGGATCAAGATCATCCACGTCATCAACGTCATCTACAGCAGCGCCATCGATTTCTTCATCTTCATTCTCCTCCGGGAAACGCACAGGTTCCAGTTCCTCAATACTTTCCACCTGCCAGGTAGAGAGGCGCTTACCTTTGGCCTTGAAGCCTTTCACGCCAATGAACTGTTCGGCATCGATATTTTCTGTTCCGCGGAACTCGTCGGCTCCTCCGTAGGTCACCTTCACCAGCGGATAGACCACATCGGTGAGCAACACCAGTTTCGAGGCGGCGTTCTCGCCCAGGAAGTTCTGTTTGCGCTTGGCAGCCTCCATCTGGAAGCGTTTCATATAAGGATAGCCCTGGTTGTCGGCATCGAAGAGGACGGCCGTCCATACCTTGTCGGCATCAAACTTCTCAATACGCAGGATATTCTCCTCGTAGTGGTTGTTCACATCGAAGTTGGTAAGGTAGAAATCGCCGTTCTGCAGTACCACGAGTATCTGGTCGTCGTCGAAGAACTCGCCGAGCAGTCGGCCGTGCTCATCATAGTTCAGACGGTTCACATCCGGATCGTACCACACCTTGCGGCCTCCGAGCGTAGAGTGGCCTTGCGATTTCAGCGTGATGCGATGCACGGGCTTTTTCGTCAGCAGGTTACCCTTTGAGCCACGTCCCTTGATGAGCACATCGGCAAACGAGCGTTCGAGGAAGATGCTCACACGCGAGTTTTTGGCCTGTACAGAGGCATCGAGGGTCACTTTGATTACTTCGGCCTCACCATTCGGATTGGAGGTGAAGTACATCACACGCGAACCTTCCGTGCCCTGGGTAAGGTCGTATTCGCGATCGCGGGTGATACCTGTGATATTGAAGCGCTTGATGTAGCACGGACCTTTCTTGCCATCGCGATACACCACATTATATATAGTACGCTTGTCGCTCTTCTTGAACACGCCAAGCCACATCACGTTCTTGCCCACAAACAGTTTCTCGGCCACACGCACCACCTTGTACTTACCGTCCCGATAGAACAGGATGATATCGTCAATATCGGAACAGTTGCACACGAACTCGTCCTTCTTCAGTCCTGTACCGATGAAGCCTTCGTTACGGTTGATGTAGAGTTTCTGATTGGCCTCGACCACCTTTGTAGCCTCGATGGTATCGAAATTGCGTATCTCGGTGAGTCGTGGATGGTCTTTTCCGTATTTGTCTTTGAGGAACTGGAACCATTCGGCCGTCACTTCCGTCAGATTGGCCAGGTCACGGTCTATCTGCTCTATCTCGGCCTTGATGCGGGCCATGAGTTCGTCGGCCTTTTCCTTGTTGAACTTCAGGATGCGCTGCATCTTGATTTCCAGCAGGCGGAGAATATCGTCCTTGGTCACCTCACGCACCAGCTGTGGGTAGAAAGGAGTCAGGCGGTCGTCAATATGTTCGCAAACCTTATCCACATTGGGGGCTTCCTCAAATTTCTTGTCCTTATAGATGCGTTCCTCAATGAAGATTTTCTCCAGCGACTGGAAGTGCAGTTGCTCGAGCAGTTCGTTCTTACGGATTTCCAGTTCCTGGCGAATCAAATCCTTGGTGCGTTCGACTGAATGACGCAACACATCGCTCACAGTGAGGAACTGCGGCTTGTTGTCGGCAATCACACAGCAGTTGGGCGAAATATTGATTTCGCAATCGGTAAACGCATAGAGGGCATCAAGGGTCTTGTCGCTGCTGACGCCGGGAGCCAAGTGAATCTGAATCTCTACCTGAGCCGAAGTAAGGTCGGTCACATTGCGAGCCTTGATCTTGCCTTTCTCAATAGCCTTGGTGATGCTTTCAATGAGGGTGTTCACCGTCTTGGAGAACGGCAACTCGCGAATGACGAGTGTCTTCTGGTCGAGTTTTTCAATCTTGGCACGCACCTTCAGCACACCGCCACGCTGACCATCGTTGTATTTTGACACATCGATAGAGCCACCAGTCTGGAAATCAGGATAGAGGTGGAACTCTTCGCCATGCAGATAGCTGATGGCGGCATCGCAGATCTCATTAAAATTATGGGGAAGGATTTTCGACGACAGGCCTACGGCAATACCTTCTGCACCTTGTGAGAGCAGCAAGGGGAACTTCACCGGAAGGGTGATAGGCTCCTTGTTGCGACCGTCGTAACTGAGTTGCCATTCAGTGGTTTTGGGATTGAACACCGTGTCCAAAGCAAACTTAGACAGGCGGGCCTCGATATATCGGGGAGCAGCAGCACGGTCGCCAGTAAGAATGTTACCCCAGTTACCCTGCGTATCCACCAGCAGGTCTTTCTGTCCCAACTGCACCAGGGCGTCACCGATAGAGGCATCGCCGTGAGGATGGAACTGCATGGTGTGACCCACAATGTTGGCCACTTTGTTGTATCGGCCATCATCCATTCGCTTCATAGAGTGAAGGATGCGTCGCTGAACGGGCTTCAGTCCGTCTTCAATATGAGGAACGGCACGTTCCAGAATTACATAAGAAGCATAGTCGAGGAACCAGTTCTGATACATACCGCTCAAGTGGTGAACAACAGCGGCGTCGAAACGGTTCACGGGTTTATAATCGGAATGGCCTTCTGGCTGGGCATCTTCAGATTCCTGACCGCCATCGGGTGTCTCCAAAATCTCGTCGTCTTTGATTTCGTCGTCCATTATGTTTCAGGGAATATATTTTGCGCAAAGTTAATAAAAAAATAGATAAATACGACTTCTATTACTTCTGATTTTGCATTATTTTAAGAAAACCGCCATTCAGACAGCATCGGAGCTGCGTAGCAATAAAGATTTTGAAAACAGATTCTCCGTCAGATTTTAAGCGTAGCGTCCAAAACTATTGGTCGTCGTTTTACTCCTTAAAATCGAACGAAAAATCAAAAAAGAAAATTTGGGTCACCTGCAGACCCCTGTGTACTATTAACCAAAACCTTCAAAACCCTTTTTGTCTGGTTGAGACTACGTCTCTGATGTCATGGATGTAGCCTTTTCCTTGTGTGCAAGCACCCAGATAAAAGACTACATCCATGCCATCAATCCTTACAGGATATCACCAGACAAAAAGTTACTATGTTTGCAGTCGGAAACACCAATAAGCCGATAGGGGATAGTCCTTAGGCAGTGAAATATTCCGCACCGTGAGGTGCAGAGAACCTCTTCGCTACGCTTCGAGGACCTCTACATCTCACGTTGCGTGAAAAGAGGCTTCGCGAGGAAAAAAGAGGCAGAAAATTTGGTACGATAATAATTGGATTGTATTTTTGTAAGTGCAAAAAACAAGATACTTTCACAATTAAATACCGTACCAGTATGCAAAGGAACAAAATATCTTTCAAAGGACAAAAGATTTTCGTAGGAATTGATGTCCATGCTAAAAATTGGGAGGTGGCAATAGCCCCCGAAGTAGGAATTGTAAAGAGGCATTCCCAGAAGCCTTCAGCAAAAGAGCTCTTTGACTTTTTGAAGAAGAATTACCCGGATGGTGATTATCAGGCTGTCTATGAGTCTGGCTTCAGTGGATACTCCACTTATTATGCATTGAAGGAAGTCGGTATTGGCTGTATGGTGATTCATGCAGCTGATGTTCCGACGACTCAGTATGAAGAGGTGATGAAGACAGACAGGGTGGATGCCGTAAAACTGGCGAGATCTCTGAAGGCAGGTCTGCTCAAGGGCAACTATGTTCCAGAGAAGCAGTACATTGACGATCGCTCTGTTGTCCGCATACGCAAGACAATACAGAAGCAGCTCAGCGGATACAAGTCGAGAGTCAAGCACCTGCTGCATTGTCATGGAGTAGAATTCCCTGAACGATTCTCCAGGAAGCAGACGCACTGGTCAAGGGCTTTTATCACCTGGCTGATGAACGATGTGCGGCTGATGTCAGATACACGAGCTTCGCTTGACCTGCTCATCAGGCAGGTAGAGGTCCTTAGAGGAACATTGCTGGAGGCTACTCGCCAATTGCGCAAGATGAGCCAGACAGAACGATACAAGCACAGGCATGACCTGCTCAGGACAATCCCCGGAATCGGCATCATAGTCACGATGTGCATCCTGACAGAGGTCTGTGACGTGAAACGTTTCCACAACGAGAAAGAGTTTGCCGCCTACCTTGGACTGATCCCTACAAGCCACAGCAGTGGTGAGAAGACCGTGCATGGCGAGAAGACTTTCAGGGGGAACAAGCAACTTGGCCCCATGATTATCGAGGCTGCATGGATTACCATCGGCAAGGATGCGGGACTTGGAACGCAATATTTCCAGTACAAACAGAGGATGGAGCCACAGGAGGCGATAGTGAGGATAGCACGTAAGCTTTCCAACATCATCTTTTCCGTCCTGAAGAATGAAAAGGAATATGTACCATACCAAACGGGTAATTGACATACAGATTATCAGACAACTTCACAAGACGACTCCTGCGTTTTTCTGAGGTGTAGCTTTGACTACATCCTCTTTTAAAAGATTGTTGCGTCTTACTATATATTCTGAAGAAGTAAATTGATTGGGCGGTCTTGCTTTGCCGTTTCATCTCATAGAAGTTTGTCTGGTAGGTCTGTTGTCGGTAGTCATTCTGTACCCAACGTAAGCGTTGGGGTGATAGTTACGGCTTCTTCAAAAGTCATCGTACTAATGCATTTCGCGCAAGCGATTGATAACAAACAGTTAATAAACAATAAATATTTTCCAATTATTTGGAATGCAACATAGAAGAAAAACAGAAAAAAAAGATTTTAAAAACAGATTTTTCGGCAGATTTTAAGCGGAGCGCCCCCTAAATTCTTGGTCGTCGTTTCACTCCTCAAAATCGAACGAAAAATCAAAAAAAAGAAAATCATTCAAAAATCTTTTCTCGCGGTGAGGTTCATATTCATGCACTTTTTCTTGCCTAAGCCAAAAGCTGGATGCACCTCAGCCATCTAAAAATGTCTCTCGGTTTTCTCTGTTTTTCTGAGCTGTACTGCTAAGCCGCAGGCTGTTCTGAGGTATCGTTCAAGGACTGCCAAGCTGGCTTGCGCAGTCCTTGAACGATATCTTAGAACGATTGCTCGCAGAGCAAAGCAGTACAGTTCAGGGTTTTGAAGGTTTTTGTATAATGCGAAGTAAGGCAAACACTGGAATTTGCTAGTGACCCGAAAATTTTTCAAAAAACATTTTTCGCCTTGAGGTCGGTTTTTCAGGAACACAGGTCAGAGGGTGTTCCTTTTTTCCACCATTACAGCTCCCTCATTATAACATTTCAACGCGCTCATAACTCTCACCGAAATCAGCAAGTGCAAGACTGGTCGGAAATTTGCGAGTTTTGGCGATGTTAGTTAACAGAAAATTTCCAGTATATTCGGAATTGCCGTATTTTTCGAGTAAAATAGCGAAGGAACCACCGTCAAATTGTGGCGAAAAAGGCACTTTTTTAGCTTTAACCACCATTCAATTGCTACTTAATTACCATTCAATTGCTACTTAGTTTCCATTCAGTTGCAACTTAGTTACCATTTAATTGCATTGCAATCTTTGTTTTATTGCATTAAAGCTTTCATTCAGGTGCGTTACAACATTCATAAAAATGGAACATATTCGATGAAATAGAACTAAAAAGTACCTCAAGCACCCCGTTTTTTATCAAAAAGGGGCTTGGAAGCCTGTTCAAAGTCTGTTTTGAGATATCAAGAGGGGTATTTTTTGTTCTAGTTTGCGATTTCCTTTTGTCAAAATAATCGAATATTTGTCTAAAGAACGTGTACAATTTTAACACTTGACAGAACACTGAAAAACAGCTTTGAAAGAGTCCAGTTTAACATTTCGCGCTCTTTGTTTTTTTGAACTTTTTTCGCAATAGTGAAAAGAAATTCGGAAAGTCTTTGTAACTTTGCCGATGAATAATAAAACGATGCGATTATGAGTACCAAGGTAATGCAGCAGACGATAGCCGACTACTTTAAGACGCAGCCAGTCTTGAAGGCATGGATCTTCGGATCTTTCGCCCGTGGAGAGGAGTCGCCGCTGAGCGATGTAGACATACTCGTGCAGTTTGATGAAGGAGGCGTTAGCCTGCTTAAACATGCAGCAATGATTTGTGAATTGGAGCAGATTCTCGGCCGTCCCGTTGACATTGTTCCTGAGAAGATGCTCCGTCCGAGAGTACGAGAAAATGTAGACCAAGACAAAAAGTTGATTTATGAGAGAACCCGTTAGAGACCGCGACCGTCTGGAACATATTGTTGAGGCAATAGACCGTATTCTCGGCAATACAGGCCTCAAGTCAAGGGATGAGCTTGAAGCCGACAACCTAAGATACTATGGCATAGTGAAGAGCATTGAGATTATTGGCGAGGCAGCCTATAAACTCACGCGCTCGTTCTGCCGCGAACATGCCGAAACGCCCTGGGAGTTCATCGCCAAGATGCGCCATGTCTTGGTGCATGACTATTATCAGATAGACCCCGACGCCGTATGGAAAGTCATCCAAGAGGACTTGCCTCTACTCCGCGAGCAAGTAAGCCGTTACCTCTCCGATACCGATTGGGAAAAATGGGAACATAACGCAATGGTCATTTCCGAGTCCGCAGCCCACAAAAGCCTCGTGCAGACCGCTGAGCGAATGAAGCTGCGAGGCTACGACACCGAGGAGATTTATAAGATTACAGGATTGGGGCGCGATGAAATAGAGGCGCTATAAAAGATAACAATTTCTTTTGCATTTCACTCGACTTTACTTTGGCTGCCGCCGAAGTTACTTTGTCTCGGAAATGAAAAGAAAACTATTCACATCTTTTTATTCTGAGCTTGCTCGCCACTCACTAAACAGATTGCGGCATTTTTTGTAGCACTTGCCAGATAAGTGCGTATTAGGCTACGTCCTTCTACCGTAATGATATGTTGCATACAGGAATCTTATTCACCTTCAAAAGGCAACTCACCCAAATACTTGTCAAAGTCACTCTGGAACAAACGATCCTGTACTATGCGGTACTTTTCAAATTCTGTTTCGGCATGCTCTTTGGCCTCTTCCGCTGTTACTGAACCTGCCGTTTGCAGTACTTCATTACCTCCAGCCGCCAAGATGGTATCAATCTGTTTGGCCCAGTCCTCCATTGTCATCGGGATGTGGCGCTTAGCCATACGTTCTGCCAATTCCAGTACACCATTCACCAACTGCCCCATGTCTGCCAGTTCCATCTCTTTTAGATAGTTCTTGGCTATCGATACATCCGTCTTGACAATCTTTCCGTCTGGTGCATTCTCCCAGGTCGTCAACCCCATGTGCTCCTGTTCAGCATCAGCACGCTCTACAATTAACTCTGCGGCAGTGCGTCCATGTACGGCATAGTGCATCTTGTTTTGCATCATTTTAAAGAAGAGTCTTGTCGTTGGCGCATCACGATTATAATCAATTGCCGTCGCATAGATGTCCGTCAGTTTCTGATAGAACCGTCGCTCAGACAGACGAATCTCACGTATCTCTGCTAACAGGTGTTCAAAATAGTCCTCATCTAAAAACGTACCATTCTCCATACGTTTCCTATCCAGCACATAACCACGAATAGCATATTCTCGCAGCACGCTCGTAGCCCATTGACGGAATTGAGTAGCCCGGATGCTATTGACACGATACCCCACGCTGATAATCGCATCAAGATTATAGAACTGCGTCATATAGTTCTTCCCATCAGAGGCAGTTGCCGAGATTTTCTCGGTAACTGAATCCTTCACCAGTTCTCCGCTTGCAAATATGTTCTTCAGGTGAAGTCCCACATTGTCCGTCGAACAGTCAAACAACATACCCATTGCCTTCTGGGTACACCACACAGTCTTGTCCTTATAGTAAACCTCTACCCCTTGTCCCTTTCCTTCTATCTGGAAGATGAGGAACTCAGCTGTACTGTTTCTTATTTCTCTACGTTTAGCCATATTTACATAACGTGTTATTCCTATTCTAATGTTTTTCAAACATAATCAGCAGAAATCCCCATGATTTAGAAAGGCATCTAATGTCTCTGAAGGTAATTCGTCCGTTGTCAATGGACGAATTTCAATATGTCCTTTGTCGCCTACAGGAATGATGCTGTTTTGTAAATCGTCCGCTGACAATGGACGATTCTCGAACATACTGCACCATGCCTCATAGAAGATACGCATACGTTTGATGCTGGTCTCAGAAAAACCTCTTAGCCCAGGCAGCTCCTGTTGCAGCAATTCTGAGATGGTACCAATAGCATTGCTGCCCCATCTTGCATGTTTCATATTCGTAATTTATCGAAATCTTCGAATCATATCATTATTGGTGCAAAGATAGAGAAAAACCACTAAATAACATAGTAATTCAACAAGAATTCAATAAACGAAAAACATTTTTTTCTGAGTATTTAAGTTCATAAATCGCTGTATGGCATCATTCATACAATATGTTGACTGATATTCACTATACATAGCCATAAAACGATTTGTTGCTTCATGGGCAACAACAAGATCATATGAACCTATACAATTCTTACAAAGATTTTCTGGTTTAGGATTTCCAAATAAGAAATTGGATAAATATAGACCATGACACACATTAAGTGATAGAAACAAATTGTTATTGGAAGTTTTATTTAGTTCTGATATTTTTGATATTAACTTTGGCCACGAAATATAGTTGTTAGCACAAATACCATAGCCATAGAAACATCCATGAGTGTCTATATGGAGAATAGGAATTTCATTATTTGTCTTCACTTTTGAAATAATAATATCCATAGTATTGTCCCAATCAGAAGCATTATTTAAAACGATTCTGCACATTTGTAACAAATTTTTATTCACAGAATTAAAAAGTATATTGGAATGAGTATACTCATGTGGTTGAAGAAAGCATATTTGATATATTATGTTATATTTGGGATAAATCATAATCTCTAAATCACAATTACAAATCAAATACCTCAAAAAATGAAGACATTAAGAATTTATTCTTTTTTCGTTGCTTCCTTAACAATATGAGATAGGAACTCTAACGTTTCTTTTAAATTCCTGATTTCTTGTTCAGAATAATTAACCTTAGAATATAAGGTATCAATAATTGCTTGCTGTTTTATTATTATTTCTTGCAATTGGCGATATTTTTCTTTATTACTATTCTGCCATTGGCGGATTTTTTTATATCCCCAGGGGATAAGAATTGAGGAAAAACCTAAAGGACAAAGCATTAATGCGACTGTAGAAGCTAAAGAAGATAATGCTGTAGCAGAAGTAATTGTTGCAATAGAAATACCCATTTTCCCCAAACTAGAAGAAATATCTTGCTGAGGGTTATCAATGGTCAGATCGACCGCTTTTAAGACATTTGTAAGTTCAAGATTTGTTTTTTTCACTTTTATTCAAAATAATAATCGATTTTTCTAATTTCTTCTTCTAATGTTTTATCCAATTCTTGTTGTATGAATTGTTCTTTTACTCGTGTAATGAATCTAACATCTGCGAACAATCTGTACAAAGTGACTAACAAGCCACCTAAATCTAACTTTTTCCATGCTGCTTCATTTCCCATATATGCACTTACACCAACATAACTCAAATTTAGGGTTGATGAGATTGCATCGGAATACAACAATATCTTCCTTGTTCGTACTTCATAATGATCCCTGCTTCCATCAATAGCAGGACGATAGAATAAGCCATGCATTAAACCAATTATCATATTTATTAGTATTGCAACTACAGCCTGACTTCCTACAATTTCGACGTCTCGCAACAAACACAAAGAATCATAATGTTCAGAATACAGTTTGCTTGCTAAATCAGGATTGAAAGTTTCAAGTAAAGGTACGGGTAATCCCCACTTTGTAAAAACATCTGATTTTAAATGTGCTGCTTGAGCAAAGAGAGCTGCTGGTAAACGGAATTTGTCTTCCAACAGACTATCATAAACTTCGTAAAACATCCTTCCCGCTGTTATCCTTTCACTCATTACAGCATTAGGGTATGTTACTCTATAAGTACCAAACTGAAACTTTTTTGATAGTGTAATAGTGCATGTCATGATATTGGCAGTACCAAAAATCCATCCTATAATTGGATCATGGCCCAACGTATTTTGTCTATGCATACCCTTGCCACCTTCATCAAATCCTACAGGACCACCATTTTGTGCATCATAAGGACATCGTCCTGTTGTTTTTGTACCATCTGCCTTTGGATATTGACCAAAGACAATATCTTTCCATGTCGGATATTTTTCGCTTTTAATATTATCACGATCAGAATGTTTCTTATTGTATTCGTCTTCAGCCTTCTTTTTGATTTTATCGCCTTTTTTATTATCCATTCTCTTGGACTCATCAATGGTTTGCCCCAAATCCCCAACTAATTGTTGGATTATAATCCAACGAGCAGTTTGAAGAGCTGTCGCAATTATAAGAAATGCCAAATCTGTTTTGCACAACTTTGTCTTTTGTGCAAAAAGATTGTTTATACGTTCTATATCAGCTTTGCAATATTGAATTTCTGAAGCAGAAAGAAAATCCTCAATTTCTAGCTGATATGGTATTTCTTTATTAGCATTTTCTACCAAACTTTCCCATGATGGTATATCTGTTCTTTTAATCTTGATAGAATTTCTTGTATCATTAGGAACGAATGGTGGCATTTTCACACCAAAGGTGTCTGCAATTTTTTGGGCCTCATCAATGAGTTTCTCAGTTTCTACTATATTCTTTTCAACTGAGGCAGATGTTGAATTTATTTTTTTACGTTGGTTTTCAAGAACTTTTAATATTTCTTTTTCACCCTTTGTATATTTGTACTCTCCCATTTTTAATTGTTTTTAAGATCTTCTTGCATCTCTTTAACCGCACGTTGCAGCAAAATAATAAGGCCTTCGAGATATTTTATACGTTCTTCTGAAAGAGAACTTCTATTAGCCAACTCTGCTTCTAAAGCGGCAATTTTTGCAACAGCCTCTTTTAAGAGTCTTTCTTTCTCTTGAGTTAGTTTCTTGTTTCTTATGCATCGAGCCCAATAAGCAGCCCCACCACCAACAATAGCTACAGGTGCCGCTAAAACAAAAACACCAGCCACCATACCACCACCAACTAATGAGCCTGCTGCAGCGAGACCAGATGTTATACCTGCAGCTGATAATCCTACAGTACCTGCTCCATAAAGTGCGGCAAAAGAAATAGCTCCACCGCCAACAGCTCCTAAAGCACCTGCTATTGCATCAGGAATAGAACTATTTACTATAGTTCTGCTCTTATCCTTTATCGCTTCATTAGACTCATTGATAACTCTCTCTACAGTCTTTAAAGAATCAATTGTTGAAAAGTTTTTCTTTTTTCCCATTATTGAAATATTTTAGTTGTTAGTTTCACATTTTAGCGACAAGAAGAGAAGGTCACGTCCTCTCTACATACTTGCCTAGTAAGGTTCTGGAAAACCCGGTGTCACAAATATAGTAAGGCAGTCCGTGCCCTTCATCTGGGTACAAGACTGGCTTGACTAAACTCGATTTGACTTCTATTGGGTTAAATTTTCCAGATTTAACTAGGTCAAAGCTTGTCAGCCTGTCGTGCAATATGTCAAATAGAGCGTTGCCGCTCTTCTTCTCTAAGATTGCAGGGGCTAAGATAGGGAATATTTCTGAAACGGCAAAGTATTTACTCACGTTTTTCATATCACGGACTGCATTTGTTTTAATTACAAACTTCCATTACCATCTTTCAGGCGGTAGATGATGTAATTGTTCATTCTGCCTACTGTATTCAGCGTACGACGATCTGCCGCAGAGAGATAAATGTGGTAATCGTTGTAAAGATGCTGGTTCAGCAGGTCGAAATCAATATCTGTAAAGGTAGGATTGCTGTCAAAGTCTGTATTGAGATATCAAGAGGGGTACTTTTTGTTCTAGTTTGCGATTTCCTTTTGTCAAAATAATCGAATATTTGTCTAAAGAACGTGTACAATTTTAACACTTGACAGAACACTGAAAATGACTCAAAAGAATAGCCTGCTGAAGGTTCTTTATTTTAAAAGGACAAACGCAGGAATTAATAGGTATGAAAAGAAATGCTTGCTTTTCTTTTGCATTTCACTCGACTTTTCAATACCAAATTTATTTGAGTATTTTCGAACGTGAGAACTCGAACTTGTTCGCTTGGCTCGTCCAAGAACTTCGAGACATCGTCTCAAAGGTAATCATTCTTTTCTCATAATGACGATGATTACATATCACTGACGGATATGGCTCGTAGTCAGTTGCAAGAACACATTATCTTCCGTTGGCTCAGTCTGAAAAGCACGATTGAGTACCTTGGAGAATGGGAAATGCTCTACAATCCCAATTTTAATTATACCGAATTCGGTACATTTAGAAAAAATGGCGGGCGAAGACGCTAAATTTCAAAAACTTTTTGTACCTTTGCTAGCGTTATTTAAACTCTAACTAATGATTAAAAATAATGAAACAGATAATGAAGAATTTAATGCAATGGGTGCTGGCCGCCGCCCTCATCTGCGGCACAAGCGTATTCACCTCGTGTTCGTCGGACGACGACGACAATTCTTCTCCTAAATCAGGAGCGAACAGCGAACTTGTTGGTCAATGGTATTCCGACGTGTCGGGGGATACTTACGCCGCCTGGACATTCGGTAAGGCATGGCAGCAGACGGAGTTCAATGCCGACGGCACAGGAACCACCACCATCTATTACCTTAACAACGATGACGCCGTGGGCCGTGAGCGCTATTCGTTCACCTATACCGCCACGGACGGACTGCTGACGATGGACATCGCGGAGAGGAACACCAAGACAACAGCCAGATATGCCATGAGCGACGGCAAGTTGCTGCTGATGGAGGGCGAAGACCAGACGGTCATGCAGAAGATGGATGACGCAAAGGCTAAGGACTTTGATGCGTGGAACAGGAAGGAAAACCTGGTCAATGTGCCACAGCCTGCCCGCTACACCGTCTTTGTCTATGGCAATGCGGGAGGCACCATGGATAAGATTATTGAGTATGGCTTCTGGGAGAAGATACAGCCGCTGCTCACGGACCACAACAACGTCCGTGTGGTCTGCTTCTACAAATATGGCAAGGAAAAGTCCGAGGATGGCAAAGACTTTACAGGTAAGTATGCCGACCCGGGTGACATCGTATGGTTCGATCTGAACGACACGACCAAACTGGAGAATATTCGTAACGGAGGACTTCGGGCGCTGGGGTATGAAAAGGAGGCCCAGGAACTGAAACTGTGCGACCCCACGACCGTCAGCGCGTTCATCCAGATCAGCAGTCTGGTGTGTCCTGCCGAGCAGTATGTGTTCAGCATCTGGGGACATGGCAGCGGACTAAGCCCCATGGCCGATGTCCCCGGCAAATACAAAGCCCCCGCCGCTGCACCTGCTACCCGAGGGGTCATTGGCGATGAGTGGAATGAACATGAAGAGCTGGATATGTATGAACTGAGTACCGCCATCCGTTCCGCAGGCTTGAACCGGCTGAACACCATCTTCTTCCACAACTGCCTGATGGGCAACATGGAGACGCTGACCGAGCTGCGCGGCCTGTCCGACTACATTGTGGCCTCGGCACACCTGCTTGTGAGCGAGGGCGAACTGCTCACGGAATACGTCCGCGGACTGCTGGAGAAGGGGAATACCGAGGATGCCATCGCACAGATGTTTGAGCGCGTGCATCCGAAATGGGAACAGTCCTATCACGGTTTTAATGACGAAGACGATGGGAGTAAGACAGAGTACTGGTACAACGGCGACTACAAACTCATCCGTACCGCCAAGCTCGATGCCATTATCAGTGCCGCCAAGCGCCTCGCAGACAGGCTCCTTGCACTCTACCCCACACAGAAGGATGCCATCGACAAGGCCACCAAGGAGGTGTATCGGTTCCATACCCTCATTCTAGATTACTTGTCCCCCAATCAGCGTTCCCTGTTAACCTACGTGAATCCCTTTGTCGATCTGGCAGACTATGCACATTGGTTGGCAAAAGAGACTGGCGACACAGAAATGGCTGCCATCTCTGCCGATCTGGACAAAGCCTTCAGCGAAGCCTTCGTCCACTATGCCGACGTCAACACGAACGAACAGCATCTGGACCACTACACACTGAGCATCTGCCTGACCAACAACAACTTTTACACGGCAGATGCCGCCGAATTGCCTCTTGTTGATTATTTTGTTCCCAATCATCTGTGCAATTTCGACCAAGGCTACGAGCAGACCACATTCCACAAACTGACGGGATGGGGCAACTGGCTACGCACCAACCAGCAACTGCTTTGGGGCAATCCCACAAGCGACGGCGGTGGTCCGCTCAAGTGAATGTAACATAAGTACTAAAACCAATAAGCTACCGTCGGTGAGTAGGGCCTAACGCCAACGATACTAGCGTGATTGTTTTTTCCGAATTTGGTAAAATCCCCCGAAAATTGTGTTAATGCAGTTTCGGGGGATTGTCGTACCTTTGCACTCGTAAACTCGTGCGAAATAAGAGAGAATTTTCAATTGTTCCATGCCTGAAGATTATGGTATACCTTTGCCCGCAAATTTCAAAAACTAAACAAGACATGGAAGTAATTTCAATTGAGCGCAGCACCTACGAGGTAATCGGCTTGCCGCTTCGCTCGTCGAAGAACTGCAGACGAGCTTCAACAACTTTGTTACAAAGATGAAGGAGATGGCTAAATGAGGTTACGATTTAGAGCCCCACCTCTTGCACCAATCCGCATCAAGTTGCTTTTTCCCTTCGTCCTTTGATTCCCCATTATTCCCCGTCTTGCCTTTTATTTACGCGCTTTCTGCGTTAATCTTCCAAAATCCGTTGTTCTTTACAACCTTTTTTCGTAACTTTGCACCCGTAAACGTCCAAAGGACGCTTACCAAACAGAATTATGGATAAGTTTGAGAAGACAAACGCTCAGTTCGAAGAAGCCGTGGCCGAATGCCGCTCGCTGTTCGAGAAGAAGCTGCATGACTATGGGGCTTCATGGCGCATTCTGCGTCCTTCTTCGCTCACCGACCAGTTATTCATCAAGGCAAAACGCATACGCCAGTTGGAAACAACGGGCCTCTCGCTCGTGGGCGAAGGCATAAGGCCTGAATTTATCGGACTGGTGAACTACGGCATTGTAGGACTGATACAATTGGAGAAAGGCTGTGCCGACACGGTGGATATTACACCGCAGGAGGCAATGAAACTATATGACGAGCACGCCCGCGAGGCATTGGAACTGATGAAGCGCAAGAACCACGACTACGACGAAGCGTGGCGCGACATGCGCGTGAGCAGTTATACCGACTTGATACTGACCAAAATTCAGCGCATCAAGGAGATGGAGGACCTGAAAGAAGGTACACTCGTCAGCGAAGGTATTGACGCCAATTATATGGACATCATCAACTATTCGGTGTTCGCACTGATCAAGCTGTAAGAGCGTGGTGAAGAAAATAGCCGTCAACATCTGCCGACTGCTGCTCGCCTCAGTGTTCATATTCTCCGGCTTTACCAAGGCCATCGACCCACTGGGCACGCAATATAAGATAGAAGACTATCTGCAGGCTATGCACTTGGGCGGACTGCTGCCTTCAATAGCCACGTTGGGCGCATCGGTACTGATGGCCGTTATAGAGTTCTGCCTGGGTATCTTCATGCTGTTTGCCATTCGCCGGCGGTTCACATCGCAGATGATGGTGCTCATGATGGCCCTGATGACTCCACTGACGCTGTGGCTGGCGCTGGCCAATCCTATCAGCGACTGCGGATGTTTTGGCGATGCAATAGTGCTGACCAATTGGCAGACGCTACTGAAGAATATAGTACTGCTGGGCGCCGCAATCGTGGTGATGTGCTGGCCGAAAGAGATGTTTCGCTTTGTGACAGAGGCCAATCAGTGGTTGGTAATCAACTACACACCACTGTTTGTCATAGGACTCTCAACGGTATGCCTGTACTACCTCCCACTGTTTGATTTCCGTCCCTACCACGTGGGAACCGACCTCAGACAGGGCTGGCAACAGATGATGGAAGGCGAAGAGTCGCCCTATGCCGACTTCTTCATAGAGCGGACCGACGACGGGAGCGATATCACCGAAGAGGTGCTGAACGACTCGGGCTATGTGTTCCTGTTGATAGCACCCTATCTGGAAGGAGCCGACGACTCGCGACTGGACTTGTTAAACGAGCTCTACGAATATGCCCAGGAGCACAACTATCCGTTCTACGGAATGACTGCCAGTGGCGAGCGAGCCATAAACAGATGGCGCGACATGACGGGAGCAGAATATGACTTCTGCCAGACAGACGGCACGGTGCTGAAGACCATCATACGCAGTAACCCCGGTCTGCTGCTGCTGAAAGACGGCGTCATCATCAGAAAATGGAGCCACAACGACCTGCCGGTAATAGAAGAGGAACAGACTGCCCTTCAACTGGAGGAGATGGAGATAGGACAGATGCCGGAAGACAGCCTACCAGGCAAGATGCTCCAGTTGCTAATGTGGTTTGTGCTGCCACTCACCATCCTCGTAGTGGCCGACCGCACATGGACACTGACTATTATTAACCCTTATAATAAAAAGAAAAAAATGAGAAAGAAAATTGTAGCAGGAAACTGGAAGATGAACATGAATCTCCAGGACGGTATTGCTCTTGCAAAGGAGCTGAACGAGACTCTGAAGGCTGACAAGCCCAACTGTGGTGTAGTAATCTGCACTCCATTCATCCACCTTGCTTCTATCGCACAGTTCCTCGACCAGGACATCATCGGTCTGGGTGCTGAGAACTGCGCTGACAAGGAGAAGGGCGCTTTCACCGGCGAGGTTAGCGCTGAGATGGTAAAGAGCACTGGTGCTCAGTACGTGATTCTGGGCCACTCAGAGCGTCGTGAGTACTACAAGGAGACTCCCGAGATCCTGAAAGAGAAGGTACTGCTGGCTCAGAAGAACGGTCTGAAGGTAATCTTCTGCATCGGTGAGAGCCTGGCAGAGCGCGAGGCCGGCAAGCAGAACGAGGTAGTAAAGGCCGAGCTCGAGGGTTCAGTATTCAACCTCTCTGAAGAGGACTTCCGCAAGATCGTGATCGCCTACGAGCCAATCTGGGCTATCGGTACTGGCAAGACCGCTACCGCTGAGCAGGCTGAAGAGATTCACGCTTATATCCGCAGCATCATCGCCGAGAAGTATGGTCAGGCTGTTGCCGACGACACAACTATCCTCTACGGTGGTTCTTGCAAGGCTTCAAACGCTCCTGAGTTGTTCGCCAAGCCCGACATCGACGGTGGCCTCATCGGTGGTGCTTCACTGAAGTGCGCTGATTTCAAGGGCATCATCGACGCTTGGAAGAAATAAAATATGACGAAACAATTCATCATAACAACGCTTATAGGTTTGTGCATCGGTATTACTGCTGGTGCACAGACCTTTACCCAGCGTCTGCAGAAAACGGCGAAGGGAGAGGCCACTGTGACAGTACATCACGACGAGGCTATCGACAAACTGGTAAACGGTCCGCAGATAGTCACTCAAGCTACATCACAGAAATCTTCTGAGAAGAAGGCAACAACCGTAGTCGCTACAACGCCTGCAACAACCAAGCAACAGGACACCAACCGCCCAAAAACTGTTGATGCCCAGAGCAGCGCCACTGCACAGCACAGTGCCGGCGACACGCATATTGCAGACACCACCTCGACCGCACAGAAAAGCGGTCACTCCTACAAAACCACCGGCTATCGCATACAGGTTTATGCCGGAGGTAACTCGCGCAAAGACCGCCAACAGGCAGAACAGATAGGCAATCAGCTGAGAATGCTGTTCCCCTTGGAAGCCGTCTATGTGCATTTCTACTCCCCACGCTGGATTTGTCGTATGGGCAATTACCGCACCTACGAAGAAGCCCACCAGTCACTACAGGAAGTGAAGAAACTTGGCTATTCGGCAGCTACCATCGTAAAAGGAAAGATAACGTTGCAATACTGACCGGAATCACAGTTCAGTGTTTATACTAATTCAGTAATTATTTCGAAGTGTACATTCCAGAGAAAGAACAATTCAGAGAAGGCCTTGACGAATTGGCCACCCACTACAAGCGGGTTTTAGAGCTGCTGGGCGAAGACCCCAGCCGTGAAGGTTTGAAAAAGACTCCTATGCGTGTGGCCAAAGCCATGCAGGTACTGACACGCGGCTACGAGATGGATGCTCACAAAGTGCTTACCGACGCACTGTTCAAAGAGGACTACTCGCAGATGGTCATCGTAAAGGACATTGATTTCTTCTCACTATGCGAACACCACATGCTGCCTTTTTATGGCAAGGTGCATGTGGCCTACATCCCTAACGGCTACATCACAGGACTGAGCAAAATAGCCCGTGTAGTAGATATCTTCAGTCATCGCCTGCAGGTGCAGGAACGCATGACCTTACAAATTAAAGAGTGTATTGAACAGACCCTCCATCCCCTTGGCGTGATGGTGGTGGTCGAAGCCAAGCATATGTGCATGCAGATGCGCGGTGTGGAAAAGCAAAACAGCATTACCACCACCAGCGACTTCAGCGGCGCATTCAATCAGGCCAAGACCCGCCAGGAGTTCATGAACCTCATCTCACTCAACAAAAACATTTAAACTTATGTATCAGTCTGACCGCGGAAACTACAGAAAGACAGATTCGCTTCTGAGCATTTTCCTGAACACATGCCTGGGAAAGACACTCGTCTGTGCCCTCATTCTTGGATTTATTGCACTGCTTGCCTTCATCACATGTCCTTCTGAGAACTACATGCGCTCTCAGATGAACGACAACATAGGCCAATGCTTAGGACAGGCAGACAGTGTCTATATGGACGGTATAGACAATGCCGTATCCAACCTGGGCTACATCTTTGGCAATTCTGAACTTCCGGAAGATGCCGAAATTCTGAAAGCCTTCAAAAAGCACAACCGCTTGGAATATCATAACCACGTTATCTACTCTACCCTGTACGTCATCAACAACTTCCACTACGAAGGAGCAAGATGTGCGGTTGGATTCTTTGGACTCGTGATTCCTATGATCAATTCCAACGACTTTGTATTGCGCACCACGCCTGTACGGAGGGAATACAACTACAAGCCTGTTCAAGACACAGGCGAAGAAGATTTCTTCAAAGAAATGGATGGAGACGAAGAGTTCTTCCAGGATTTCAACGAGGAAGAGTTTGAATAATAAGACCTGACTTTATACAGATTAGTAAGAGAAAGGCCAAAAGAATAAAAAAAGATAAAAACAAGAAAAAATATTTGGCACTTTCATAAAAATACACTACCTTTGCACCCGCAAATGCAGGAAACTGCAATTTAAAGGATCGGGATTTAGCGCAGTTGGTAGCGCACACGTCTGGGGGGCGCGAGGTCGCTGGTTCGAGTCCAGTAATCCCGACCAAAGAAAATCCAATCAACATCACGTTGATTGGATTTTTCTTTTATTCCAATTTGGATTTTTCTTTTATTTCCAATTTTGATGTATTCTTTTATCCTATATTATAATTGTAATAAGCCCATTACTTTATCTGATCAACAGAATAGCGAACTGATACTGTAGGAGAATAGGTGTTGAGGAGAATCAGCTCCAAACCGCCTTTGTCGCCCACCTGGAAATTGGCTTCCTTATGCAAATCGCCATCATGTTTCATGTTTGCCCATCCATAGAGCTCGGTGAACTCCTTATGTCGTGCATTATAAATGCCTAAGGTAGAATCGTTGTAAGAAGCCTCGTAGCTCTCCAGCACGTCGCTGATGGTATCATTGTGCATGGTAATATCTACGCGCGCGTTCTCTTGATTATTGAAAAGCACATAGACGGAGTTATCGGTCAGGTTAGAATCAAGTGCAAAGCCACGCTCCAGGAGCGAGTCACACATTGCTTTGGCAGACATACCCAAAGACAGACCACGGAAATCAAGATACTCACGCTCGCCCTTACAAGCACACAGGGCAATAACTGCCATGAAGGCAAAAATCATCTTTTTCATTCTTTCTTTATTTAAGGATTATTGTTCTATACATTATTCAATAAGAGGCACAAAAAAACGGCCACAGTAGTTAGTGGGTTCAAAAGTACAATTCTTTTTGCAGACAAGGAAAATTCATTAGCGATTATTAACGGTATCAGGTACTTTTATAAAAAAATTAAAAGAGCCACGCTTCACAGCGGAGCTCTTTTATCGTTTTAAAACTAAATTAATCAACCATAAACCTTAACCATTAAAATCTTTTTGCATGGCAAAGATACAACATTTTCCATGAATGCGTGTCGATTTTTTGATAAAAAGGGTTTAAAAATCGCTCAAATCACGATTTTTGAACATTTTTTCACTGATTTTAGAGCCAATTGAACGTTTTTTACCAAAAAATTTCCCTATTTGGTTAATTTTTATTATCTTCGCACCGACAAAACAAATCAAGAAATATACAAAGTAATGCTAAGCAACATTCCTTTTTCAACCCTTAACACCATATTTATAATAATAGCGGTACTCTTGGCAGCCCTTTTAGTATGGACTACAAGAGAATTGTATTTAAGAAGTGTGCGCCTACGCAACCGCGAACAGATGGAGCGCATTTTCACTAATATTGGCCACGAACTGCTTACTCCACTCACTGTTATTTCGGCTTCTGTAGAACAGATAAGACAACAGGAACCACGATTCAAGTCGGACTATGCACTGATGGAACTGAACATCGACCGCATGGTGCGACTGCTTCAGGAAATACTTGAAACCAGCAAATCGCAGGCAGGAGAACTGCGTTTGCTCGTTTCGCGAGGCGATGTTGTTCAGCACATCACACAAACAGCACTGTGCCTTCAGCCACTCATGAGCAAACGACATATTCACTTCTCCATTGAGTGTGAGCCAAAATCCATGATGGGATGGATAGATCCTGACAAACTGGATAAAATTATCTACAACCTCCTGTCGAATGCAGCAAAATACACACATGAGGAGGGGCATGTTAAACTAACCATTCATACAAGTGTCAATTTCGACTCTATTATAATAAAGGTGGAAGACGATGGAATCGGTATTTCTGCAAAAAAAATGAAAAGACTGTTCCATCCTTTCTTCGACGGTGACTACCGACAGATGCACGCTATGGGAACAGGTCTGGGACTTGCGCTCACTCACGATCTTGTTTACTTGCATAGAGGTACCATTAAATGTCAGAGCAAGGAAGGGAAAGGCACAACCTTCACAGTCAGGATTCCAATCAACAAGGAAGCGTATGCCATCTCGCAGAGAGACGAAGTAAACCAGCTGATTCCCAACGAACCCCTGTCATACATCAGCGATCTGGAGGAATTGATATCACGCCAGGATATTTTCGACCAGAAAGAAACACCAGAGGCTACGGACGAGGACAACTATCATCTGCTCATCGTTGAAGACAACAACGAGCTGCTGATGGTGATGAGCACACTTTTATCCAAGCGGTATAGAATATTTACTGCCCGCAACGGTAAAGAGGCCTTAGAGGTGATACAAAAGGAAGACCTGGACCTGATTATCTCGGATGTGATGATGCCCGAGATGAACGGTATTGAACTGACCCGTCACATCAAAGAGTCAGCCAACTTCCGTCATCTGCCCATTATCCTCATCACCGCCAAGACTACTGACGATGACGTGAAAGAAGCCATAAAGATTGGTGCCGACGCCTACATCACCAAACCCTTTAAGATAGGTGATTTGGAGTTGCGCATCAACAACATCATTGAGAACAGAAAACGAATAAAGAGTGAGTTCCAGTCACAAACCATCGAGGAGAGCCGGCAGAAAACGCCACAAACGGCTCCCAACCCCGATGAGGAATTCCTCCGCAAATCTATCGACTGTGTGTATGCTCACCTGAACGATGCCGACTTTGACCGTGATGCCTTTGCCAATGAGATGGGAGCAAGCGCTTCCACCCTTTACAACAAGCTGCGCTCTATCACCGGCATGAACGTAACCTCCTTCATTCGTGACATCCGCATGAAAGAAGCCAAGCGTATTGTCCAAGAAGAAGACGATCTTCGCGTCAGCGATCTTGCCTATAGGGTTGGCTTCAAGGACCCGAAGTATTTTGCCACTTGTTTCAAGAAAGAATTTGGTATTCAACCCAGTGAATATATCGAACAAATGAGCAAACAAGGCTATAAGGAAATTATTTAGCCTGTGAGAACAGAAAAAAAGGAGAAATAATTTGTGTAAACAAGAAAAATAATATACCTTTGCAATAGTTGAACCAACCTATTTATCCTTAAATTTATACTAAGAACACCCCTAAAGCGCGTTTCATTGTTGAAGCGCGCCTTTTTTATGTCTATCAAGGAAGTTTTTTCAGTAACAGTTCAATCATTCTTGGCAAGGCATAACGGTCCAGCTCATCCTCTCGCACCCAAATATATTCTTCGGGCAGCAAAGGCTTTTCTTCGGCCTGCAACAGATAGAAATCGCAAAGCAGAACACGATGAGTCAGCACATGACGGAAGCCTTTCACCACAGGCAGTGCATCTTTCAATAAATCAGAGAATTGAGAAGTTATTGCCGATGCCTGAGCACCCACTACCTCCACAGATGTTTGAGAAGGCTTTTCTTTCACAGATATATTAGAAGGCTCATCCTTCACAGATACTTGAGCGAGATCATCTTTCACCAGCAGAAATTCCCATAGTCCTTGCCAAATATCACCAGCTCCACGCCGACGAATAGCCGTTTCGCCATTACACCTTATATATACGTACGCGAGGCGGCGCTCTTTCACTTCCAGTTTTCGCAATTTCACAGGCAGCATTTCTACCCTCCCCTCTCGGAAAGCCACACACGATTCCTGCAACGGACATTGATCACAACGGGGCGACTGGGGCGTACATTGAATAGCTCCGAAATCCATGATGGCTTGATTGTAAGCGGCTGCCTTTGGAGCGGGAAGCAGTTGACGGGCCAAGGCTGTAAACTCTTTCTTTCCTTGTGTGGTATTAATAGGAGTATCAATGCCGAAATGCCTTGACAATACGCGATAGACATTACCATCTACCACAGCCTCTGGAAGATTGAAGGCCAGCGAAGCTATCGCTGCTGCAGTATAGTCGCCAACCCCTTTCAAAGAACGAATCTGTTCGTAAGAAGCGGGAAAGCCGCCCATTTCAACGATTTGCCGGGCTGCAGTATGAAGATTTCGGGCTCTGGAATAATAGCCAAGTCCCTGCCAAAGCCTCAACACCTCATCCTCACTGGCCGCAGCCAGTTGCTCAACAGTGGGCCAACGCTCCATGAAACGTTCCCAATAGGCCCATCCCTGCTGCACACGTGTCTGCTGGAGGATTATCTCACTCAGCCAAATAGCATAGGGATCACGGGTGGACCGCCAAGGCAGTTCGCGACCGTTCTGCTGATACCACTCCAATAGTGAAAGGGAGAAATTACTATACATTGACGGCAAAGGTACACAAAAATCCCCATGCACATTATGCATCTTTCGCTTTTTTAACCAAACACAATAATATATATATTATTCCGTTATTATATCGATATGAAACAGTACGCCTTGATCTTTATAGCCCTTCTATGTGCCCTCACAAATATTTCGGCACAAGAGTTCTTCAACCTGACAGCAAGCGATGTCAAGATTGACACACTATTGCCTGTGTTCAACCACCAGTTCGACCTGGGGACCAACTATGCCGACTCTACTTATGAAGTGGCTATAGAATATCCTGAATTCATCGACATGACGCCTACCGACGTGATGCGCTATCATCATATCAGCAACGAGAAACTGCCAGAACTGCCGGCCGTCAGCCAGTATCTAGCAGTGGACCGTAAGAAAGGTAAACTGTGCGTATCGTTCATTCCTCTTGTAGAGCGTGAAGGAAAACTTCAGAAACTGGTTAGTTTCAAACTTGCCCTCCACGGCAAGCCCGTCAGCAAGAATCTTGCACCACGCCGTGCCAGCACAGCCAACGGGCGGTATGCAGACCACTCTGTATTGGCAAGCGGCCGATGGGTAAGAATCAGTATTCCGGAAACAGGCGTTTATCAGCTTACCAACAGTCTGATTCAACAGGCTGGTTTCTCTGACCTTTCTAAAGTAAAGGTCTATGGCTATGGCGGCGGACTACAACCTGAAGTGCTCACACAAGACTATCTCACCACGACCGACGACCTACAGGAAGTTCCCACCTGTACCATCGATGGTCACCGACTGTTCTTTGCCGTAGGTCCAGTAAACTGGGGAACAGCAAAAGACATCCAACGACAGCGTAACAACTATTCGACAAAAGGATACTATTTCCTGACAGAGAACGACAATAATCCCCTGACTATTGACGAGGAACAGTTCCGCACTAATTTCACTGACCACCCCAACAACTATCACTCTATCATAGAGCCCGAAGAGTTTGCCTGGTATCATGGTGGACGCAACCTCTACGAGAAAGCAACCATCAGTACGAGTGGCAACAGCTATACCTTTACTTCTCATGAGGATGTAGCATCCATAAACGTCACAATGACCTACAACGGCTATTGCTCTGCCAATGTAGCCGTCAACGGCACTAACATCGGTTCTATTGTTGTCAATGCCACTACGGTAAGTCAGGGAGTGAGCTATTTCACGAAGTCCACCCACAGCTATGTGGCCAGCTACACCTGGAAATTCAATAGCACAAGCGTAAACAAAGGCGAAAACACCATAACGATCACCAAGACTGCGGGTACAAACACCAATATGCGTCTTGACAATATCACCGTTATCTACACTTCGCCTCGTTCTATGCCCGATATGGCTTCAATTCCCGAACCAACATTTGAGAACGAGATTACCAATCAGGACCGCCATGCCGACAAAGCTACCGATATGGTCATTCTGATTCCAGAAAGCAATAAACTAAAAGAACAGGCAGAACGGCTCAAGACTTTCCATGAACAGAACGATGGTCTTCGCGTAAGAATCATTCCCGTCAACGAACTTTACAACGAGTTCTCCAGCGGAACACCTGATGCCACCGCCTACCGCCGCTATCTTAAAATGCTCTACGACCGTGCGGACAGCGATGCCGACATGCCCCGATTCCTGCTGCTGATGGGCGATTGTGCCTGGGACAACCGAATGCTGATCAGTGACTGGAAATCTACCGTACCCGAAGATTTCCTGCTCTGCTATGAGAGTGAGAACTCCTTCAGTGAGGTTTACTGCTATGTAAGTGATGATTTCTTCTGTCTGCTCGATGACAACGAACGGATAGACAATTATATGGGCAAGCCCGATATGGCAGTAGGCCGTATTCCTGCCCGTTCGGCTGCTGAGGCAGAAATCGTTGTCAACAAGATCATCAGCTATGCCACCAACGAGTATGCCGGAGCTTGGCAGAACACCCTTTGCTTCATGGGTGATGACGGCGATAACAACCAACACATGGAATGTGCTGAAGAGGCTGCCGAACTGACAAGAAGTATGCATCCGTCATTCAACATCAAGAAAGTCTATTGGGATGCCTACAATCGTGTTGTATCCGCCACAGGCAATGGCTATCCCGATGTTACCCGACTACTGAAGCAGCAGATGCGCGACGGTGCATTGATCATGAACTATAGCGGTCATGGTGCAGCCTACTGCATGTCGCACGAGCAGGTACTCAAACTGAACGATTTCGCCGAGACCACATCTATGCGACTGCCTTTCTGGCTCACCGCCTCCTGCGATATCGCACCCTTCGACGGACAGGTAAGCAATATCGGTGAAACAGCCCTTATGAACCCGAAAGGCGGAGCTATTGCTTTCTACGGAACGTCGCGTACGGTATTCCTCGACAAAAACAGGATTATCAACCGCATTTTCATGAAGCACGTACTCACTATCGACAGCATAACAGGCAAGCGTGTCACCATCGGTGAGGCCAACCGTCTCACTAAAAACGAACTGATCAGTTCTAAATACGACACCACGATCAACAAGATAAACTACTCTCTTCTGGGCGATCCTGCACTGGCACTGGCCTTCCCCACCCTGAAAGCAGTGGTTGACAGCATCAACGGACAGCCGGTATCAGCCCCAGAGCAGAAACTCAGTTCCGGCTCACTGGTGACCATCAGCGGACACATTGACGGGCATGAAGACTTCAATGGCGTTGCCACCATCACCGTTAGTGATGTGGAAGAGAAAATCGTTTGTAAGAGAAACAATGGTGAAGAAATAGCCATGACCTACCTGGACCGTCCCAGCACCATCTACAACGGTAGCGACAGCGTGGCAAACGGACGTTTCAAGTTCACCTTTGCCGTACCCCGTGACATCAGCTATAGCGAAAACAGCGGGCGCATGCTGGTATATGCTGTCAACAACACCAAGAAACTTCTGGCCAACGGCCGACAGGAAGGCTTCATCATGAGTGGAACAGAAGAAAAAGCCAATGACGGCATTGGTCCAAATATCTACTGTTACCTGAACTCACGCTCGTTTGTCAATGGCGGTGAAGTAAACAGCACCCCCTATTTCTATGCCGAACTGAGCGACAACGACGGCATCAATGCTGCCGGTAGCGGAATCGGTCACGACCTGGAACTGATTATCGATGGTGACTTGTCGCGCACCTATATCCTGAACAACTATTTCAGATATGATTTCGGCGACTACAGCAGTGGTACCGTTGGCTATAGCCTGCCAGAGCTTGAAGATGGCAATCACAAACTGTTGTTCCGTGCCTGGGACGTATTGAACAACTCATCTACTGCCGAACTGTCGTTCAGTGTCAATTCAAAACTCAAGCCCGTATTGCTGAACATTGTCTGCACTCGCAATCCGGCCAACAGCACAACCCGTTTCCTTATCAGTCACGACCGCACAGGCAGTCAGATGGATGTCACACTTGAGATTTTCGACACCTCAGGACGCATTCTTTGGACAAAGACAGAATCGGGTGTATCTACCGACGACACCTATGCCATAGACTGGAATCTCACCGGTAGCCATGGTGGCAGACTACGCCCAGGTGTCTATCTTTATAGAGTGCGCATTAGTTCAAATGGCAGCCAAGAGGCCACACAAGCCCAAAAGCTGATCATCACAAAATAATAATTCTGCATCTTTGCACGTTAATAAAGATAATGAAAACAATATCCAAACTCTTTCTGACCATTGCTGTGGTTTTCTTTGCCCAGCTGGTCTATGCTGACGACTACAAGACCAGCACGTTCAATCCCGTTGAACACGCTGTCATCTCTCAGACCATTGCGCCTGACGCCCGTGCTGCGGGTATGGGCGATGTAGGTTGTGCCACCGACCCCGATGTCAACTCACAGGCATGGAACCTGGCAAAATATCCCTTCTGCATCAGTCGTGCAGGTATCGCACTCAACTACACCCCCTGGCTCCGCCAACTGGTAAACGATATCGACCTGGCCTATGTAGCCGGTTACTATCGCATTGGCGATCGTGGTGCGCTGTCAGGCTCACTGCGCTATTTCTCTTTAGGTGAAGTATATACCGACATCAATGGCGAAGATGCCTCAATGACAGTAAAGCCCTATGAGATGTCGCTCGATGCCGCCTATTCTATGATGCTCAGTGAGACCTTCTCGTTTGGTGTCGGTCTGCGTTGGATCTATTCCGACCTGCGCTATGACTACAGCGAAGACTCAAAACCGGCCTCTGCCTTTGCTGCCGACATTGCCTTCTATTATAACAACTATATAATGATGGGCAATCGCGAATGCCAGTTAGGTCTCGGTCTCACCACCACCAACATTGGTAGCAAGATTTCCTATTATGGCGATGAAGAAAGCCAGTTCATTCCTGCCAACCTTCGTTTAGGTGCATCGCTGATGGTTCCTGTAGATGAGTGGAACCGTTTCTCCATAGCTGCCGATGCCAACAAGCTGCTGGTTCCCACCGTTCCTGTTCAGGGAGTAGATGAGAACAACAGTGACTATCAGGACCGTGTTCGACGTGAATATTCCGATGTGAGCAGCATATCCGGTATTTTCAAGAGCTTTAGTGATGCTCCTGGCGGTTTCAAGGAAGAGATGGAAGAGATACAGTGGAGCGTAGGTGCCGAATATGTGTATCACGATCAGTTCTCACTCCGCGCCGGTTATCACCACGAGTCAGAATCAAAGGGCAACCGTAAGTACTTCACTGTAGGCGGCGGCTTCCGTATGAATGTATTCTCACTCGATGTAGGCTACGTCATCTCTACAGCACAGTCTAACCCTCTCGACCAAACACTTCGTTTCACCCTTGCCTTCGATATGGACGGCATTAAAGACCTGTTTAAATGAAAATAAGAGTAGGCTTTGGATTCGACGTCCATCAGTTAGTAGAAGGACGCGATCTCTGGATGGGCGGCATCAAGATTGACCACAAACTTGGACTTTTAGGCCATAGCGATGCCGATGTATTGATTCATGCCATCTGCGATGCACTGCTGGGTGCAGCCAACATGCGCGACATAGGCTATCATTTCCCCGACACCTCTGCCGAGACCGATGGCATGGACAGTAAGATTATCCTGAAGAAGACCATCGAGCTGATAGCTACGAAAGGCTACAAACTGGGAAACATCGATGCCACCATCTGTGCCGAGCGTCCAAAGATGAACCCTCATATCCCAGCCATGAAAGAGTGCATGGCCAAGATCATCGGCTGCGACATCGATGACATCTCCATCAAGGCTACCACCACCGAGAAACTTGGTTTCACCGGTCGCGAAGAAGGCATCTCTGCCTACGCCACCGTATTGGTCACAGCAGAATAAACCCGAGATCTTCATTCTATCTTGTTTTTTTGTTTATTCGGAAACTATTCTTAATTTTGCAGCAGATAATAATGCGACTATGACTGCGACACAAATGCTTGCCGAGATTCTTCGCAATATGAGCATCATTGCTGAAGATGAAAACCTGCTGAAACGAGCAGCCAAATACCTGCGTAAGTTGGCGACAGAGAAGAAGGATTCCTCTTTGATGACGAAAGAAGAATTCTTCGCAAAGATTGAGCGTGCCGAGAAGGATATTGCAGATGGTAAAGGCACCACCTTTACGAACAAAGATGATATGAACGCTTGGTTAAACTCACTCTGATGAAAATTACATTTGTATCTATAACTGCTTTAATCATAACGTTGCCTTTTCACGTGCAACAATTTCTTCACGCGCTAATCGTATTTCCTCGTTGATTTCGTCGAGTGTGAGTTCTGGTCTGTCACTGGCAGCAACCATTTTCTTGAATTCACGGAATTCTCTTAAAGCTTGGTCTTCTACTTCTGGGAGATTTGCACTTATCTTGAAAGGAATGCTTCGTGTCCTTACTACGGCATTCGCGAAGATGTTGATAGCAGCATTTACACTCATGCCCATACGTGCACATAGTGCGTCGAAGTTCTGTTTCAGCTGTGCGTCCATCCTTACGGTCATTGATACTTGTGCCATAATCTTTGTCGTTTTAATCGTTTCACGCTGCAAATATAAGCAACATATTTCATTCTGACATCATTTTGACGTAAAATATCGTCTTTTTGAAGAAAAAAAATAATTATTCTTGGCTACCCAACTCATCACCCATACGATACTTAATGTCGTCGGATACGACAGATGTCTGGTACTTGTCACATATTCCACTATTTCCATTCCATTTGGTTTCGGATTTCACGACAAACGTGACTAAAATGTTCTTGCTCTCTAACCCATTCAGGCAAGTCGCTATTCATCCATCCAATTACCTTCAAAATTTCAGCATGTATTTCCTCTACTCGATTCAAATTCCAACAAATGGACTCATTATGAAAGATTCGGTTACGGAAACGCCTGAACAGGTTAAGTGGTGCAGAAACGTTACGTCGTTTTCGCTCCTGCCGTGGCATATATGGGAAAGCACGACGAAGTGCTTGCCATAGAGTACGTTCGTATTCGCTATTCAGCAATGACACCCAGAAGCCCAAAGTAAGTTCAGCCACAATTTTTGAGGGTGTTATTTGTTCGTGTCGCGCAGAAATATGCTGTGCTGCTTCTGTTATATATTTGTTTAGGCTGCGTAATCCTGGCGTTGAAGGGAATATGGCATACCAGTCTTCTCGTCCTGTCATAGTCTCCAATTCACGACATAGTGCATTCCTCAACGTTACTTCCAATACTGACAAGCTTGTGTATAATGATTCTGACAACATCAAATTGCATTCATAATGCTTAATGGCACGAGCCTCGTCATTAGGATAGAGAGCAAAATATCGCTCCATTCGTTTCGTTGAGAAAACTTTTTCAAAGAAATTCTTGTTTATTTCCATAATTATTTGTAGCTTTGCAACGCAGTCCCGGTAGTTCCTCTCCCAGATATTAGATGCTGGTGATGAATCCGGGTTTTTTTATATCCATAATTGGTTGCTGCAAAAGTACGAATATCTTTTTACTTTACGCTCTTTTTCCTACATCTTTTATTATTTAGTTCATCACCCATACGATACTTGATGTCGTAGTTCTTCGACGAGCGAAGCGGCAGACCGAGCGAATGATGAAGTCGAGTTCCTTAGTATTTTGCAATAATATTAGATTATTCTGGTTTACCTTCCTCAACCTTCAATCCAAGATGGATGATATTCCACCACCGAGAAACTCGGTTTCACCGGTCGCGAAGAAGGCATCTCTGCCTACGCCACCGTATTGGTCACAGCAGAATAAGCCCGAGATCTTCATTCTATCTTGTTTTTTTGTTTATTCGGAAACTATTCTTAATTTTGCAGCAGATAATAATGCGACTATGACTGCGACACAAATGCTTGCCGAGATTCTTCGCAATATGAGCATTATTGCTGAAGATGAGAACCTGCTGAAACGAGCAGCCAAATACCTGCGCAAATTGGCGACAGAGAAGGAAGATTCCTCTTTGATGACGAAAGAAGAATTCTTCGCAAAGATTGAGCGTGCAGAGAAGGATATTGCAGATGGTAAAGGCACCACCTTTACGAACAAAGATGACATGAACGCTTGGTTAAACTCACTCTGATGAAATACGCCATTACCTATGCTCCTGAAGCAAAAGAGGGACTTGCCAGAGAGTGTAATCCATTCCATGGCTTCATTCAAACGCTCATCTTTTTTGTTTATTCGAAAACTATTCTTAATTTTGCAATTGAAATCAAATGGATTACCTTTATGAGTATTAAAAAGATTACACACGAAGAGGCTTTACGTCGATGGAATCATTCGTTGGAGATCAAACGCGAATGGGAACGTAGAGTAGCTGAGCGCTGGGCTAATGAAGACCAGCAGAAGAGTGTATCTTAGCAGCAACAAGCTTACCCTGTTTCCCAGTGATCTTCTTAGCAAAACAGTATTTGTTTCTACTTTCAAGTTATGATATTTCTCAACCAGTTCCACAAAGAAGCAACAGAGCGCAAGATGCGGAAAATAGCAGCATCGCAGCAATCGCCGATAAGCTCGAGCGAATTTGCGCAGTACATGAAGCGCAACTTGGAGATTGCTAATCAGATGTAAGCCAGTGTTTTTGAAGACAGACCATCATAAATGAATTAAAGCCGTAGGTACTCGACCAACGGCTTTATAAATCGACGGTTGCGGAGCTTGATGTTATCGCGCCTATATGCCGCTCGGCTTGGTTAGCCAAGACGCTTGCCGAAGCAAGAACTCTCATCCAAGTGCAAATTTAGGAACTTTTCCTGAAAGTTCCAAATCTTGGAGAAACTTTTTATTCTTCTACTTTTGTTATGCAATAGGGTGAAATAGGTACCAGTCCCTTGATGGCTCCGTCAGGCCTTAGAGCTGATAGACGATGCGGTCAATTATACCGCTATCAATTCCTGGCCTATTTCGCGTACTGTATCAAGAATCATCGTGACCCTTGCTTCACTAGCCTTCTTCTTACCACTGATATACTGCGCCATTAGACTCTGAGAAATTCCCAAACGGCGTGCAATAGCAGAGACATTCAACTCTGGGTGAGCCATAAAGACTTTGTAGAGTTGCGTCGTCTCCCGCTTATCAAAGAACCCTTCAAAACTCAAGTCTTCATCGATGTCCTCCCAATGCAGTCCGTACTCATCAGCTTCATAATTTGCACGTTGTTCTTTGGTTGCATATCTTAGACGAGGATAGTCATTAAACTTTTCGCATGCCTCACGTCCGTCAGCAGCCCTAATCCAAACCGCATCGTCAGTCAGCCAAATCTTCTCAATCTTCTCCATATTCCGCAAAGATAGGTAATTATTTTATTACCTCCAAATTTTGGAGCGACTTTTTTATTCATCCTTCTTCCATCAGCCCTCATTTATCTTCCATCAGACTTCAGATGCCACTCATCTGCCCCGCGCATCTTGTCCTGTCAAAATGATCAAGAGAACCGTACCCATGATTATACTGAAGGAAATCCTTGCTCAGCTTCACCCCCACTTCGCGAGAGTTTTCTATGATGCTGTATAGTTTTTCAAGTTTGGTCATAATATAGTAGTTATTCGTCAGAATTTCTGTATCTTATATCATAATTAATGATGTATTCAATTTCATTATCTGTCAAACCGTATTTCTTGCCTATAAACTTATCAATTTTATCAATACAGGATTTTGATTTTCGAGCATAAAAACATCTCAGTCCTGATTTCATGGTTTTACTATTCTTTTGTAAATCTTTTAAATATGAGTCATATAAATTACCTATTTCTTCCAAATCCCTATCTGTATAAGACTGATACGGGATTGGAAACATTGCCAATTCTGATGTCCTTAAATTATGCCAGTCAGAATGTATAAGCCAGAACCAATAGAATAGATTACTAGATAAGCTTGCGCCAACAAGGTTAGCGTATTTTTGGGGAACACTTATGTTTCCTTCAGCAGCAGAATGAGTAGGTTCTTTCATTATGACTTTATAATACCTGCCACCTGCTTTCCTGTAATAAATTGGAGTACTATTCTTGTAATATAGTCCACTCAATTCAGTCTTAACCAAATGAAGCTTTTCTAATATATTAAGTTCAATACTATCTCCAACTTTGGGTATTCTACCGTTACGAACATATTTCAACACATTAATAAATTTCAAATTTCCAAGCAAAACCCAAAGAGATTCATCGGAATACCTTTTATTAATAGGTGTTGACATTAATTGTCTACATGTAGTTCCTGTTTTTCTAAATCCAATGATTGAGACTTGTTGTTCGGCACTCTCAAAAATACGTTTGGGTCGATCACCATAGGAGCTTACACATATTTCCTTACAATTATCTATTAACAATTTGTGTAACCCAGACATCGCATCAGACGCAGTTATGCTTAATGGAACAATAAACATTGACACACCATGTATCTTTATTGACTGATATCCAAAATCAATAAAGATGCTGAACGTATCAGTAGAGCCTTTCTGCTTGCCAGCAATAGTCTTTGCAGAATTATAAATCTTTTTAAAAGCACTTTTTTCATATAAAGTAGTTTTGGCACCATAGGGGGGATTACCTATCGTTATATCAAAACCACCCTGTGAGAAAACATCGTAAAACCATGTATGCCATAGGAAGAACTGACTATTTCCATCTAAATTCAAGTCTATTGTGCTTAAATCTATATGTTGTTCTTTCATTTGCTTTTTTACATTATCAATAATGGCTCGTTTGAGCGATACTTTTGCATTATGGTTTGTGCAATCATAATATTGATGTATCATTTTTCGCAATTCTTGCCTATAAAAATCAAGCATATTATCAAATATTAGCAATGAATCTGTCTTATTCCATTTTGACGCAGTCATTGCAGATAGGTCAACACCCTTGTACTGCTCCAACAGCGAGTTACCCTGCATAATCTTGAAGTCGAGGTTGGGCAGAGCTTGTGGCGTTTCTTCGTCAACAATGAGAGAGAGCCAGAAGCGGAGGCGGGCGATGTCAACAGCACCACGCTCGATATCAACTCCATAAATGTTTTGCTGAATGATATGCTTCTTGATTTCTGCTGCTTTGCTTTGTGTAATTCCTTCAAGGGCTGTACGGCAAAGGAAGAGTTCTTTCAGCAAGCCCATTGGGAATGCTCCAGAGCCAATAGCAGGGTCGCATATCTTGACATTCTTCAGAGCCTCATCCACTTGCTGACGGAATTTGTCGTTAGTTCCAAGAGCTTTGACATCATGAGTGGTTACAAACTGACGAAGAGCCTCCTTCGTTGCCTCATCTTCTATGTTTGTCTGAAGATAGGCTATCAAAGACTCACGGCACATATAACTTACAATCTCCTTAGGCGTATAGAATGCACCTTTATCTTTGTTGTCTTCGAGCAGGTTCTCAAAGATTCTGCCAAGCATCTCTGGGTCAACGCCTACTTCAGCATCATCAGGATCGTTCTCATCAATGGTAAAGTTGTAACTACTGAAGAAGTCCAACATCTGCTTCATATACTTGCCTGGAAGAGGAAAGTTGGTTTCATCTTGGACATCGCGCTCGAAGAGGCCACCATTAAGATAGGGTGTACGATATTGTGGAAGTTGTTTTTCATCCTCGCTATTGAGATCGTTGAAAAGCGCCTCTAAAACGTTATCGATAAAGTGGTCTTTATCTGCTGTCTGAGCAAAGAGGTTCTGTATGAACTCCGCATCACCCGTACCCCATTCTGCACCAGCAGGCACACCCAGCCAGCCTTTCTTCTGAAGGAACTGGAGGAATACAAGTCGTCCCATCAGTTTCTTTACATAGTCACGAATCGCTTTCTCTTGATTGTCAAACTTGGCAAACTGCTGCATGATATACGCATTAGGCTTTCCTTCTTGACGTTCTTCCCACTTGTTGGCAACCTTCACCATCCGCTTACCAGTAATAAAGAAGATGATATCTTCGTACTGCTGCTTATAACCCTTGAAGAACATATCGCTGACAGCATCTACAGAGAAGGCTTTGGTCAAATCCTTCAACGTAAGACTACTGTCGCGCAGTTTCTCAAACTGCTGAATGGCGGTGCGGCTACGATGCCCCTCACCAAGCAAATAAGTGAAGCGTTTGGCATCGGTGGATTCTTTCTGGTAGCTGCCATCATCGGCAAACGTCCAGGCTTCACTAACGTAAGAGAATCGAAGCACACTCTCGTTCTTGCGATAGCAGAACATAAAGGCTCCAGCATTGCCATTGTTTCGCCAATCAGTCAGCAACATATCGCGGATACCTCTTCGATTGCGTTCAATATCTACGCTATCAGAAAGTTCGACTTCGTAGATGCTGATAGTCTGGTTGTCGCTCAATGTGATGGTACCCAGCCAAAGTGCCTGTTTGGCAAACTGACTACTGGTAAGAATCGTTGATGGCGTATTCCAGAATTTTATCTTATTGCCAAAAATGTCATGTAACAGCAATTGCCAGTTCTGACGATTGTATCTCGATTCGATGACTTCTTTATAGTTCATAGGACATTAGTCTTTAAAAGATTCTGATAGTATGATGACAGCAGCCGATTCCTCTTCTGCATGCTGACTCTCGCGATAATAGGTATTGTATTTGTTGGCCATGTCGAGCACTTGTTTTAGCGCATCCTCAAAGGTCAGTTTCGCTTTGCTACCACCTTGACGCTGCAAGTCCTTCTGAATACGTTGCAAGCGCTTGGCAATATAGGTGATGGTGCCTCTTTCAGTCAACTCTTTCAGTTGAATAATCTTCAGGCGAGTGTCGCCATCATCTATATGGGGCAGCATGCTGTTTAGCAGGCTGACAGCCGTCGTAACCTGAGCACCAAGATTGCTACGTTGGCTTTGATTCGATTCTTCCTCGTGCAGTTCCTGTTCCTTGGTTTTATTGAATTTCTTCAGGGCTTTGTCAACATGCTCATGATGTTGTGGGATACGAGGAACGGCTTTCTCTTCCGGTTTGGCCTTGAAATAGTTGAGTGCATCGAGCACAGACAACTCTCGTGTCTGCTGGTCGTTCACCAGATAGAACAGTTTGCGGAAGTTTGTTTTGAGGAATACCAATGAGTCACCTGACAAAGTTACCCCTTCTAACTCGCGAGGTTCACGGCCTGTACGACTGCGAAGCGACAACCTTTCAATGCGCTTATACTCTTTGCGATTCTGCTGATAGAGTGCTCGCAATTCTTCATAGAAAGGCAGTTCCAAGTTGCGATCTTCCTGTTCGCGCTTGATGCTTTCCTTGAAAAGCTTATCAAGGTCGCGATCAATAATCTCTTCTGTAGAATATATCTGATTGTCTTCACCAAACGTAGTGTGGAATGTCTGAATCTTACTCAACGCTATCTGATTGAGTTTGATTTCTTTATTACCCTGACGCGATGGGTAGAATACGTAGTTATAGATGATGCCTGCCGTAGAACCGATACGATTCACACGACCTATGCGCTGCATCAGTCGTGTAGCGTTCCAAGGCGTGTCATAGTTGATGATGATGTTTGAGCGATGTAGGTTGACACCTTCCGCCAACACATCTGTTGTCAGGATAATGTTATAGTCATTCTTCTTCTGTTTCCAGTTGGCATCAAAGTTCTCGCGGATGGTCTTGAACAGCTGGCTGCGGTTCTGTGAGGAAATCACCAATACGTCTGGGCGATTAATGCGGCGCTGCAGATATTCAACGGTATCAACGGATTCTGAGAACACCACAATCTTTCCTTCTGGGTTACGTTCCTTCTTGAATAGCTCATGCTTCAGCAAGTCTTCGAACTTGGCAAACTTCGAGTCGTCATCGTCATCGATATATTCCCACTCCAGCCACATATCGTCAAGCAACGCTTGGTCGTGTCTCAGTTGCTCGATATAATCCTCATCGAAGTCTTTTCTCTGGAAGGAGGCATTCTTGGGATTCACCTCTGCCTTCTCGTTCATCTTCTGCTCAATCTCCTCCTCGCTGTAGCCAGCCTCTATCAGCGCATTGATGTCCAAGTCGGGGGCAATGAATATCTTATCATTCTCCCACATGTCTATCATGTTTTCGTTGGCCTGACGGAAGGCTTTCAGCGATTTGCAGAAGGCATAGAAACTGCTTTCCAAACGCTTTACCAAGCCGTTTTTGCGGATGCCTGCCAAACTGCGGCTGATAACCTCCGCATTGTCGTAGAGTCCTGGGGCAGCATCGGGTTTCAGATAGGCGATGGCTTGATAACGGGCGTAGGTCAGTTCCTTGTCAAGAATGTGCATCGCCTTTTCAAAGAGGTTGGCCAAGTGGTCGTTCAATTCATATTCCTTCTTGATGGGCTTGTCAACTTTGGGGAATCCGTTCACATCTTTATTATATCGCGCGATGTTCTCGATGTCGGTTCTTGTACGGCGAACGGTCAGAGGCTTTATGACCCTATCGCGCACTTTCTCGGCCAGTTTCTTAAACTCTTTCAGGTCGAAGTTCTCCTGCTTGCGGAACTTACGGAACTCCACCACCAAAGGTGAGAAGAAGGCTGTGAGATTGGGCACGCCATCAATCGTGCAATGACGCGGATCTTGGAACATCAGTATCTGGTAGTAGATATCCGCTGGTGTATTATTCATTGGTGTTGCTGAAATCAGCATCACCTTTTTCTTATAGCCCGGAATATAGCCTGTTTCAAGGCGAGGCATCTTGCAGATTTCCTGCAACTGATTGAAAGCGCCTGTGGTATGATTGCGGAACTTATGGGCCTCGTCAACCAGAACCAAGTCGTATTCGTCAGCATTCCAGTAATCGTAGTTGTCTTCGTCAAGCACTTTTGCGAGACTGCCGTTGCTTACAAAACGGGTATATTTATCGATTCCGAAATCCTTAAACGTAGTCTTCCAGTTCTGTTCAACGGCTGGCGGATAAACTACGAGGATTTTGGTGTGCTCCAGGCCGTTCTCTATCAAGAACTTCTTGGCAATCATCGTCGCAATCACCGTCTTGCCAAGACCTACTACATCAGCCAGGAAGAAACCATCGTAACGCATCAGCTTCTGATAGCCTTCTATTACGGCATCTGCCTGATAGTCAAACTTGCTATAGCCTTCAGGCATATCGAAAGGATCATCTTGGTCAATGGCCAGCACGCGGTCGCTGAAGTATTCCATCAGCATTTTAATGTATAACTCGTAAGGGGTGACATCGCCTTTCAAATAGGTCTTGTCGAGTGTGGCTTGATAGTCCTCTGCATTGATGGGTACATTCTTGGCCTCTTCCCACAAAAGTTCAAACTCGTTCTTGGCAAATGCGACATCCTCATATTGAGTCAGTTTTACATTAAACTCATATTGCTTGTCATCACCAAGTCCAAGACCATTGCCGCTAAGATTGCTACTACCAGTAATCGCAGCACCAAAAGTGTGTTGATTGAAATTATCTGGATAGAGAATATAAAATTTAGCATGAATCTTCTTTGACGGATGTGCACGAAGTTCTAATTTGCCGTCTATCAAGTCCTGCACCATCTGAAGCATACCATCTTCAATTATCTTGGTGTAGTGAGACTTCTCAATATCTTCTTTAAGTAGTCTTAGACATTCTTCCTTTACTTCCTCCTCTGCTCCAAAAAAGAGTTCGCCTTTCTGATGAGCACGTGCAATGTACTTGTCAACATCAATACCAATCAGAATGCGCACTTTATTGATTCCGTCAAGAAAGGGACGCAAAGCAAAATAGCCCGACGCACGAAGGAAACCAACGACAGCATCAAGATTCTTCACTTGAGGGTTGTTCTGGAGTATGCCCTCAAACTCTTTCATCAACGTATTCCCACCACGGTTAGTAAAAAAGTGGGACGAGATAGGTATGTCTGACATATCTACGCTATAGCTTTAGGAGCGAAAGGACTATCTTTTCGGATGATAATGGGTTCTCAACGAAGAACCTCAGGACACAATAAAAGCGTGAACCGCCCCTATCGATGTCCTAAGGTCCTCGGATGACCCATTTCTAATGATAAGTCCAGCCCACGCTATCGCGCAGGCGCTGGTACTTATTCGAATTAGAAATGTCGTTTGAATTTCCGAGGTTCTAGGACATCACCGAATATAGCACTAACGCTAATATTATTTCCACAAAAATCATACTGCCTCCCTGCGCTCAGGGACTATTGGCACCATTCTTGCATCCCTCAAAGAAGCAAGCGAGCAAAGCTCGAACAACAGTGCCTTCAGCAATACTTGATTGCAAAGATACACATTATCCAGAAATTACCCAAGTCTTTTCAATTATTATTTCCACAAGGTACGCATGATCTCTTACTGTTGCCGACAAAAAGACAAAGGATTGGGACGGAACAGAGCGACTGTTGCATTAAGACAGAAATCACGCTGAAATAAATTATAGCTAAAATTAGAAGAATTATAGCTATAATCGCGAAAATTATAGCTATAATTTATTTCAACCGTTGCACTATTAAAGTGAAAGGTATATTACATTACACAGTAACCGACATCATTTTGAGAGTCAATAGAACTATGGCTGAAATTCAAAATAACAGTGGTAGCAAAAAAAAGTTCGCCGCAACTCTCACGAGCCACAGCGAAACAAGCCTATGTTTAACTAAAAATCCTTTTCAGTTTAAACAAATCTCCGGTTGTCTTTTTCGTCCAGTTTCGATTCCGCTGCAGTCGAATTTGACTTGCAAACGGGATCTACTCTTAGACTCAACCAAAAATTTGAAAGTTTAAATGGGAGCTTCACAGCGACCACCTGTTATCCTACAGTTGAAAACTTTCTTTTTTACCAATAACTAAAAACCTAAAACTATAAATATTACTACTAACCTAAAACAATCTATTAACCTTTTGACGATGCAAAGGTACGACGATTTTCAATATCAAGCAATAATTTTAATGGAATAAGTGCATAAAAAACCATTCTTCTTGACCTACATCAACCCATTGTGTGCGATAACAGTCAATTCTTCTGCATTTTTATATCATATTTTCAAATTAATATGTACCTTTGTGGCACGAATGAAAATACTGATAGTAAACACAAGTGAGAGAACAGGTGGAGCAGCCATTGCAGCAGGCCGTCTTTCAGAGGCTCTGATAGACAATGGCGTGAAAGCGAAGATGCTGGTTCTGCACAAAGAGAGCGATGCCCTGTATGTAGGTACGGCGGGCACTTCTTTGCGCAACAAGTGGAATTTTCTGTGGGAGCGCGCCATTATCTGGCTGAACAACAAGTTCAACCGTGATAATCTCTTCAAGATTTCAATTGCCAACACAGGCATCGACATCACGAAGACGCAGGAATTTCGCGAGGCCGACATTATTCACCTGCACTGGATCAACCAGGGTTTTCTTTCTCTTCACACCATCCATAAGATTCTGAACAGCGGTAAGCCTGTTGTATGGACCATGCACGACATGTGGCCCGCCACGGGCATCTGCCATCATGCCTACAACTGTGACAACTACCAGTCGGAATGCCACGACTGTCCTTTTCTTAAAAAGGCCGGCCCCAACGATTTATCTACCCGTACCTTCAAAAACAAGCAGCGCATGCTGGAAGGTGCCAAGAACCTGAACTTCGTGGCCGTAGGCGAATGGCTGGCCAATCGTGCCCGCAACAGCGCCCTGATTGGTCATTTCCCCATCAGAGTGATTCCCAACGCTCTTTCGCTCACCCGTTTTGTGCTTACCGACCGCAACGATGCCCGTACGGCCCTTGACATCCACGAGTCGTATGTGATTGTGTTCGGTGCGGCACGCATCGACGAGCCCATCAAAGGCTTCGACCTCCTGCTGTCGGCCCTAAATATACTCAAGAACCAAAAGAGCATCAACCCTGATGATATCCGACTGATTCTTTTTGGAAGCATCAAGAATCCGGAACTGCTGCAACAGATACCTATTAAATATACGCACGAAGGGTATATAGATGATGAAGACCGTTTGTCGCTCATCTACTCGGCAGCCAACGCAACGGTGTCTGCCTCGCACTACGAGACCTTCGGACAGACACTGATAGAGGCGCAGGCATGCGGCTCGCTTCCTGTGGCCTTCCGTGGCAGCGGTCCCGACGATATCATCAACCATAAGGAGAACGGCTATCTGGCTGACAACCTCTCTGCCGAAAGTCTGGCAGACGGTATTCGCTGGGCATTGAATGCCAACATTTCGCCTCGCGACCTCAGACGAAGTGTTACCCGCCGTTATTCTGAGAGCACCGTAGCCTATCGCTACATCGAACTCTACAATTCCATTTCAAATCATGGTTAAATTTACTGTCATCACGATTACATACAACGCTGAAGACTGTGTAGGCCGTACCCTCGAGAGTGTATTCAAGCAGACTTATGAAGACATAGAGCACCTGATCATTGACGGTGCATCGTCTGACAACACCCTACAGTTGGCCAAAGCCTACAAACAGCGCAACGACACAACGGGCACCGGCCACAAAATCATTATTCACTCCGAGCCCGACCATGGCATCTATGATGCGATGAACAAGGGGCTATCGCAAGCCTCGGGCGACTATGTCGTTTTTATGAATGCCGGCGATTTCTTTCCACAGGACGACACACTGGAAATGATTGTACACAAATGCCGACTCAAGGAGAACCCTTCAGCCGAGATGCCTGCCGTGCTCTACGGAAACACGAATATCGTTGACAATGAAGGCCGTTTCCTGCATCTGCGCCGACTGCAGCCGCCTGCCCACCTCACCTGGCGCTCGTTCCGCCACGGCATGCTGGTGTGCCATCAGGCTTTCTATGCCCGCACCGACCTGGCCAAGACCACCCCGTTTGACATGCGCTACAAGTATTCAGCCGATGTGGACTGGTGCATTCGGGTGATGCATGAGGGCGAGCGTGCCGGTCTTACATTATATAATATTAATGAGATAGTGGCATGCTATACCCAGGAAGGGGCCACCACGCGCCATCACCTGGAGTCACTTTTTGAGCGATTCGACGTGATGCGCCGCCACTACGGACTCGTCAGCACTATCCTCATGCATCTCTGGTTCGTTGTACGCAAGAAATAGTTTTTTTATTTTGCATTTCACTCGACTTTTCGTAACTTTGGCTATCGCCGAAGTTACTGTCACTCGGAAGAAAAAAGAAACCCGTTTCTTTTGTTCTTCTCTCGTTTTTTCGTAACTTTGCACCCCAGAATTCAAAATAGCTATTATGAATATTGAGACGTTGATTAGCAATGCTGCCAAAGAGGCCGTAAAGGAACTCTATGGCATGGATGCTACCGAGAAGATGTTACAGCTGCAGAAGACACGCAGCGAGTTTGAGGGTAACCTGACTTTGGTGGTCTTCCCATTTGTGAAGGCTGCTCGCAAAAGTCCCGAACAAACAGCACAAGAGATTGGCGAATACTTAGTGGCTCACTGTTCTGCCGTAGATAAGTTTAATGTAGTAAAAGGATTCCTGAACCTCAGTGTTGGCGAAGGTGCCTGGCTGCAATTGCTGGAAGCTATTGACAAAGACGACCGTTTCGGTATGAAACAGGCTACAGAAGAGTCGCCTCTTGTCATGATTGAATATTCTTCACCCAACACCAACAAGCCCCTTCACTTAGGTCATGTACGCAACAACCTGCTGGGTTGGTCGCTGGCACAGATCATGGAGGCCAACGGCAACAAGGTGGTGAAAACTAACATCGTCAACGACCGCGGTATTCATATCTGCAAATCTATGCTGGCATGGCTGAAATATGGCAATGGCGAAACTCCTGAAAGCTCTGGCAAGAAGGGCGACCACCTCATCGGTGACTACTATGTGGCTTTCGACAAGCACTACCGTGAGGAGGTGAAGGAACTCATGGCTCAGGGCATGGACGAGGAGAAAGCCAAGCAGGAGGCTCCACTCATCAAGGAGGCTCACGAGATGCTGGTGAAATGGGAGAACAACGACCCCGAGGTTCGCGCTCTGTGGGAAAAGATGAACAACTGGGTGTATGCCGGTTTCGACGAGACCTATAAGAAGATGGGTGTCAGCTTCGACAAGATCTACTATGAGTCTCAGACCTATCTCAAGGGTAAGGCAAAGGTTGAGGAAGGACTGGCCAAAGGTCTTTTTGAGCGTCATGAAGACAATAGTGTTTGGGCCGACCTGACCAACGAGGGATTGGACCAGAAACTGCTGCTCCGCAGTGACGGTACCTCAGTATATATGACTCAGGACATCGGTACTGCCGAGATGCGTTTCAAGGACTACCCCATCGACAAGATGATCTATGTAGTAGGCAACGAGCAGAACTACCATTTCCAGGTGCTCTCTATCCTGCTCGACCGTCTGGGCTTCAAGTGGGGTAAGGAGCTGGTACACTTCTCTTACGGTATGGTGGAACTGCCCAACGGTAAGATGAAGAGCCGTGAGGGAACCGTTGTAGATGCCGACGACCTGATGGACCTGATGGTAGAGGATGCCTACAAGACATCGATGGAGCTGGGCAAGTTTGACGATATGACTGAGGAGGAGCGCCGTGAGATTGCCCGCATCGTGGGTATGGGTGCCCTGAAATACTTCATCCTGAAGGTGGATGCCCGCAAGAACATGCTGTTCAACCCTGAGGAAAGTATCGACTTCAACGGCAACACCGGTCCCTTTATTCAATATACCTACGCAAGAATACGCTCAATTTTGAGAAAGGCTCAGGATAATCAGAATTCTCCGAATATTCTGAACATTCAGATTGCGCTGAGTAACAAGGAAATCGAGCTCATCCAGAAGATGTCGGAGTTCGGTGCTGCTGTCGAGCAGGCTGGTAAGGACTACTCTCCTTCTGGCATTGCCAACTACTGCTACGAACTGACCAAGGTGTTCAACCAGTTCTACCACGACTTCTCTATCCTGAACGAGCCTGACGAGCAGAAGAAGGCCGTGCGCCTGATGCTGGCCAAGAACGTGGCAAAGATTATCAAGAACGGTATGAGCCTTTTGGGCATTGAGGTTCCCGAAAGAATGTAATGAAAAGTTTTGGGTAATTAATTATACTTTAAAAGAAACTGTCCTGCAGGTTTATTCCGCAGGACAGTTTTTTTGTTACTCTATTTCACGTATTTCTTTTATGTTATCCTATTTCACAAATTTCTTTCCACCTTTTATATATAGTCCGCGTGCCGGTTCCTTGTTCAGCCGTACGCCCTCAATGCTATAGATAGTGTCAGCAGAAGCGGGAGTATTCAATATCTGCTCTACACCCAACACCTTGTTCAGCACAGCGTTGAAGAAAGCACCCATCACATACGACTCACGGCCAGGCTTGCTCTCACTTCCGAACTGAGCGTATGCATTACCGCCTTTTATCACCTTCTGACCATAGGTGCGATAGAAACCGGGACCACGGTCGCCATTGCGGAACTCATAGGTAACCTTACCTGTCTCTGTATCGGCCACCAGCGAATCGCAGTAGAATCCCTTCGCATAGGCCATGCCCACCGATGCATTGGCATTCAAGGCCGTAGGAACGAACTTGGGTGCATCTGTCGAAGCATTGAACACCACGGCACGTGCAGCCGGGATAATCTTTCCTGCAGCCAACAGGGTGGTCTTCAGGGTATCAGCGTCATTGGTCTCATCGCAGTTGCTTACCGACCATACTCTGACACCTTCGGGAATAATCACCGGATAGGTGGTATAGAAAGCGCCCCAGTATCTGTAAGCTGGCGTTTTTCCAGGATCCTGTTCAAAGGTCTCGGGGATGATCGTCTTTTCTGTACGGGGATCATAGCTCACATGAGGAGGCTGGTTGTACACACTATTCTGTGCAATGAGCTGAGCACGATAGGCATAGTCGTCCATCAGATGAGGGAAGATATAGCGTGTCTCGTAGTTGGTGGCGTTGATCACCAACTGATAATTGCCGCTGTCATCCTTCGACCAGTTCACGATTTCCTCACGCCAGTCGCCCAGCAAGTCGCCCAGCACACAGGGATTGTTCTTCGAACTGTTGTTCAGATTGCCGGCAGTGTACCATGATCCGTTCACCTGCTGACGGTCCAGCTGCATAGTCTCGGGATTGAACACTGCCAGATAGCTCTTGTCATAATAGTCATCAGCCAGGTTGCCGTTCCAGAAGATGCGGTTGTTGATACCTGCACCACTCGAACCAGTGCTCACCTCGGCCACCTGATTGCCACTGGCATCAAACATTTTCATGCCATCGGCACTATCCATGAAGTAAGCATCCTCAGCCTCGGGATTGAAGTGAGCCATCAGTCCGCGACCTGTATCACCACTGGCAGTACGGCGAACGAGTATCTTTCCTGTACGGGCGTCACGCAGGTCAACGCCATACTGTCCTTTCTCATGGGCCATAAAGAACTCCTGTCCGGGGCGTGAGGGAATGAAATCGCCCAGATGAGTTGCATCGCCATGACCGAGTCCGGTACGATACAGGGTGGTACCGTCGGCATTCACAGCACCCGAACCGTAGGTAATCTCCTGCTTGCCGTCACCGGTCACATCACCTACCACAAACGAGTGGGCACCTTCGCCATAGACAGAGCTGTTCATATTTTTCACCGTTCCATCGGCATAAGTCACCGTACCGGCATTGGCCGAAGTACCACTATGCAACCAGCGCAGGGTGAGGTTGGCACCGTCCCAGTCGTAGGCACCGATACGACAACCACTATAATATCCGCGCGCGAAGATGGCAGAAGGATTTTCATCCTCACCGCTCAACCAGGCAATGCCTGCCAGATAACGTTCAGAACGGTTCTGTTTTTCATCGCCCCAAAAAGAGGTCGATACATCGCCATAGGCGGTATGATACTTGATGGTCTGCAGTTCGGCACCGGTGGTTCCGTCAAACACGGTGATATACTCCGAGCCGTGATCCTGCTTGCCGCGTCCGCTCTTCAGGTTCTCGTTAGGATCGTCATTGCCCATGAGCACATAGTTACCCTCACCGTCAACGGCGCCAGGCGCTGTTTTCACTATAAACTCACCAAAGCCGTCGCCATCCAAGTCCCAAGCCACGAAAGGTGTGGTATGAGCCGAGTTGAACATGTTATGACCTGTGTGGAGCATCCACAAGCGGGTACCATCAAGTTTGTAGCAACTGTAGAAGGCAGGCGAGGTAGTACCGTTGCTGGCTGCATCTTTCTCGTTGGAGGGAGCCCATTTCAAGATAATCTCATATTCGCCGTCACCATCCATATCGCAGAAAGAGGCATCGTTGGGCGTATAGGTGGCGTTGGCCGATGTAGGATCGGTGGGAGCGCCGCCCTTCAGGGTGATATACTTGGTCTGATTGCTCCATGTAGGACCGCTCACCTCTGTCTCAATGATATTATTGGTATCGTCATAGACCTCCAGTCTGTAGTAGTTGCCTGCTGCTCCGCTGGTATCCAGGAAGTTGGTCTTTCCCATGATGAAATTGCCGCTGTTCACTTTCAAACTCTGTGTAGTGGCCGAACTGCCGCGATAGAGCTTGAACTTATAGTTGCGCGAGTCGCTCTTACGCGAACGCCAGGAAATGAGGTTGCCTGTTGACAGATGAAGGGCCATCAGTCCGCGCTTCAATGCCACCGGCTGACCTTTCGGTGGACGGTTGCTCACAGTAAAGCCGACACTAAAGCCGAACTCTGCCACTCCAGCAGAACGGGTCTGACCAGAATTCTTCTTATAGAAATTGACGTTAAGCGTATTGGTCGCATTCAGATATTCGGTAGAGACGGTATAGTTCTCTGCCAGCTCCGGCTGAAGTGTAGCCACGAAATCGGTAGGAACGGCATAGAGTCTCTGGGAGAAACGGGCATTCTCGCCATTCTTCAGGCCTTTCACCAGATTATAAAGGCTGACGGTAGATGCCTCGTCGGTACCCGTCTTAGCCGTGCAGGTGAGGTCGGAGATATAATGAGACGCATCGAAGATGGGCTCGTCAACCACGCCTTCAACAATAATATTTCGGAATGCCATAGACTTCGGATTAGCATCGTCTGTTCCATTCAGCTGATAGATAGAGAACACAAGCTGCATGCCGGCATCCGTTACCAGCACATCTCCAATCGTAAACTCATTATGTCCGTATCCGGTTGAGTTATTCGCAGTAATCTTATTACGCTGAATAATCACAGGACTCAATGCCTTTGTCTTTCCACTATACTTCAGGTTGGCATCAACGGCACCGCCATCAGTTCCCACACGTGAGCAGTCGAAACTCACACGGGTCAGTTTCAGCGTATGACCGCTTGCCGGTTTGATAGCAAACGTGATATCATGGCCGGCAGTGGCAGTCTCAACACGTGTAGCAGGAGTGAATCGTGAGAAAGGCACATCGAAGGTCACGGGTTCAAAGCCCGTATCGGCATTCGTTCCCGTCATCACATCGACAGCAGAAATCTTGCTGCCTTTCTCAAAACTGAAAGTCAGCAGATCGGACGAAAGACTGCCGTCGCTGGTCAGTTTTACAGCATTCAGATTTTCGGGATTACTCAGTTCCCATTTCACACTTACATTTTGCGACATGCCATACAGGGATGCCGACAACATCAGTAAAAATACCAATAGTTTCTTCATTGTGTTAGTAGTTTCTATTATTCCTGGCCACAAAATTAATATAAAAAGGTAAATGAAGCAATTATTAAGTCTGTTTTTACTAATAAGAATCAAAATGTGGGGTATTTTTTTGGCTTTTTACGCAGTTCGTCGTACCTTTGGTCCCAAATTAAAATAACAATGTCCAATCAACTACAGAATCCCCCCGATTATCGTCACGACACCATCCTTCCCTTGCCCATGGAAGTTACTGCTGATGCATGGGCCGTCGATGCAGCATGCTCCGGAAACCCTGGTCCTATGGAATATCAGGCCATCGACCTGCAGACGGGTGCATGCGTATTCCATTTCGGTCCCGTCCACGGCACCAACAACATTGGCGAGTTTCTGGCCATTGTCCATGCCCTGGCTCTTTGCTGGCAGCAGGGCCTCCATACAAAGACTATTTACAGCGATTCCTATAATGCCATTCTATGGGTGAAGAAACGCCAGTGCAAGACAAAATTGGAGCGTACGCCCAAGACCGAGCAACTCTATCAGATCATTGCCCGTGCTGAGCGTTGGCTTCAGACTCACGACTATAAGAACCCGCTATTGAAATGGGAAACAGGAAAATGGGGCGAAGTGCCCGCCGACTTTGGCAGGAAATAACTAAAGAGAATTATTCTTTGAAGAAACAGAAACAAGCTCCTCAATCGGGGAGCTTGCTTGTTATTGTATAGTTCACAATGATGTTGTTGTCATACTGTTGTTGCGAGATTACTACTGCATTGGCTGGCAGATGCGGGGCTCGCGTACCGCCGTTGACGGTGAGCGAGAAATTGGTTTCTACCCGGATTTCATCCCATAAGTTCTGCGCCAGGAACGACTCAAGGGTTTTTCTTCCGCCTTCCACAATCAGCGATTGAATGTTCTGATGGTAGAGGGTTTCAAGACTCAACGGATGCTGACGATCTACAACCAGGCGCTTGGGCGACGGACCCGACCAGTGGCGTACGGTGAGCTGAGGATGCTCGCGCTCGTTGGTCACGCGGCCCACAAGGATAGCGTCTTCCTCGGCACGCAACTTATGACCTAACATCTGAGTGAAAGCATTCGAAATGGCCAGCGGCTGCCCGTTATCGTCGATAAAGCCGTTGGCGGTCTGGGCCCATTTCAGAATGATATAGGGACGATGCAACCGATGGAAGGTGAAGAAACGACGGTTCAGTGCCTTGCACTCTTCTTCCAATACACCAACAGTCACTTCGGTGCCGGCATCACGGAGTTTTTTGATGCCACGTCCCTGCACTTCGGCAAACTCGTCGATACAGCCTACTACCACTCTGCGCACGCCTTTCCTGATGATGAGATCGGCACAGGGAGGTGTTTTTCCATAGTGAGAACAGGGTTCCAACGACACATAGATAGTGGCCTGCGACAACAGCGACTCATCTTCCGGGCGCACCGAAGCGAAGGCATTCACTTCAGCATGTCCCTGACCACAACGCACATGATAGCCCTCACCGATGATACGGTACTCGGTAGCGGATGATGACTGTTGAGCCATGGGAACAACAATCACTGCGCCCACCATAGGGTTGGGCTTGGCGTTCTGCCGCCCGTTACGGGCCAGTTGCAGGCATCGCCACATGTATTTCTCGTCAACAGTCATATTGCATGAAGATTATTAGTCCTGATAATAGATGCGCTTCACACGGTTGGAAACACCGGTCAGCACTTCATAGGGAATGGTTTCAAGAATGTCCGAGAGCACGGTGACAGGAAGTTCCTGACCGAATATTTCTACTGAATCACCCTCCTGACAGTCAATGCCCGTCACATCGATCATAGCCACATCCATGCAGATATTGCCTACATAGGGCGCTTTCTGACCATTCACCAGACAATAGCCATGACGATTGCCCAAGCGTCGGTTCAATCCGTCGGCATATCCGATAGGTATGGCTGCAATCACGCTGTCGCGATCAAGAATGGTTCTGCGGCTATAGCCTACAGAATCGCCTGCCTTTACATGGCGCATCTGCAAGATAGTGGTCTTCAGTGTGCTCACGGTTTTCAGTGTAGAGTGTAGAGTGGAGAGTGTAGAGTCTTCACTAGCATACGGCTCCACTCCATACAGTCCGATGCCCAGTCGGCACATGTCCATCTGGCGCTCGGGGAAATGCTCGATGCCGGCAGAGTTGTCCATGTGGCGCAGGATGCGATGACTGAAGGCCGACTGCAGTTTGCGACTTCCTTCATCGAAAAGGGCAAACTGAGTAGCTGAGAAATCATCGAACTCATCACTATCGCTACCCACAAAATGAGAGAACACCGAACGGGGAATAAGTGCTGTCTGATGCTGAAGGCGGTCAACCAGCTCGTCGATATCGGCTTTGGGATCAAAGCCCAGACGGTGCATACCGGTATCCAGTTTGATATGTACAGGCCATCCGGTGATACCTTCCTTGCGGGCTGCACGAATCAGGGCATCCATCAAACGGAAAGAATACACCTCTGGCTCAAGATCATAGTCGAAGAGAGTCTTGAATGATGTCATCTCAGGGTTCATCACCATGATATTGGCAGTAATGCCGGCTTTGCGCAGGGCCACGCCCTCATCGGCCACAGCCACAGCCAGATAATCTACACGGTTGTCCTGCAGGGTCTTGGCTATTTCGATGGCACCGGCTCCATAGGCATCAGCCTTGATCATGCACACCATTTTCGTGTCGGTTTTCAGGAACGAACGGAAATGGTTCAGGTTATCGACCACAGCCTGAAGGTTCACCTCAAGAATGGTTTCATGAACTTTCTGCTCCAACAGTTCGGTGATGCGCTCAAAACCGAACCGGCGTGCACCTTTCAGCAGCACCAGTTCGTTGGCAAGCTGACTGAACACTGTACTATTCACAAACTGTTCAACATCATGGAAGAAATGGCGCTCGGGAACATCAATCAGAGCTGCCTGCGAGGCTATCTCATCACCGATACCAATGAGTTTGGCCACCCCACGGTTTTTACACATGTTGGACACCTGCTGATAGAGCGAAGCCAACGACTCGCCACTCTGATAGATATCGCTGAGTATGAGGGTGATGGGCGATGGGTGCAACTTATTGGAAGCCTCGCCACGACGGTTCACAAAGTCGAGCGCGATGTCGAGCGAATTGATATCGTTGTTATAGGAATCGTTGATGAGGGTGAGACCGCGCTGGCCTTCCTTCACTTCCAGGCGCATGGCCACAGGTTCGAGCAGTGGCATGCGTTCTGCCAGATCCTCATGGGTAAGCCCAAGGTAGAGTGCTGTGGCCGCACAGGTGATACTGTTTTCTATGGAAGCCTCATCGATGAAGGGAATCACGTATGAAGAGCGTACACCTTTATATATATAGGTAATCTGTGAAGAGACGGAATCGGGCAGTGCCTGAACGCTCTCTACCTTGAACTCAACATTGTCGCTGATGCGCGACCAGCCGATGCGCTCGCCCTGATAACCGGAACGGCGCACGCAGCGGCTCACAATATCATCATCGCTGGGATAGACAATGGCGGCCGTGTCGTGAAACAACTGAAGTTTCTCCATGCACTTCTCTTCCATGGAGCGGAAATTCTCCTGATGGGCGGCGCCCAAGGAAGTGAGCACGCCCACGGTGGGTTGGATGATATCGCGCAGGGCAGCCATCTCACCGGGCTGACTGATACCTGCCTCAAACAGACCTACCTGAGACTGTTCGCCCAACAACCAGACTGAAAGGGGCACACCAATCTGAGAGTTATAGCTGCGAGGCGAACGAGTGACATTCAACGAAGAGCGCTCGCCAGATGCTGTTCCCACTGCTACGGCAGAAAGCAACTGGTACAGCCACTCCTTGACCATGGTCTTTCCGTTGGAACCGGTAATGCCTACGATGGGAATATCGAACTCGTCACGATGACGCTCGGCCAGTCGCTGAAGAGCAGCCAGAGGAGAAGGCACCTGCAGGAAGTTGGCTTCCGGATAAGATGCCAAATCAGGTACCTCTTTCACTACAAACGAGCGAACGCCACGCCGATAAAGTTCAGGGATATACTTATGTCCGTCGTTGCGCTGAGTGCGCAGGGCAAAGAAAAGTGTCTGTTCAGGGAAACGAAGTGAACGGCTGTCAGTGAGTAGCCATCCCACGGTGGTCTCAGTGCTTCCATAGCGGCGGGCACCAATCAGTGTCGCCACCTTTACGATGCTATAGGTCATTATTGTACGAAAAAAAATCTATAAAAAACTTTTTATGCGATTATTGTATTGCAAAAGTACATATTTTATATATAATGCCAAAGAAATGGAATCCATTTTTAGCAAAATTTGGACTGAGCCGCCACTTCCTTAATGAAGGAAGCAAAAAGGGTCATTTTAAATTTTGGCCATTATTTTCTAAATTTTGGCCAAAATTCAAAAAATAATGGCCAAAATTTATTTCAGTAGTTATTTTATTCCGTTGCAAAAGGAGAAGGGAGACAACCCAACAGAACAACAAATCAAGACCAACGGGCCAACAGTTCGGCCTCACGCCTTTTGGTTTCAGCCAGAAATTGCTGATACTCTTCACTCTCAGGATGGAAAGGACGATGAGCCAATGCTTCTTTCAAGGGTTTCCATTCCTTTAGGAACTCAACGGCTTTGGGTGAGAAATAATGGTCAACCAATTGTTGCCACAGGTATTCAACCGCCTGGTCTGTGGGGTGCAACATGTCCTCCTTATAAAAACGATAGTCGCGCAACTCGTCAAGCACCACCTCGTAGGCCGGGAAATAGGAAAGCGATGAATTGGGTACAAAGAGTTTCGAATCGTGCACCAGTCTGTCGATGGCAAGAAGGAGGGTGGCTTTCGACAACTGACTGATGTGGTAGCCATACTTGGCATAGCGGATGGGGCTGACTGTAAACACCACATGAATATCAGGACGGTGAGCACGCAGTAATTCCACCGACAATCGAAGAAAATTGACGGTTTCATCGATAGAAAGGTCTTCTTCGGAGAAGAGTCGTTGGGGTCGTTTCTCACAGTTATCCACTATTTCGCCAGTAGAGATCAATCGGTAGATACGGTTGGTACCCAAAGTGACAAACACCACTCTGGGAAAAGCTTTCTCGCCACCACTGGCAAGATGCTCTTCGCAGAATCGCTCAATGGTATGCAACACTGAGGCAGGATTGTACATCGTGCCGTAAGGGTTGATTACCACAGGAAAATGCTCATTAAGGAAGTGCTTACCGATATTGTCTGCAAAACAAGAACCGACAAAAAGCATCGATTCCATCGGTTCGATTTGGAAGGCTGGTTCTGGGATGTCAACTTTAGTTCGAAACTCCATAGAAGAAATATTATAGTTATTCGTTTAGTTCTTTCAACACCCGAGCCACTACTACCGGGAAATGCTTCATTTCCAGAGAATGAACTTTTTCGGCGATTTCATCGACAGAATCATCCGGGGAAAGCGATGTGTGGAACTGGGCAATAATGTCTCCACCATCACAAACATTCGACACGAAATGAATGGTGATGCCCGTTTCCTGTTCGCCTGCTGCCTTCACCGCTTCATGAACATGATGCCCCCACATGCCCTTACCGCCATATTTCGGAAGAAGTGAAGGATGGATATTGACAATGCGACGCGGAAAAGCCTCAACCAAAAAGGAAGGAACCAACGGAAGAAAGCCTGCCAGCACGATGAAATCGACAGAAAACTGCTGAAGAAGGGTCATCATGAACTGCTGATTGTTCAGATCTGCTTTCACGGCGACAGCAGTAGGAACACCCAGTCGGCGGGCCCGTTCCAGAGCAAAGGCATCAGCCTTATTGCTCACAACAAGAACTACCGTAGCCAATTCAGAACCTTCAAAATATCGAATCAGGTTCTCACAATTGGTACCGTTGCCCGACACAAAAACAGCTATGTTGACTTTCCTTTTCATTCTTCACTTAATACGACGCCTGGCAGGGAATGCCTTCGGCCATCACACGATCGCGGATAGCATCCAGTTCCTCGTGTGTAGCCTTTGACAAAGTCTTGTCGGGAGTTTCTCGGTCAATGGTATATACCATCACCTCTTGGGGACGAATAGCCTTTACCACCTCCAGCCAAGGCTCGACATATTCGTCGGACGTATTACTTACGCCTGGTCCGTGCAGGAAAATCGTCTGAATAATGATATGTCCGTTGAAGGCTTTCATGCATTCGATAATCCGGTCCAACTGATAAGTACCCGTCGGGCGGTCAACCTTCTGAATATAGTCGATACTGACAGTGTCCAGTTTCAGAATATTATTATCGACCCTCATCAGAGCATCGTGGACAGAAGGTTTATGAATGAACGTGGAGTTGCTGAGCACTGATACTTTCGCCTTCGGGCAATAGCGATTGCGTAGGACAATGGTATCTTCGATGATTTCAGGGAAATGAGGATGACTGGTAGGTTCGCCATTGCCGGCAAATGTCAACACATCAGGCAGTTGGCCTTCGGCAACCATCTGCTGCAAACGAGTTTCCAACTGTTCAGCCACCTCCTCACGAGTGGGCAGAGGCTGCTTTGGCCGATGGTCGGCATTAAATCCGCACTCACAGTAAATACAGTCGAAACTACACACTTTGCCATCGGGAGGCAACAAATTAATGCCTAACGACAAACCGAGGCGACGGCTATGAATAGGGCCAAAGATAGGCGATGGATAGATAACTGTACTCATAACGACGACAAAGTTAAGCAATTACTGAAGAGTAAGATGTGGAGAAAGCGGATATTTAGGAGTTTTTATGCAAAATAAAGTTAAAACAGACAAGCTAAGTACTAACAACTCCTAACCACGCACACCAAACTCACAACTCTTTAGTATCTTTGCATAGATTTTGGTGTAATACGTCCAATTAGCTAATGGGAAAAAGAAACAAACCGACCCGGCGCCCTCAAGGTATGCAGGCCGTTACTTTATGTATTAGTACCACAATGGTACTGATTTTATTAGGGCTTGTAGTACTTTCGGTTCTAACTACTCGCAATCTTACGAACTATGTCAGAGAACATCTGACCGTGACTGTGATGCTGGGCGACAGCGTGACAGCCAAGGAAGGTAAGGCTTTGGGCAAAAAGCTTCAAGAGGCCTACTACGTGAAAGATGTGACCTACATCAGCAAAGAGCAGGCCCTAAAAGAACAGACTGAGGCAATGGGCAGCGATCCATCGGAATTTCTGGGTGTAAACCCCTTTGTGGCTACACTGGAAATGCACTTAAAGGCCGATTACGCCAACGCCGACTCACTGCGAAAATTTTCCAAAATCATCAAGAAGAACAAGCAACAGGTAACTGACGTGACCTATCAGGAGAATCTGACGGAACAGGTGAACTACAACCTGAACCGTATCTCGTTCGTCCTGTTAGGCTTGGCTGTATTGCTGATTATCGTCAGCTATTCACTGATATCCAACTCTGTCAGACTCGACATCTACTCGCGTCGTTTCTCCATCCACACCATGAAACTGGTGGGTGCCTCGTGGTCGTTCATCCGCTGGCCGTTCCTGCGCCGTTCAATCAGCATTGGCTTAGTGGCTTCATTACTGGCCTGTGCGTCACTTTGCGGCATCGTTTACGGACTGTACCAATACCAGCCGGGCGCACAGGAAATCATCACATGGATAGAACTGACCATCATGGGACTGGCCGTATTTGCTTTCGGTTTCCTGATCATGCTGTTCTGCACATTTATCTCGGTGAACAAATTCCTGAGAATGACAGCTGGAGAACTGTATAAGATTTGAACAATAAAACAATCAAAAATATGAACAAGCAGAATCTTGCCTTTGGGCGAATGAACTTTATCCTGCTGGCAGCAGGAATGATTGTTGTCATCATCGGATTTATCCTGATGGGAGGCGACGGTTCTACCGACACGGCCTACAATCCCGACATTTTCAGTGTGCGCCGCACCAAGGTGGCCCCTATTGTGTGTCTAATCGGTTTTGTATCGATGATTTACGCCGTAGTTTACAAACCTAAAGATAAGGAGAATACGAAATAATGGACTGGATTGAAACCGTTATCATAGCCATCGTTGAAGGACTGACAGAATTTCTGCCCGTATCATCAACTGGCCATATGATTATTACCCAGAACCTGCTGGGTGTAGAGAGCACGCCTTTTGTTAAGGCTTTCACCATTATTATTCAGTTTGGCGCCATTCTATCGGTGGTATGCCTATACTGGAAACGCTTTTTCCGTTTGAACCACGAGCCGGCACCTGAAGGCAGCACACCTTTGCAAGCTTTCATGCACAAGTGGAATTTCTACTGGAAACTGTTTATAGCCTTCCTCCCAGCAGTGGTGTTCGGATTCCTGGGCAAGATGGGCGGACTCATCGACCGTTTCCTGGAGAGTGTTGAGGTGGTGGCCGTAATGCTGGTTGTAGGTGGTATCTTCATGCTGTTCTGTGACCGCCTATTTAATAAAGGTAGTGAGAAGACAGAACTGACCGAGCGCCGCGCATTCCATATCGGTTTGTTCCAGTGCATCGCCATGATTCCCGGCGTTTCGCGCTCCATGGCCACGATAGTAGGCGGTATGGCCCAAGGACTTACCCGCCGTGCAGCAGCCGAATTCTCGTTCTTCCTGGCAGTGCCCACCATGGCAGCTGCTACGGCATTGGACTTCCTTCAGCTGTTCTTCGGAGACGGAGCAGATGCCAGTTGGGCAACAAGCGACAACCTGCTGATGCTTGGGTTGGGCTGCGTGGTAGCCTTTATCGTGGCACTGTTGGCTATGAAATGGTTCGTCGCTTTCCTGACAAAATACGGCTTTAAGGCATTTGGTATCTACCGCATCATCGTTGGCAGCATCATTATCTATCTGCTGATGACAGGGCATTCACTCGCAATGGTTGACTAAATGAACTTTCAAGAAGGCGAATTCATCTATATCAACAAGCCCTATCGCATGTCGTCATTCGGTGCGCTGGCCTATGTCCGCACCCGACTGTCACGACTGCTGCATGTGAAGCGACTGAAAACTGGGCATGCGGGCACTCTTGACCCACTGGCCACAGGAGTACTGATACTCTGCACAGGCAAGGCTACAAAGAAAATAGAGAGTCTGCAACTGCAGGACAAGGAATATACGGCCACACTGCAACTGGGAGCCACCACACCCTCGTTCGACAAGGAACATACGGTGGATATGACCTATCCCACGCACCATATCACCCGTGAGCTGATTGAACAGACGCTCCACCAGTTTGAAGGAAACACCATGCAGGTGCCCCCACTCTATTCAGCAGTGATGGTGGATGGTCACCGCGCCTACAAACTGGCCCGTAAGGGCAGCGATGTAGAACTGCAGGCCAAGCCAATCCGCATTGACGAGATTGAACTGACCCATTTCGACCCGGATACCATGCAGATGAGCATCCGGGTGGCTTGCGGAAAAGGAACATACATCCGCTCGCTGGCACGCGACATTGGATTTGCCTTGGGCAGCGGCGCTTTCCTTACCGCACTCTGCCGTACCCGCTTGGGAAATGTGCGCATTGAGGACTGCGTAACACTCGATGAATTCCCCGCCTGGCTCGAACGTCAGGAGATAGAACTTCCAGAGAGGACCTGAGGCTGGCATAACACAGAAACTGAGTATTGTAATCACGTAACACCGAAATATTGATGAAACTATCACAATTCAAATTCAAACTTCCTGAAGAGCTCATCGCCCTTTATCCCCCTCATCGTGCTTTCGAGAATGAGGATGGAACAGTTGACCGCGTGTACAACCGCGACCAGTCACGACTGATGGTGCTACACCGTAAGAGTGAGAAAATTGAACTCTTCAAGAAAGATGCAGAAGGCAACGATACCGACCAGTATATGACCTTCCGCGACTTGGTGAACTACTTTGACGAAGGCGATACCTTCATCTTCAACGACACGAAGGTGTTCCCTGCCCGTCTCTATGGTACAAAAGAAAAGACCGATGCCAAGATTGAGGTATTCCTGCTGCGCGAACTGAACGAGGAACTCCGCCTGTGGGATGTGCTGGTAGAGCCTGCACGCAAAATCCGTATCGGCAACAAGTTGTTCTTCGACGGTGACGGCCCAATGGTGGCCGAAGTCATCGACAATACCACTTCACGTGGCCGTACTCTGCGTTTCCTCTACGACTGCGATCACGATGAGTTCAAGCGCGAGCTCTATGCACTGGGCCAGGCTCCCCTGCCCCGCTATATTGTAGAGCGCCGTGCAGCAGAGCCCGACGACATGGAGAATTTCCAGACCATCTTTGCCAAGAACGAAGGTGCTGTCACCGCACCCTCTACCGGTCTGCACTTCAGCAAGCAACTGATGAAGATGATGGAGATTCGCGGCTTTAACTTCGCCTATCTTACTGTTCACTGCGGTCTGGGTGCTTTCGACTCTATCGAGGTGGAAGACCTGACCAAGCACAAGATGAACTCTGAGCAGATGATCATCACCAACGAATGCTGCAATATTGTAAACGAGGCGAAGAATGCCGGTCATCGCATCTGTGCAGTGGGTGTGAGTGTGGCCCGTGCCACTGAGACTGCCGTTGGCACCGACGGAATGCTGAAGGAATATGACGGATGGACCAACAAGTTCCTCTTCCCGCCCTACGAGTTTGGAATGGCCAACACCATGATTGCCAATTTCTATCATCCTGAATCGACCATGATGATGGCTACTGCTGCCTTCGGCGGCTACGACCTGGTGATCGAGGCCTACAAACTGGCCCTGAAGAACGAATATAAGTTCGGATGCTATGGCGACAGTCTCCTGATTCTGGACGATTGATATTGAGAGGTGAGAATTGAGAGATGAGAGGTGAAGAATCTGAATTCTGATTTTCATACCGTTTACCTGGGACTCGGTTCCAACCTTGGCAACAGCCAGGAAACCATCCTCATGGCCTATAAAGAAATAGAAAAGCTGATTGGCACCATCGTGCGCCAATCAGCTTTCTATATATCTGAACCATGGGGATTTGAGTCAGCCCATCTGTTCACCAATACCGTTATCTGTGTCAGCACCCGACTCAAGCCTCACGAGGTGTTGAGGCAAACACAGACCATCGAACGCTCTTTAGGCAAAAACAGTTCTCACGCCACCGAGCGCACTGTCACCGCCAACCAGCAACCGCTCATCCACTACCATGACCGCCCAATAGACATAGACATTCTTCTCTACGACGATCTTCACATCGACACCCCCGATCTGAAAATCCCCCATCCGTTGATGCAGGAAAGGGACTTTGTAATGAAACCACTACGAGAAATTCTGCAATAAAGAAAGAACTTTGCGAGAGATCGCTCAGAGAAATTCTGCAATAAAAAAAGCCCTGCTCTTAACGAACAGGGCTTTATAGTTTCTCTACATCTTTTATTTACGCAGACCCAGAGCCTTGATGAGGGCACGGTAGCGATTAATGTCAGTGTTGTAGAGGTACTTCAGCAACTTACGACGACGACCTACCATCATGGTCAGTGAACGAGCGGTCACGTGATCCTTGTGGTTCTGTTTCAGGTGCTCAGTGAGGTGCTTAATACGATAGGTGAACAAAGCCACCTGGCTCTCTACTGAACCAGTGTCCTTAGCGTCTTTGCCATACTGGCCGAAAATCTCTGCTTTTTTTGCTTGATCGAGATACATAATTAAATAAATGTGATTAATTGATTTGTTGTGCTCATTTACATCTTTCCTACGCTCGCCCTGCTAATCACTGCGGAAGCTTTGCGTTGTCAGATGCTTCGGACTTTCCGAAAAGCGCGTGCAAAGGTACTACTTTTATGTAAAATAATGATAAAATGGAATGAAGATTTTCTGTTTACCTGTCTGTTTTAACATTATTTTTCATTAAGTAATGTTGCTACAATCATTGTGCAGACATTGATTTCTCAAAGGAAAAAGAGAAATTCCTTTTGTCGTTTCGGAAGATAGTAATACCTTTGCAATAACAATAATAGTACTTTCAACTAATGGAGATATAGGTGTAAGAATATATGAACAGATCTTTCCTCTTGCTGCTCATGCTGTATGTGACAAGTATCATATGGGCAGACGTTGAAATCAGCGAAAAGAACTTCCCTGACCCGAATTTCCGAAATTGGATACTGTCGCAGCCATTTGGCAAAGACGGTGTGCTGTCTGACAAGGAGATTGCTGACATTACGGAGATGAATGTGTCAAACAAAAACATTCATGACCTGAAGGGAATAGAATACTTTACGGCATTGGAAAGCCTTAACTTAGACAAGAACCAAGTCAAGTACATCGATGTCTCGAAAAATAAGGAATTGGTATATCTAAGGGTTGAACGGAACCAGTTAACCTCACTTGACGTTTCGAAAAATGAAGCGATGCGATTCTTGATGTGTGGCGGCAATTCTCTTACAGAACTTAACACGTCAGGATGTACTGCACTCGAACGGATACGCTGTTGGCACAATCAGTTCAATGGTGCGATCATGGATTCTCTGATAAGGAACCTGCCAATTGTCACTAAGGCAGAACTATGTATCAGAAGCAATACAAATGATCGGAATACGATGACTTCTTCACAGGTGACTGCGGCAAAAGCTAAAGGATGGTTGCCAAAACATCTCGTAGAGCGCACATGGGAAGAATATGCTGGCACCGAGCCTCTTCCTGTAGTGATTACTGATGAGCTAATCAGGGATTCGTTAGTAGTATTATCACAATTTGTCTTTTCAGAAGAAGTAAAACCTCTTATAAAGACTCAATGGGGACAGCATTACCCATTCAACCTGCTATGCCCTGAGACAGACAATAATAATGGTGAGAATACTTACAAACTGGCTGGCTGTGGCCCTGTGGCTATGGCTCAGGTGGTGAATTATCACCGCTATCCGTCAATGAGCCCTGATGGGAAGTATGAATATGACTGGAGCCAGATGTTCCACTCGCTGACTTCTAACGTGCAGAAAGAGGGAATAGTTGCTGTAGCAAAGCTCATCAGCGACTGCGGCGTATCATCCTTTACCGAATATGGAGACGAACGGAGCAGCACTTCACTTTCGTATATTATGGGTGCAATGAAGCGTCTTTTCGGATATAGCAACTATATGAGCATCTACAACCGCTCTGATTTTGAAACACCTAAGCGAGACAGCTTGTACCGACAGCTTATTTTCTCGGAACTGAAGGCAGGAAGGCCCGTTCTCTATCGAGGAACCAATGAAAAGGGAGAAGGACATCTGTTTATCATTGATGGATGCAAGAAAGGCAAGGTACATGTAAACATGGGATGGGGTGGCAATGATAACGGCTACTACGAATTAAGCGATTTGGGAGGCTATGGTCAGCAACATTGGATGCTGGTTGATGTGGCCGACAACAGTTATCAGGCAGAAACGAAAGAGGTTACCATTAGCGAGGCAGGCACCCTTGTAAAACTTCTCACACCAGAAGAGCGGCTTACTACTCGCCACATCAAACTGAAAGGAAAGATGAATGGTATAGACTTTTTCACTCTTCGGGAGATGTCGAAGAAAGGCCTGCTTCGTACTGTTGATATGGAACAGGTTGAGATGGAGGCATTACCTGATACCGCATTCTCTGATTGCTACTATCTGTCTCACTTCGTAGCACCACGAACATTGAAACGAATAGGAAATCGTTCCTTCTTTCGTTGCCGTAATCTCAATTATGCAGTATTTCATGATGGACTCCAGGAAGTGGGAAATGCGGCTTTTAGCGGATGCGAAAATCTTCTTGCCGTGAGACTGCCATCAACAACGACTAAGATAGGCTATAATGCCTACACATCGTGCAATACACTTCTTTCTGTCACAATCCCTGAAGGCTTATTGGACATTGGCAATTATGCCTTTTCCTATTGCAGTCACCTTTATTCCATCAACCTCCCCAAATCTCTCCGCAATATTGGCAAGGAAGTATTCAAAAACTGCAACCGTCTGACACATATCCGCCTTCATTCTGAGAATCCCTTTTACAAGGTTAATGAAGAAAATGAATTAATACCAATATCTACATCCACGCCTAAATTTTAGGTATTTCCCATAGTTCTGCCAGCAGCATGCCGTATCTCTTAAAGAGATAGGCCGTTTCTCTGGAAGCAATATGCCGTTTCGCTAATTAGGGGAGAAAGGTACTACTTTTTAATGAAAGTGGAAAGTGAGGAGATTTTTTAGATATAAATGTTTGTTAAAAGTTAGCTGCCGCTTGTGAATTTGCTCAATTTTTACGTATTTTGCATTTAAATAACTTAAAACATCATGCCTATGAAAAAATTATCCTTTGCTGTGCTATCGTTGTTCATATCCTTATTACCCATGAAAGGACAAACAGTAAACTTCAACGAAGAGAGCACTTATCAAACTTTATATCGTATGTTGGCTAGTCCATTCGATGATAACGGCTTGGGCGATATTGACAACTACGATACTGGTTCCACCGACTTTGTAAGAATGTTATGGAACCTCAACGAGTTGCCCACCGACGAGGCCATGTGCTGGTGGAACGATCCTGGCATTCCGGAGCTAAACTGGAACCAATGGACTCATCAGACAAGTTCACCGAAATGTATGTTCTGGCGTCTTTATATCGGTATCTTCAATGCAAACCTTTATTTAGAGAATGCTCCAGCCGAACTGAAACAGCGTCGTGCTGAGGTGCGTTTCCTGCGCGCCTTGTTCTATTTCCACGTCCTTGACTTGTTCGGCAATGCTCCACTGATGACCTCAACTAATATTAACCTTTTTGGCAGATATTACGAATATGCCAGGGCTGCAGGCATCGATACCAGCATCATGACTGAAGAAGAGTTCATAAGCAAATGTCAGGCATACGAGGATAACACCGTTGTACGACCCGAACAGGTTGGGTGCACGACTTTGTTTAACTTTATTGTCTCTGAACTGAAATCTTGCGAGACCGATCTCCCCGTGCCTGGTAGCGAAAGCTATGCCCGTCCGTCAAAAGCTGCTGCATGGCTGCTGCTGGCCCGTCTCTACCTGAATGCCTTTGTCTATACTGGCACGTCACAGTGGGAATTGGCTCGCGAATATGCCAAGAAAGTCATTGACAGCAATGCATACGCCCTGTGCAGCAACTACCGTTATCTCTTCATGGGCGACAATGCCACGAATGGTGCACAACACGAAACCTTGTTTGCCATCGATGCAACCCAACGCCCATATTCATGGGGCTGTACCACCTATCTGATAGCCTCAACAGTCAATTCGAAATATGACAACGGTATTACTGAACGTTGGGAAACTGGTGTTCACGCTCGTGGAGACATTGTGAATAAGTTCCAACTGAATGCAGACGACCGTGCCTTGTTCTATACGGAAGGGCGTTCACAGGTTGTTGAAACTTTCGACGACAGCCGTCAGGGATATGGGTTCGTGAAGTTCACCAATGTATTCTCCGATGGCACATCGCCTGGTACACAGTTTGCCGACACCGACTTCCCGTTGATGCGACTGGCCGAAGCCTACTTGACCATTGCCGAGGCGGATGCCCGTCTGAATAACGGAACATGTACGCCTGAGGGCATCAGCATGCTGAACAAGTTGCGTACCCGTGCCCATGCCAATGAGTTGCCTACAGTCACGCTTAATGACATTGCTGACGAGTGGGCTCGCGAGTTCATGTTCGAAGGTCGCCGTCGCAGCGACCTTATCCGCATGAACCTCTTCACGGGCGGCAACTATCTATGGGACTGGAAGGGTGGTCAGCGGTCAGGCATCGCCATCAGCGACCACCTGAGTCGTTTCCCTTTGCCTGAAGAAATAATGGTCTTAAAATCAGACTACCAACAGAACCCGGGCTACATGGATATCAATAAGGTTACCCTTGATGAGACGTTCGCTCTCAGCACGACAAGCGATACCGAACACCCCATTTCACTTCGCAATGTGGAAAGACTGGACTTTAGCTGGAACACGCCTGGCATCACTGGCGCAGACCCGTCTGAGTTGACTATCCGTTTGCAGATGTCGCCATCGGGCAATTTCGGTCAGACAACCAATTCAGATGAAATCATTCCTTACACTGGCTACACTTATTATCCATTCTTTAATGGCGAAATCAACACGGAGGAGTTGAATATGGCTCTGCTTAGTTGGAAGCGGGTCAAACGCTGGTCTGATTGTCCCCAAACCATTGATATATACTTTCGCTGCGTAGCTACTATCGGTCGTCGAGAAAGTGTGTCTAATGTCGTGAAGTTGACCGTCGTTCCCTATGCTAATAACATCAACTCCACAAACTTCTACCTTATAGGAGACGGCATTGGTGATGGAAAGCAGCTTCGCGAATCCGCAGGCATTGGCACTTCCATGATTCCTATGGACATCGATATTGAAAGTTATAGCCTTGAGAGCGGATGGTATAGTGCAGGAAAGTTCACCCAGACCGTCTACCTGAAAGAAGACAAGCCTTTCTGGATTTGCCGCATGAAGCAAGGCTACTACATGTACTCATCCGACGGCACCTTGAATGGCACAGAATACAATTCCTATACCGAAAACATCATGCCCGATGCCGGTCAAATGTTCACAGTCAAAGAATCGGGCACATACGAGGTTACGTTGGATTTCAACGTTCAATGGAAGAAGAACGACAATGGCGAATGGCAACACCCTCCTTACCTCACTCTGAAGAAAGTTGATGACATTGAAGGACAAGTGAACAGCGTAGCCCTTTCAGGTGTTGGCTCTGCCACCCTGAAGCAATGCCCAGGCAGTTTCGTATGGTATGGCAATGTCACAGTTCAGCAGACTGGACGCCTACACTTCTTAGTGGCAGGTGTGCCCTGGGGGGATAGCGGCAGTTCGTTTGGCTATGCCAAGCCCGGCAATGAAGAGATGATTGTTCCTGCTGGCAACTACGTTGTGACCTTTAACGCAGCCACTGGCTTCTACGACTTTTACAATACCAATGATACACGCTTCATCTGGGAGTCCTCTCCATTCAGTCTCATGTGGCAGCGCACATTGGAACAGACATTCGGTAATTTCTATTATATAGGCTGGTTGAACAATTGGAATATCGCCGACGACAGCTATCTGCTGGAGAACAAAGACGGTCTCATCTATCAAATCACCATTCCTAGTCCAGAAGTTAATGTTGAAGGTTGGTTCAAAATTGCCAGCGAGGAAGCCATCAGAACACGTGATTGGAACGAATACTTTATCACAGCTCCTTATGACGGATGTGAAGACTTGGAAGGCTACCTTACCTACGACAAAAATATGGGAGGAGCCTGGAAACTGCCTGCTCTTACCGATGGGGACACCCACTACCTCCTGCAGTTCAACATGGTATCGAAACGCTATAAGTTTACCCCTGTCAACCCGACTGGTATTAGCGAGGTCAGTGGCTCGAAAGCCGTTTTACCCACCATTTACAACCTGAACGGTATACGGGTGAAAAAGGGCATTCGTCAACTCTCCAAAGGACTATATATTATCGGTGGCAAGAAGATCGTAGTGCGCTAATACTTATTCTTTAATAATAGAGAGATTCATCGGAGTTGAGAAGATTTTTGCTTCTCAACTCTTTTATTGGTATGCTTTTTTATATAAAACACCATTTCTTTCATAGTTTTTTTTGAAATACGCTATCCTAAGCCAGAAAAGATATGGAAGAGTGTAGATAACTGCGGATCAGCGTGACCGTTCTCTATTTTGATATATATATTCTATCTATGTGCCAATTTTAGCACATTTGAAAAATTGAAAGAATGGATACTGACCACGTTACTTCCTGAAGAAAAAGTGGTGAAATAACTATGAAGAAATGCCAGATGCGATGCAAGACGCGTAACAGGGTGAAGGGAAATGGATGATAATACTAAAAATAGTGTGGAAAAATTTGTCTCTTTGACACAAAAGAATTACCTTTGCATTTACAAATCGAGAACTATACTTTAATTTAACAAACTAAAAACCAAAAAACAATGAAAAAGACTCTTTTAGGATTTGTAGTGGCAATTGTAGCCATGGGTGTAAGCAGTTGTGCAAGTTATAGTACTACCGCTCCTTTGCAAGGCATCAGCGAGAATGCTATCAGCACATATGCTGAAGCAGATATTGACTATGCCAGCGCCAAGCGTGTAACTGCAACTATTGAAACAGGTTCTGTATTTGGCATTCCTACCATTTCTAATGGCAACAAACAGCTGAGAAGTTCTAATCACTATGGTCGTTTGACCAAACGTCAGGCACAGGCTCTTTATAAGGCAAAGAAGGAAAGTGGCATGGATATTATTCTTGACCCAGAGTTTGAGTCGGAGAAGCATAGTTATTTCTTCGGTGCTATAAAAAATGGCAAGACCACAGTTTCTGGCTGGGGTGTAAAGGTGAAAGGCATCAAAGACTCTCGGCATTAAAATAGTTAAACACAAATCGAGTAAACTGGAGCTTGATCCACGGGGTTAAGATGACAGGTACTGATTACGATATTCCCTAATGGATTGTATATCCATAGGGAATTTTTTACTGCGGATCACAAGGCCTCTCGCAATACAGGATTGCCGACTCTGTTCTTGTGGCCTGAATCAAAGATCGCTTGTTCGAAATTCGAGGCAAAGCAAATTCTAATGCACTATGGGATAGTGTATAGTAGGATGAAATGACCACAAATAAGCATAGTCAGGCCAGAAAAAATGAATTTAACTTGAAAGGCAAGCATATTTCGAAAAAAAGTTGTACCTTTGCACGCAATTTACGTAAATAGAATATGCAGGATATTAGAAACATTGCGATTATTGCGCATGTGGACCACGGCAAAACAACGCTTGTGGACAAAATGATGCTGGCAGGCAATCTTTTCCGTGAGGGACAGGACCTCAGCAGTCAAGTACTTGATGCCAACGATCTGGAACGCGAACGTGGCATCACCATCCTTTCCAAAAACGTTTCAATTAACTGGAAAGGAACAAAAATCAACATCATCGATACTCCGGGACACTCTGACTTCGGTGGCGAGGTAGAGCGCGTGCTCAACATGGCCGACGGCTGCTTGCTGTTGGTAGATGCTTTCGAAGGCCCTATGCCTCAAACCCGCTTTGTGCTGCAAAAGGCATTGGAGATTGGACTGAAACCTATTGTGGTTGTGAACAAGGTTGACAAACCTAACTGCCGCCCCGAGGAGGTCTATGAGATGGTTTTCGACCTGATGTTCTCGCTCAATGCTACTGAAGACCAGTTAGACTTCCCCGTTGTTTATGGTTCGGCCAAGAACGGCTGGATGGGCGAAGACTACAACAAGCCAACCACAGATATTACCTATCTTCTTGATAAGATTGTCGAAGTGATTCCCGCTCCAAAGCAGTTGGAAGGCACTCCACAGATGCTGATCACCTCGCTCGACTACTCCAGCTATACAGGACGTATTGCTGTGGGACGTGTTCATCGCGGCACCTTGAAGGATGGCATGCAGGTAACGCTCTGCCATCGCGACGGTTCGATGGAGAAGACAAAGATCAAGGAGTTGCACACCTTCGACGGTATGGGTCATCAGCGCATAGACCAGGTGGAGTGCGGCGACATCTGTGCTGTCATTGGATTGGAAAAATTTGAGATTGGCGATACCATCTGCGATATTGAGAATCCGGAGCCACTGCCTCCCATTGCTATCGACGAGCCTACAATGTCGATGCTGTTCATGATCAACGACTCACCTTTCTTCGGTAAAGAAGGTAAGTTCGTTACCTCACGTCACATCAACGACCGTTTGGAAAAGGAACTGGAGAAGAACCTTGCCCTGCGCGTAAAACCTTTCGAGGATTCTACCGACAAATGGATTGTCTCGGGCCGCGGTGTGCTGCACCTCTCTGTGCTCATTGAGACCATGCGTCGCGAAGGCTACGAGTTGCAGGTGGGTCAGCCCCAGGTTATCTACAAGGAGATAGACGGTGTGAAGTGCGAGCCTATCGAAGAGCTCACCATCAATGTTCCCGAGGAGTTTGCCTCAAAGATGATTGATATGGTGACCCGTCGTAAGGGTGAGATGACCTCAATGGAGAGTCAGGGCGAGCGCACAAATATCGAGTTCAATATTCCCTCACGCGGTATCATCGGTCTGCGCACCAACGTGCTCACCGCTTCTCAGGGTGAGGCCATCATGGCTCACCGCTTCAAGGAGTATCAGCCACACAAGGGTGAGATTGAGCGCCGCGTGAACGGTTCAATGATTGCCCTGGAGACCGGCACTGCCTATGCCTATGCTATCGACAAGCTTCAGGACCGCGGTAAGTTCTTCATTGATCCAGGCGAAGACGTTTACTTGGGTGAGGTTGTGGGCGAGCATGTTCACGACAACGACCTGGTGATCAATGTTTGCAAGGCCAAGCAGCTCACCAACGTTCGTGCATCGGGTACCGACGACAAGGCTCGCATTATTCCGAAGACAGTGATGTCGCTCGAAGAATGCTTGGAGTACATCAAGGAAGACGAGCTGGTGGAGGTTACTCCAAAGTCAATGCGCATGCGTAAGATCATCCTTGACCACGACCAGCGCAAGAAGGCCAACAAGAATTAAGCCACATTTTTTCATTACTATATAGAAAAAAGACTCTCGACACCCTCGAGGGTCTTTTTTTTTGTTCATTCGACACAGAATATTATTAGCAAAACAAGAGAATCACCTAAAAACAAGCGCCTGTTAATAAGAAAAAAGGCAGCCTACGACAAGTTGAATGCACTCATCACCCTGGCCACCAATGAGATGACAAACTCAGCCGGTGCGAAGACCGACATCGAGACTGCCATCAACACTGCGACAACAAACAAAGAGAACTGTACAACAGCCGATGCACTCAACACTGACTACAACACGTTGGAAACTGCACGCCAGACTTATGTAACAGGTGCAGAGCCAACAAATGGACATCCCTTTGATTGGACATTCAAACTTTCTAATCCTAGTTTCGAAAGTGATGACACTGGTTGGATTGTCAACAAGAATATTTCCGGAAGTACAGAATGCAAAGTTAATACAGCAGAATCCGAATCTGCAGATGGAGAAAAATACTATAATGCATGGGCATCACAAATTAACTATATAGAAGTATATCAAAATGTTACTTTACCTATTGGAAATTACACTTTAAAGGGGTATCTTTATACCGGGTCAGGGAACAAAAAGGCGCAACATATTTATGCATATAATGGTACTGACAATCCATCCTCTAATTTGAACAGTGAAAAAAATTGGGAACAACTTACAGCAGACTTTGTTCAAACCAGTTCAAGTAGTGTAAAAATAGGTGTTTATTCACAGGGAAATAATGTGAATAATGACACAAAAGGATGGTTCCGTGCTGATAATTTCCAACTATTCTATAATGGTTTGAAACCTGTATTGAATGATTTGATTTCTTCTGCTACGACATTAACAACTACCAACGTGGGTACGGGCGTATTCCAGATTCCTTCTTCTGCAGCCTCAACACTTTCAAGTGCTATTGCTGATGCACAAGGCGTATATGATAACGCAGACGCAGATGGTGCAACCATTCAGACGGCAATTGACAATTTGAACGCTGCAATAGCGACATTTGGTGAAGCAGAATTGAATGCTCCTGATGAAGGTAAACGCTATGGAATCATCAACGTAACACCTTCCAGCAGTTTTGATTATTCAGGAAAGGCTTTAACTTTCTATGTAAATCCCTCGCAAACTGAAGGTGGCTACGGATATAAGTATATGCTTGACCCAAATATCAATTATGCACAGGGCTTTATCTTTACACCTGTTGATGGAGAAAAGAATGTTTATACTTTAAGTTTCATCGACGCTGATGGCAATACGAAGTATATATGCACACAATATGGCTATAACGAAAATGCCAGTGGTGATAAGTCAAGAATACGCACAACAGAAAATGAGACTTATGCATTAAAGATAAGAATCGATATCACTACTACAGAAAATGTCTGGAAGCTTTACAACACTGAGGCCCAGAAGAATATTGGAACAAACGGAAAGGACAACAATGACTTTTTCACAAATGCCGACCGCAGTGACATTCGCATTATTGAAGTCAATCAAACAAGTGTTCCTATTACGATTCTTTCTGATAATAAGTTTGCCACTCGCATATTCCCCTTCACCTCTGAACTGCCAAGCGGTGTGAAGGCTTACTCATGCGCAGCAACTGAAGGAGACGTACTCACACTCGAAGAAGTTACAGAGCCTGCCGCTAACACTCCATATATTCTCTATGCAGAAGATGGATATACAGGCGATGCTCTTACTGGCTATGGAACAGCCACTGCTGATAGCTATACCACTGGACTGCTCACCGGTGTTTATACAAGTACTCCTGCACCAGTAGGATCGTATGTACTGCAGAAAAACAATGATATATTGGCCTTCTACAAGGTTGGTGAAGGGCAACCCACTGTTGGAGCTTACCGTGCTTACCTCACCGTTCCTAATAATAATGCACGTGCACTATTCTTCAGTTTCGATGACGACAATCAGACCACTGCCGTCAAGACCATCGAGGCGCTGACAAGTGGCAAGTCCGAAATCTACAACACGTCAGGTGTACGTCAGAACGCTCTACAAAAGGGTATGAACATTCTGAAAATGGAAGACGGTTCTATTCGTAAAGTCATGATTAAGTAACTCTCAAAAAAAGGAAAAAACATTATGAAAAAGATATATCAAACTCCGCTGACAACACTCTTCAGACTGGAAACACAGAAAATGGTTGCCACATCAGTACCTCAACTATGCACAGTTAATACTGACGCCGACGAAGAAGGTGAAGTTCTTTCACGTCGTTCTGACATCTGGGAAGAAGAAGAATAGCATTTTCCCTTTTCTCAATACTTATCAGGGCGGCACACTCGCAAGGAATGTGCCGCCCTGTTTTTTTATAATTTAGTATTCTCTAAGCGTCAGCGAACACCTTACCGTCGTCAAGGGTGATTTGGAGTTTTGTATATTCGCAGTGGAAATCATGCTGCAGACGGTCCAAATAGCGAGCACTCTCCCATTTGCACATGGGCAGATCGTGCAACAGGTAGTTGCCGCAGGCCTCCGGACGCGTGGCGGGCACTTCGGTCTGAGTGAGAATCCACTGTAGGCATTCGATGGTGAGTCGGCGCATATCCTCGACAGTATATTCTCCAGTCATGATGACATACATACCCGTGAGACAGCCCATCGGACCTACATATACCACATTGTCCTTCGCCTCAGAGTTGCGGAACCATGTGGCCATCAGATGCTCCAGACTATGCATGGCGGCGGGAGCCACAGCAGGTTCTTTGTTGGGTTCGGTGATGCGCAGGTCGAAAGTGGTGAACCCTTTATCCACACGAGAAACGTAAATGCCTGGCTTCAAGCGTGTATGATCGATAGTGAAACTCTGTATTACTTCCATTATTGAAATCGTATAATAAAAAGACTATAGTTTTTCGACGAAGGTTTTTGTAATCTGGAATGAACGCTCAGCTACGTTGTCCCAGAAATTATGATACTGCGAGGCATCGGTATCTTTCAAGGGCAGGTCGCTGATGATGCGAAACGAGATGAACGGCACCTTATTGATATAACAAGTCTGAGCTATGGCACACGACTCCATATCTACAGCCTTTGCCTCCGGAAAATGACCGATAATATCACGCATCTTCTCCTTAGAATCCACAAACCAGTCGCCGGTCACGATGAGACCTGTATGAAGTGTAGAGTTCAGTTCCGCTCCGCAAGACTTATCTGGTGAGGATAGTATCTCTCTACACTCTAAGCTTTTCTGAAGAAGATAGGAATCGGCCTGATAACGGGCGGGCAGGCCCTGTACCTGGCCATAGATAGTATTTTCGTCAATAGCAGTACCGCAATACACATCATGATAGCACAACTCGCTGCTGACAATCACATCCTGGATATTGACATCATCACCATTTCCACCGGCACATCCACTACTGATGATGCAGTCGGGGTGGAACTCGTTAATCATTCGCTGAGCGCCTAAAGCAGCATTCACCTTGCCAATGCCACACTTCTGCACCAGCACATCACTATTCTTGAACACCTCCTGCAACTGACGCAGTTCCTTGTCCATTGCTACTATAATGCCTATTCTCATGTCTATTTTCCAGTTTTTAATGTTTGTTACAAAGAAAAAGCCGCACAATCCATGTTAAGGAATGTACGGCTATATTTTTATGGTTCTTTCCAGAAGCTTAGCCCAGCTTGTTGATGTGCAGGCAGAGGCTTGACTTCAGGTTAGCGGCCTTGTTCTTGTGGATGATATTCACCTTAGCCAGTTTGTCCAGCATCTTCTGAACCTTTGGATAGAGAGCAACAGCCTCGTCCTTATTGGTCATTGCGCGAAGCTTGCGAACTGCGTTACGCATAGTCTTTGCATAATACTTGTTGTGAAGTGCCTTCTTCTTGTCCTGGCGAATTCTCTTCACCGATGATTTGTGATTTGCCATTTTTTTTGAATTAATTTTTTTGATGTTAATATTAAAGCTTATGGGTCTTGCGCACGATGGCTGCCCTGGGCGGATTTTATAAACAGGCAATCCTATTTAAAAAAATCCTCCGCCACCCTTTCCCAGCTTTCACCAGTAGCGCATCACTACGCAGATGACGGATTTAACCTTATTTTTGTAGTCCCTAGGAGAGTCGAACTCCTCTTTAGAGAATGAAAATCTCTCGTCCTAACCGATAGACGAAGGGACCAAACCTTCTGCTATTTGACAATTTTAGTTCTCATCAAAAGCGGGTGCAAAGGTACGTTTTTTTATTTATTCAACCAAATTTTTCGACCAAAATATATCAAATTGGTAGTCAATTTAATGAATTTTAGAAAAATTAAGCCTCATCTGCCGTACTTTTCTCACCTTTCTTTATGCGTTTCACTTCCATGCCCACTACGAAAAGTATGAGCAACAAAAGGAAGGCCAACGAGGTATAGGCGATGGTCTCGGTGCGGTCAATTGTTTTGGGGAAGAACGACAACACTACTTCATGTTCGCCGGGCTCAACAGCCAGTGCGCGCAGCACATAGTCCACACGGCCCAGTTCTTTTTCTACGCCATCCACGGTAGCAGTCCATCCGGGATAGAAAATCTCAGAGAACACAACTACGCCTCCCTGTCCGGAGCGAACCTTATAAGTTATCTGATTGGGTTCGTACTTCTCGATAGTCACAATGCTCAGTGTGTCCTGTGGGCGACTTTCTCCCAGTACCTCACTGAACTTTTTGTCGGCCACAGCCACATGACGCAAAGGCAATTGCGAGAGGGCGTCAAGTTCCTTGTTGGCATTCTCAACATATTCAACCTTATCCACCAGCCATGCATTGCCGTAGGTATAAGGATTCTGTACGGGAACCGTCTGCCCCGACTGGAGGGGAAGTATCACATAGCGCATGTTCAGCATGTTCAGTACGGGGAACAGACTGTCTCCATTCACCTGCGTCATATCACCGGCAGCCTGCGACACTGCACGGAACAGCCCCGACATTTCCTGCGAGATATGGGCGTCGATCAATTCCTGATAACGGCGCAGCTTAGCAGCATGATAGCCACCGATACTCTTATGATAATAGCTGGTCTCGTTTTCATTAAACGTATTGCTGGCCAGGTTCAGCACACGATAGTCGAGGGTTTTGTCTTGCAGAATAAACTGGTCGGTCTGCGTCATGGGCTGTATTTTCTCACGCTCATACTTAGGCACGAACATGGCATCGTTCAGATAGCGCTTGTTCACCGTCCAAAGATCAATAAGACATACCACAATCAGTATCATCACCATCGGAAGCGTCTTCAGTTTGCGAGCTCTGTACAGCAGCATTACGCCTGCACCTATCAGGATGATGAAGAACGAGCGCCACGCATCGCTGGTGAGCATGGCCTTACGCATTTCAGTAAGATTCTGCATCAGTGGTCCCACGTGTTCCTGTGGCAACTGGCTCAATGCCTGCACCTCCTGCTGAGACACGAAGCTATCGAAGAACAGCGAGGGGAAAAGCGCCATCAGCAAACAAGAGCCTGCGGTGAGAGCGAGAGCAGTCAGAAAGCTTTTTCCCCCAAAAGGACTCACCGTCTTTTCCGAACTATTGCAGGAGTTCATCCATTCCTTCAGCGCCATCATTGCCAACAGAGGAATAGTAAACTCAGCTATTACCAGGATAGAGGCCACTGTACGGAACTTCGCGTACATGGGCATATAGTCGAGGAAGAAGTCGGTAAGTCCCATGAAGTTCTTACCCCACGACAACATCACCGAGAGAATGGTAACACACAGCAGCATCCACTTCATCGGGCCTTTCACAATCATCAGCCCAAGGATAAAGAGGAACATCACGAAGGCACCCACATAGACCGGACCGCTGGTACCCGGCTGTTCGCCCCAATACTGTCCCAGCTGCTGATAAATAGGAACATACTGCGGATTGGCTTTCTCCATCGCCGTCTTGTTCATAGACAGGGGCACCGAGGCGCCACCCTTGGCATTGGGTACCAAGAGGGTCCAGGTTTCTCCAATGCCATATGACCACTGGGTGATATAGTCACGATCCAAGCCACTTGAAGTCTGATTGGCAGCATTTGCCTTTACCAGTTCACTTTTACCGCGCATAGTCTCCTGACTGTACTCCCATGTATGATAGAGGTTCGAGATGTTCACCAAGATGCCAATCAGTCCGCCCAACAGGCATACTCCTGTGGCTTTCAGGAAATGCACATACTTTTTCTGTTGGATAGCCTCTATCAGATAGGCCACTAACATAAAGAAGATGATGAACAGATAGTAGTAAGTCATCTGTACATGGTTGGCGTGCACCTCAAAAGCAGCAAAGATGGCTGTAAGGAACAGTCCCCAAAGGTATCGTCCCTTAAAGGCCAGTACGATACCGGCAATCATCGGTGGCAAATAGGCCAGTGCCCATACTTTCCAAATATGACCGGCTGCTATAATAATCAGGAAATAGGTACTGAACGCCCAAAACACGGAGCCCAGTGCAGCAAGATGCTGACGGAAGTCAAAGGCACGAAGCAGAATATAGAATCCTAACAGATAGACAAACAGATACCATACGTTCTCCGGAAGGAAAAGATGATAGAAATTCTCCAGTTTGCTGAGTGTATTTGCCGACTCATAACTAGGTGCTATCTGATAGTTGGGCATACCCGAGAACAACGCATTGGTCCACCGTGATGTCTGTCCGGTACGGTGTTCATACTCCACTCGCTCTTGAGCGGCACCTATCATAGCCGAAGAGTCATGACGGAACAGAATTCGTCCCTCTATATCGGCAGGAAAGAAATAGGCAAAGGAGATAACAACGAAAAGCAGGATGGCCAGCACGTCGGGCAGGCATTTCTTGAAAACCTTAACCAGATTCATATCAGTCGTTTCTATATATAATACTCTATAATAATAATGTAAAGGAGCGGCAAAGATACGAAGATTTTTCGTAAATGTGTACAATTCACGCTCAAAATATCTGTTTTCAGCTCTTTTTCAGAGCATTGTAGCTATTTTTCTCAGGTATTCCACAAATCGCGGAGCACATCCAAGGAGCGAAGGTCTGGAAAGTCTGGCAGGTGCAGACGATAGAACTGTAGGGCCACCTCTATACAGCGGTAGCGTTGCTGACGGTTCATTTTGAACAGGTGCATCGTGGAATAGTCCATACGCATCATCAGGCGAAGCATACCGGCCTCTTCGGGCATAAGGAAATCACGATGAACAGGGGGAGCCCCACAAAACGATGCCGAACGCAAATCGAAATAGACCGTTGGTTGTCTATCCTCTCTATAATCCAGATTAGGATAGAAGCCAAGAAAACGCGAAAGGTGCATGAGAAACACCAGATGGAAATTGGCATAGTCGCTGTCACGCCCTTCAAGCCACTGAATACTCGTTGAAATATAATCAAACATCGGCTCGTCCTGTTGTTCACTGCGCAGGGCATGATAAAGGAATTCGGAGAGGAACAGACAGATAGAGAGTTTCGACGGCTCAGCAAAAAGCATAGAGAGCGGTACCAGCAGCGATGCATCATTCATTTTCTGCAACTGGGCCTGCGGCCGGTAGTCAAACTCTACAGTGAGCAGGGTGAGTGGCTGAAAATACTGTTTCTTCAGTTTGGCATGCGGCGATTTAGGTACAGACACGACAAACGACAGTCGCCCCAGACTTCGGCTGAAGAGGTCAACGATGAGTTTTTTCTCACCATATTTAATAGTACGCAGCACAATGGCCGGAGTGGTTACGAGCATGACCGTTTTCGATGATTCTAACGGCAAAATTACAACAATTTCTAAAGAAATGGCACTTTTTACCGTCGTTTATCATTTAATTATGAAAAATATCACTAACTTTGCGCCACTCAACGATAGTAAGTAATGCTTAAAACAATGAAAAAATTTTTACTCCCCCTAACATTCTCTGTAGCTGCCCTTTGGGGCATGGCCCTACAGTTGAAGGCAGCCGATGGATTGGCTGGTATGATCGACATGGACTATTCCGGAAAAGCCGACACCCTGACCACCTCATTCATCCGCCAGTTTCTCAATCAGTCAAAAGGTACGTTCTGGGCTGTTCCAAGCAATCAGAACAATCGTGAATCCGAAACTACCTACATCTACTGGCAGCAGGCTCATGCCATGGATGCGCTGATTTACTCCTATCAGCGCATTAAGGACGCGAAACCGCAGACGGCAGCCGTTTACAAGCGATACATGAATTCCTGGTACAATAACCATGCCAACAACTGGTATCACGACAACAACGACCCTACAGGTTTTCTGAACGAATATACTGACGATATGTGCTGGATCAGTCTGACGCTGATGCACATGAGCGAAGCATTGGAAGATGACAAATATGCCAATACCGCCCGCAAACTGTTTGACGACTATATTGAGCCACGCGGTTGGGAAGATGACGATCATTTCTGGGGACTGCCCTGGAAGTCGAACGATATGGGCCGCAATGCCTGCACCAATGCACCCGGTAGTCTGCTGGCCTCGAAACTCTACCTGAAATATGGCGAAGAGAAATACAAAGAGAGAGCCATCGACATGTACAAATACCTGGCCAACGAGATGAAGAACAAACTGAACAACGACGGTCGTGTGGAGGATCCCCCACTCACCTACACGCAAGGCACTTTTGCCGAAGCTTGCCGCGTGTTGTATCACATCACGAATGAAAGTGCTTACATACAGATGGCCCACAAAGTGGCTAATTACATGTGCACCAGTACTCGCTGCACCAATCAGGGACTGTTGCGCCATGAGGGAACCTCTATGGACCAGAGTATCTTCAAGGCAGTGGCCATTCCCTATCTGGTAAACCTGGCACTTGATCCCAGTGCAGGACTTTCCTATCGCCGCACTTTCATACGCTTCCTGCAGAAGAATGCCAAGGCTCTGTGGGAGCACCTGGACCTGACCACCTACCCTGCTATTTACTGTCCCTACTATTGGGGCGAGACCATCAACAAGTCGGAAGTACCGTCGATGGGTGCAATGACCAGCGGTGTGTCGCTAATGGAGAATGTAGCGCGCATGGCTATCCATCTGACCAAGGAAGCTGAAGAGGCCGGTATTCACCAAACATCTTTCGACAGGAAAAAGAACGAGCAGATTTACTCCCTCGACGGACGGCTCATCAATCAACAGTCGCCACTTCGCAAAGGACTTTATATCAAAGACAATAAAAAAGTGATGGTCAAGTAACCATCACTTTTTTATTATTATATCACTCAATTTCCTGAAGTTCACTACGAACACGAACTTCAGAAAATCAAATTACTTTATTCAAATTTCGCATGTTACGAAGATATTGGAAGATAGAGGTAGATAGCCGCTTTTCAGCAGCAGAAGATAGAGGACATTACTCCATCTGTGGTGATTCTGCAGAAAAACTATTGTCATTTATCTCCTTCTATCTCCTTCTGTCTCCTTCTGTCTCCCTTTATCTTCAAGGCAAGCGGAGCTTGCGAAAGTTAAGTTACTTTATTTTCTTCGTCAGGAAGTTCAACGTACGCTCAGGACTGTACATCTCCCACAGTGAGGCAACGGTCCATCCTGGAGCAAAGATGTCATTATAGAATCCTTTTCCGTTACGGCCATAGTCCCAGTTGGTGTGCTGCACAACCTCAGGATTGAAGCCAGGCACGCCGATACCGCAGAGACGCTCCTTGGTAGGCAACAACTGGTTCAACGACGAGTAGATCACGTTGTAGGCCTGTGTGAAGCGTGGTTCCTTCACTTCCTCTCCCAACCACTTCACAATGTGAGGCAGTTCGAATACGAACACGTCGATATGGTTGTTCTCTACCGACACATTACTCCAACCACGGCTCTTGAAATTCAGATCGCCCAGCATCTGGCCCTGTGCAAAGGGAACATCCCACAAATAGTACCATGACAGCGCAAAATAAGTAGCCTTCTGACAAAGGTCAATATAGTGCTGACGCTCCTGTTTCTTCGTAACCATAGCCATATAGTAGGTAGCAGTAACGGCGCTGATAGCAGCCTCTTTGTCCTCGCAGTTGGCATCAAGAGTTGACGAGAAATAGTCACTCTTTGAGATGATATTCTCTTCCAGATAGCTGATGGTGCGCTTGGCAGCAGCCAGATAGCGCTTGTCGCCAAAATACTTATAGCCCATAACGAGCGTAGAGGTGGCACTGGGGGTTGAACCGCCAGAAGCATCTACATCGGTGTGGTCATCACGATACTTTCGGGGGAAACTGCCATCGGCTTTCTGCAACAGCAGCATCTGATTGAGAAGGGTGCGCATCTTTGCCTCCCACTCTTTATGCCGACGGCCCTGTTTCTTCTCATACACCAGATAGTGCAGCACTGCATAGACGGCTTCTGACTGCTGGCGAATACTGTGGATGCAGTCCTGATCGGCAGGGATGCCATTACGAATGTGCATATCCTCCTTGAAATAGCCGCGGGCGGTAAAACCGTTCTCCAACCAGCTGCTGAAGATATCCTGACCCATCTTTACAAAGGTGGCATTGCCTTGCTGCTCACCATACTCCAAAGCATTGAAACCGTTCAGCAGCACACGACCGCAGAAGCCCAACTGCACGTGATCTACAGGAATACAGTCGTCGCAGCGCAAGCCGTGACCCGAGTGATATTTCAACGCATACTTATCTACATAGCCCTTAGCGAAATAATTAGACAACTGAGCCTTCATCTCATCGGCCGTATAGAGAGGCTTGATGGGCTGAGGATTCATCTGGTCCATGCAGAGGTTCCAGGTATTGGCAACAAACTGTCCGTAGTCCTGAGCCTTGCCTTCTGTAATCAGCCATGAAACAGTTTTCTTCTGTCCTTTCTCCAAGCAGGCAAAAGCCTGAATGGGGGCTGTAAGGGTGAGCTTGCGGATATAGCGCTTGGGAGTTTCCATGTAAGGATAACCGAAGGTGAGGGCGGCACGACCACTCTCGTTGTCGAAGCCGAGATAGCCCAGTGAGGTCTCGCCACTGACAATCACCTCACCCTCCTGATGGGTGGTGAGCGCTTCCTTCGGTGCATCGAGCAGACGCATCACACTGAGTGAACTGCCTGAACGACTGTCAAACACGCCTGTGAGGGGTGATGATAGTCGGTCTTCACGGAAGTTCCAGCTCTTGGAAGTGTGGAATGAGGGTGCCTGTCGGGGCGAACGAAGATTCTTGTGATACCAGAATCCAGGAAGATAGAAATCACAGTCGGCGGTAGCGAAAGCAGTATTCATCATACCACCGAAATTAAAATACACGCGTTCCTTAGCGGTGATGGTCACGGTGAGCAATGACTGTCCGTCGCCTTTCTGCTCGGTTTTCTTGACAATAGTCACAGGCAGTTCGCTGTTGGCACGAAGCTGTCCCTGTTGCTCACTTAGTTGATAACGAACAGCGGGATTGCCCGGTTTTTTCAAGCTGATGCAATACTGCTGTGCAGCCGTTGTGCCTAATCCTGCTATGAGGAAGGCCAGGGTCAGAGCATAGTTAAAAAATCTCTTCATTTTTCAAAGAAGTAATATAGTTAATAATTAGGTTACTCAGAAAAGAAAAGTATCTGACGTAAATACTCGCAGTATTCAATAAAGTTGCTGCCAGTTTCTACGTCAGATACTAATTATAATGATACTTGCTTAGCAAGCCTTTTTCACTTCAGCAGTCATCCTGCTCTTAGCATGCCTCTTCCTTAGAAGCTGCACGGAAGCTCTCAAGATCCTCAACACGGAAGTTCTTGATGTAGGCTGCCTTACCAAGTACATCCTCTTCAGCCATGCGGACATAGACGTTGGCGCTCTTCTTGAAGAGCTCAGGAGCCTTGCTGGCATCACGGATGATGAGCAGCGACATCACGAGCTCGGCAGTCATATCGTAGAGACGACGAGCCAAGAAGTCGTGTGCCTCCTGATTATCCAAAGCCTTCACGGCAGCGAGAGCCTCCTCATATACAGGGATCAGTCTCTCTACTCTCTCGAGAAGTTGAGAGTTGAGAGTTGAGAGCTGAGAGTTCTTGAGTTCTGCAGCCATCTCCTTGATGTTGTTCAGCATGGTACCGTTGGTGATGTAACGGATAGCAGCTACAACCTGCAACTGAGTGGTACCCTCGTAGATAGAGAAGATACGGGCGTCGCGGAACAGGCGCTGGCTCTTGTACTCCATGATGAAACCTGAACCGCCGTGGATGCTGATAGCATCGTAAGCGTTCTGGTTGGCATACTCAGAGTTCATACCCTTGGCCAGTGGGGTGAAGGCATCAGCCAAGCGCTGGTACTTCTTCAGCTCCTGCTTCTCCTCTGGTGTGAGTTTGCGGTCGCGCTCAATATCCTCCAAGCACTTGTAGATATCAACATAAGCGGCTGTCTCGTACAGCAGTGAACGACCAGCATCGAGCTTAGCTTTCATGCGAGAGAGCATGTCATAGACAGCGGGGAAGTTGATGATCTTATCACCGAACTGCTGACGCTCCTTGGCGTAAGCCAGACCCTCGTTGTATGCCTCCTGCTCTACACCTACACTCTGTGCAGCAATACCCAGACGGGCACCATTCATCAGGGCCATCACATACTTGATCAGACCCAGACGGGTGCTACCGCAGAGCTCTGCCTTAGCATTCTTATAAGTCAACTCACAGGTAGGTGAACCATGGATACCCAGCTTGTGCTCGATGTGACGAACGTCAACACCGCCCTGACGCTTGTCGTAGATGAACATTGACAGACCACGTCCGTCCTTGGTGCCTTCCTCAGAACGAGCCAGCACGAGATGGATGTCAGAGTCACCATTGGTGATGAAACGCTTCACACCGTTCAGGCGCCAGCAGTTTTCCTTCTCGTCGAAGGTGGCCTTCAGCATCACGCGCTGCAGGTCAGAACCAGCATCAGGCTCAGTTAGGTCCATTGACATGCCCTCACCAGCGCAAACGCGGGGGATATACTTCTGACGCTGCTCCTCGCTACCGAACTCATAGAGGGTGTCGATACAGCTCTGCAAGCTCCAGATATTCTGGAAACCGGCATCGGCAGAAGAAATCATCTCAGAGAGCATAGAGAACACGGTGTTAGGCAGGTTCAGACCGCCGTAACGACGAGGCATACTTACGCCCCACAGACCAGCCTTGCGGGTGGCGTCGATGTTCTCATAAGTCTTAGAGGCGTAGATCATACGGCCGTTCTCAAGATGTGGACCTTCCAGGTCAACGCTCTCAGAGTTAGGCTCGATGATGTTAGCAGCCACATCGCCGGTGATGTCGAGAATCTGCTTGTAGTTCTCGATGGCATCGCCCAGGTCAACGGGAGCGTAGTCATATTCTTTCGCATCAGCGAAACCTTTTTCCTTCAACTCGACGATACGAGCCATCAGGGGGTGGTTCAAGTAGAACCCGATCTCAGGATGATCGCTATAATAGTTTGCCATAATTAAAGCCTCACCCCCGACCCCTCTCCCAAAGAGAGGGGAGTAAAATGTTTTTTCCCTTGAAAGGGTGAAGGGTCGGGAGCTTCATTTTTATTCGTTAAACAATAATTCTTTAATTCTCATAATGACCGTTTTCAGGTCGTTGCCTATTTCTTCGTTTTTGAAACGGATAACAGTAAATCCTTTACTCTCCAAGAATTCTGTGCGGTTCAGGTCGTCCTGCAGCTGTCTCGGCTCGTTGTGGTAACCACCATCAACTTCAATCACTAACATCTTCTTGATGCATATGAAATCTGCAATGTAATCACCTATAGGGTGTTGCCTTCTGAAGTGATAGCCACAGTTAAGTTTCCTTAGTGCTTCCCACAATACTCGCTCGCTTTCAGTCATTTCCCTGCGATTCTTCTTTGCGAAATCTTTCAGCAGTTCATACCTATCAGGAGCCGCAGTTTCATAGTGGTAGCCCATCGCACAGATACTATTTACTCCCCTCTCTCTGGGAGAGGGGCTGGGGGTGAGGCTTCTTATTTACTGTTCTGCTTATAGTACTTAATCAGCTTTGGTACAACCTCCTCGACAGTGCCGTTGATGACATAGTCGGCGATGCGGTTGATAGGTGCATCGGGATCGCTGTTCACAGAGATAATGATACCAGAATCCTGCATACCGGCGATGTGCTGAATCTGTCCGGAGATACCGCAGGCGATATACACCTTGGGGTGAACGGTAACACCCGTCTGACCAATCTGACGGTCGTGATCCAGCCAGCCTGCATCTACAGCGGCACGGCTACCACCAACTTCACCATGAAGTACCTTGGCCAACTCGAAAAGCATGTCGAAGTTCTCCTTAGAGCCAACGCCATAACCACCGGCAACAACGATAGGAGCACCCTTCAGGTTGTGCTTGGCGGCCTCCACATGGTGGTCGAGCACCTTCACTACGAAAGCCTCGGGGCTAACATACTTAGAAACCTCGGGATATACAACCTCACCCTTGGCCTTACCCTCATAGATAGCCTTCTGCATCACGCCTGAGCGTACAGTAGCCATCTGTGGACGGTGGTCGGGGTTCACGATGGTAGCCACGATGTTACCACCAAAGGCAGGACGAATCTGATAGAGCAGATTCTCGTAGGTCTTACCGGCTTTCTTATCCTCGAAAGGACCAATCTCCAGCTCGGTGCAGTCGGCAGTCAGACCAGAGGTCAGTGATGACGATACACGTGGACCGAGGTCACGGCCAATCACAGTAGCACCCATCAGACAGATCTGAGGCTGCTCCTCCTTGAAGAGGTTCACCAGAATATCGGTATGGGGAGCTGAGGTGTAGGGGAACAGGTCCTTAGCATCGAAAACAAACAGCTTGTCAACGCCGTAAGGCAGAATCTGGTCCTCCACCTTACCCTTGATGCCTGTACCGGCAACAATGGCGTGGAGCTCAACCTTCAGTTCATTGGCGAGCTTACGACCCTTGGTCAGCAGCTCCTGAGATACTTCCTGTACCTGAGTACCTTCTATTTCGCAATATACAAATACGTTGTTCATAACTTTTGAATGAAGAATGAAGAATGAAGAATGAAGAATTTCTTGCCGTGCAAGCGTCCAAAGGCCGAGCGGCTACCGCTCTTCTGACGTTCTGTCCTTTTGTTGAACCTGCATTACCTGTTTGCCCGTTTTGTTGGGCGGCAGCCGCTCGGCATCCCGTAGGGTGACGCTTGCTACCAGCGGGACGCAAGAAATTCTTAATTCTTAATTCTTAATTTATCCAATGATTTTCTCGTCCAACAGTTCTTTGATCATTCCCTCGATGTCAGCATCAGAAGCCGTCAAAGTCTTCGACTCCTTAGCCTGGAACACGATGTTCTTAATGGCCTTCACCTTGGTGGGTGAGCCATTCAGACCACACTGGTTTACATCGCCATCAACATCAGCTACGCTCCACTGGTTCAGATTCAGCTCGGGGCGCTCCTCATACAGATAGTCGTATGGTGTGCCCTCGGCAGGACGTTCCATCGGACAAGTAGCGCGCTTGTACTTCATCACCAGTTTGGCGTTCTGGGGGCGGCAAGGAGCTGCACTACCATTTACGGTAATCACTACAGGCAGTGGAGCCTCAACAGTCTCTACGCCACCATCGATGACACGCTTGATAGTAGCCTTGCCATCCTTAACGCTGAGCACTTCCTCAGCATAAGTAACCTGGTTGAGGCCCAGCTTCTGAGCCACCTGAGGACCTACCTGAGCGGTATCGCCATCGATAGCCTGACGACCACCAATCACGATATCAACATCGCCAATCTTCTTAATGGCAGTAGCCAAAGCATAAGAGGTAGCCAGGGTGTCGGCACCAGCAAACAGACGGTCGGTCAGCAGCCAACCGGTATCGGCACCACGATAAAGTCCCTGACGGATGATTTCACCTGCACGTGGAGGGCCCATCGTGAGGATTCCTACGGTAGAACCAGGATTCTGCTCCTTCAGTCGGAGAGCCTGTTCTAATGCATTCAAGTCTTCTGGATTAAAGATAGCAGGTAAGGCAGCTCGGTTTACGGTACCTTCGGCAGTCATGGCATCCTTACCCACATTTCGGGTGTCTGGCACTTGTTTGGCCAGCACAACAATTTTTAAAGCCATATTATATTATATAATAATGTGTATAATAAGATTTTTCTTTAATTGCGGCTGCAAAGTTAAACCTTTTCTACCATTTAGCAAAGCAAAAACAATAAAAATTGCACAATATGACTCTAATCGTGCACAAACTTAATACTTTGTGCAGTCTTTTTGTAAGTCTGCAAATTAAAATTATAGCTATAATTCGGATAATTTTAGCTATAATTCGTGAAATTATAGCTATAATTTATTGTAAAATTTATTTGGCTGTAATGAAAACCTTTAGTATCTTTGCAGCAATTAAATAAAAACTTCATTCTACTTACTACATTTTTTAATGAAACACTTTTTTGCCACCGTTACTCTGTCGCTGTTGGCGCTATCGGCCAGCGGCCAGAATTTCGATAACCTCCCCGACCCTATTGAAGATGTAAACAAGGTAGTCGATAACACGCCCGACTCTATTGCCAAGGCCCTGATGTCGCGCCCTGCTCCAGGTTCTACCCGTAAGGGAAATCAGCCTGTGCTGTTTCTCATAGGTAACAGTACCATGCGCAACGGCACCAAAGGTGACGGCTCTAACGGACAATGGGGATGGGGCTACTATGCCAGCAAATATTTTGACGGAAAGAAGATTGCGGTGGAAAACCAGGCACTGGGCGGTATGTCAACTCGCACGTTCTATACCGACCTGTGGCCGGCCGTACGTGAGGCACTGAAACCCGGCGATTGGGTAATCGTGTCGATAGGCCACAACGACAATGGTGAATTCTTTGACCAAAAGCGCGCACGTGCCGTCATTCCCGGCGTAGATCCCGACACCTGCTACGTAGGTTTCAACCAGCGCACGCAGAAGCAGGACACTGTATATAGCTATGGTACCTATCTGCGGAAATACATCCACGAGATACGTCAGAAAGGGGCCAACCCTATCCTGATGTCGCTCACCCCACGCGACGCCTATGACGCCAATGGGCTTATCATTCGCAAGCCCCAAACAGGATGGGCTTCCTATATTGCTGAGGCAGAGGGAGTACCCTTCGTTGACCTGAACGAACGCTCTGGACAGAAACTCGATTCCTACAGCACTTGGAAAAAGAAATATCATTTCTACGGCGATAAGATTCACACCTCGAAATGGGGTGCTGAGATGAATGCCCATTCGGCGGCTGAAGGCATCTGGGAGAGTAAGAACGCGCAACTGAAACCGCTGCAGGACATGATGGTGAATGTAGAGGAGGAATGCTATGAGGTTGATCGCACCGGCGGAAAGCCCGTGGTATTCTTTACCGGCGACTCTACTGTGAAGAACATGGACAACGACGACAACGGTATGTGGGGATGGGGCGCACAGGCACAGACCGTATTCGACGAGTCGAAGATCACCCTGTGCAACGCTGCACGTGCCGGACGCAGTACACGTTCGTTCATTCGTGAAGGACTGTGGGAAAAGGTGTACAACTCGCTGCAGCCCGGCGATTTCGTAACCATTGAGTTCGGCCACAACGATATTTGTCCCATGACCGACAAGAAAGCCCGTGGAGTGATAGCCACCGGACGCGACAGCAGTCATGTGTACAAGTTGGACAACGGCACTTACGAGCTGGTTTACTCGTTCGGCTGGTACCTGAAGAAAATGATTGACGACACTCGCGAGAAAGGTGCTACGCCTATTCTCGTTTCGCTCACCCCACGCAACGAATGGCCTGACGGAAAGATAGAACGCCGCGACGCTTCTTACGGTAAATGGTACCGTGAAGTGGTAGAGGAAACAGGAGTAGAATTCGTTGACCTGCATAATATCTCGGCCGACTTCCTGGACAAGAAGTTCAGCGTAAAGAAGTTGCCTAAGGACAAGGAGAAAGCCAAGGCCAAGATAGCCAAACTGAAAGAGAAGGCTGGCAAGTATTTCAAGAAAGACCACACCCACGCTTCAAAACTGGGAGCACAGATGAATGCCCGGTCAGTGGCCAAAGGTCTGCGTGCCAACCGCTCTCCATTAGTAAAATACCTGAAATGACACGTTAATCAACACAAAAAACTAAGGGATGTCTCGCAAAGCGAAACATCCCTTCTTTATTATATCAGGACTTTTTATCCGAAGAACTCACCGTCGCCCTGCGACTGATCGTAACTACTGCCATCAAAGCAGTGGGTACAGATCTGCGACTTGGGCATGCCGATAGAGGCAACAAGGTCTTCAAGTTTAGCAAACTTCAACGATGAGAGTCCCAAACGGCGGGCCACTTCATTTACCATACGATTGTATTCGGGAGTTCCCGTCTGTGAATACTTGTCGAGATTGGTCTTATCATCTCCCTCGAAATCACGGATAATCTGACGGGTAATCAACTCCATATCGCTCTTTGAACTGGTGAAGCCGATGAACGGGCAACCATATACCAGTGGAGGACAAGAGATACGTACATGCACCTCTTTGGCACCATTCTCAAAGAATTCCTTTACATTATCGCGCAACTGAGTACCGCGAACAATACTATCGTCACAGAACACTACGCTCTGGTCGCGAAGGATAGCCTCATTGGGAATCAGTTTCATCTTAGCCACCAGGTTACGACGGCTCTGATTGCCGGGAGTAAACGAACGAGGCCATGTGGGTGTATATTTCAATACGGCACGCTTGTATGGAATCTTGGCGCCAACGGAATAGCCAAGAGCCATACCTACACCAGAATCGGGAATACCGCACACCAAATCGGCTTTCACATCATCCTGCTCGCCCATCATCTGACCGTTACGCTCGCGCACTTCCTCAGTATTGATGCCTTCATAGCAAGAAGCAGGGAATCCGTAGTAAACCCAAAGGAACGAACAGATCTGGCAACGCTTGAATGCCTGCTGCATCACCTCGATGCCATCGGCACGCAGACGAACAATCTCGCCGGGACCTACATCGCGCAGCACTTTATAACCTAAATTAGGGAAACTTGTTGACTCGCTTGAAGCGGCATAGGCCGAAAGGCTCCATTCCACCAGCTCGCCATTAGCCAGACGGTCCTGGTGTGTCTCTTCTTTCTTGCCCAGCACAATCGGGGTGCGACCCAGGAAGTCACGGGCAGCAATGATACCATCTTCAGTAAGAATGAGCATTGAGCATGAGCCCTTGATCTTACGGTAAACGAGATTGATACCGTCAACGAACGTATTTCCCATATTGATGAGCAGTGCCACCAATTCAGTCTGGTTGATGTTGTTGGCAGAAAGCTCACTCAAGTGCATACGCTGAGCAAGGAGCTCATCGGCAATTTCTCGAAGATTGTTGATTTTGGCCACTGTCACCACTGCATAACGGCCCAGATGTGAGTTTACAATAATAGGCTGCGGGTCAGTGTCGCTGATAACGCCCAGACCTTGGCAGCCTACAAACTTGTCTAGTTCGTCTTCGAACTTAGAGCGGAAATAGTCGCGCTCAAGCGAATGGATACTACGATTAAAGCCACGCTCCTGATCGAAAGTGACCAGTCCGGCACGTTTTGTTCCAAGATGAGAGTTGTAATCGGTTCCGTAAAACAAATCGTTTACGCAATCCTTGGTTGATATGGTTCCAAAAAAGCCACCCATATTGTTATCGCTGTTTTTGTGAAAAATGAGGTTGCAAAGGTACAAAAAATTCTGAATTGTAAAAAGTGAAGAGAAAGTTTTTGCTTTACCCCTCACTTTTTTTAATAATCGTCAACGCTATTTTTAATAATTACAATTGATTCTATTTGCTTACACGAAGGTCTCGATGAACTTCACAGTTCCTTCTACCTTCAGTTCCTTGGCGGTGGCAGGAATCAACACGGTCTCGCCGGCATTGAGCGAAGTGGTCTGTCCGTTGCAGGTCAGGGTGCCGCTGCCTTTCAGGCCGATAAGGATGACGAATGAATCCAGGTCGGCATAGTCGAGGGTCATCGGCTCGTCTAAATCATAGACGGCGGTAGTGAAGTAAGGGCAGGTGACCACCTGCTGGGGCTCGTTCTTCTGCAGATTGTACTCTGTGCGGTAGTTCTCGAGTACGGTATAGTCGATACTCTCGGCAGCCAGTTCGGTGTGCAGCTCACGATAGTTACCATTCTTGTCACGGCGCTTGAAGTCGTAGATACGATAGGTGACGTCGCTGGTTTGCTGAATCTCGGCCACAAAACAACCTGCGCCAATGGCATGAATACGTCCGGCTGGAATAAAGAACACATCGCCTTCCTTCACCTCATAGCGAGAGAGGGCTTCGGTGATGGTATCGTTCTCCACCATCTGCTTATATTCCTCGGGAGTAATTTTCTGCTTTAAACCGTTATAGAGCTGGGCGCCCTTGTCTGATTCCAAGGCGAACCACATTTCGGTCTTTCCACGCTCCTTACCCTGACGATGAGCAATCTCATCGGTAGGATGCACTTGAATAGAGAGGTCCTGACGGGCATCGATAAACTTGATGAGCAGTGGAAATTCGGTTCCGAAACGTTCAAAATTTGCTTTTCCAACAAGCTGGGCACCATACTCAGCCACCAGGTCATTGAGCTTACGGCCTTTCAGTGAGCCTTCACTCACTACGGTCTCATTGCCGGGAACGCCAGATATTTCCCAGCTCTCGCCAACCTGTTCCATCTGCACATTCAAATGCTTGAAAGCAATAATCTTGTCACCACCCCATATCGTCTGTTTCAGAAGGGGTTCAAACTTTAACAATTCCATTCTTACTACTATTTAATATGAATATATCATTAGTTCTCTTTCCAGAAACTGCGGGTGAAAAGCACCAGTACCGCCAGTATTTCAAGACGGCCTACCAGCATCAGCAGTGCGCACGCCCATTTCATTGCATCGGTCAGATCGGCCCACGACATCACAGGGCCGATATTGGTATCAAGACCTGCTCCGACATTGCTCACCAGACTGAGGGCGATGGTCACCGAGTTGGTTATATCCACTCCTGAGCCATTCACCATCACCGTTACTCCTATCAGCATACCCAGATAGAGCAGCAGCATGGCCAACAACGATACCAATCGACTTTGCGGAACGCTCTGTCCATTCACCTTCACAGGCAGAACGGCATTGGGATGGAGGATATGCCGAATCTCATTGCGCACCACCTTGTACAGCATCAGTCCGCGAATGCATTTGAATCCACCCGTTGTTGAACCGGCACAGGCTCCGATAAACATCAAGCCACCAAGCACAAACCAGGTGATGGGAGGCCACATGCCGGCATTGTCGTTAGACAGGCCAGTGGTGGTCATAAACGATACCACCTGGAACAAGGCCGAACGGAAAGCAGGTTCATAGTTATAGTGCAGTCGGTAAACGAGCATATACATGATGAAGAGTGTGGCCACAGCAATGATGCTCACATAGACACGGAACTCAGAATTACGTACTACCGTCCCTATACGCAGTCGGAAGATAGACATATATAATAAGGTGAAGTTGATACCTGCCAAAAACATAAACAGAATGGACAGATACTCAATGGTGACAGAATTAAAGAATACCGTCGAGCCATTATGGGTAGAGAAACCACCGGTAGCCGTTGTTGTCATGGCATAGTTCAAGGCATCAAACCAGTCCATGCCTGCTGCCCAGAAACTCAATCCGCAGGCTGCTGTGAGCAAGAGGTAGATAGACCATATCCACTTGGCAGTAGTACTCAGTCGGGGGTGCATCTTCGAACGCATAGGGCCTGTTGCCTCGGCAGCAAACACCTTTACGCTACCACCTACCAATGAAGGCAACAGGGCGATGGTGAAGAATACGATTCCCAAACCGCCTATCCACTGCATCAGTGAGCGCCAGAACAGAATGCCATGAGGCAGCCGTTCCACATCATCAATAGTAGTAACGCCCGTAGTGGTGAAACCAGACATGGTTTCGAAGAAGGCTTCCGAGAGGTTGGTCAATGAACCGTGAATAAGAAATGGCAGCATACCGAACACGCTGAACACCAGCCATGTGGCTGTTACCACCACATAGGCATCGCGGCGCGACAGACTGTTCTCTGCCGACCGGCCTTGTAACAGGAAAAGGAAAGCGGAGCTGAACGTGATAAGGGCCGACATGACGAAAGCCATCACATCGTCCTCATGATGGCACAACGCCATTATCAGGCACCAAGTCATGAAGAATGCCTCGATAAACAGCAATGAGCCAAGAATCTTTAATATGATACGCCAGTTTACCATCTTTATTTAGAAAAAAGTACTATAGGCACTATAGGTACTATAGGTACTATAGCCACTATAGCCACTATAGAAAAACCCCTAAAACAGTCCTTGCTTCTTGAAAAACTTTTCTATTTTGCCCAACTGATGCTCGTGACAGAACACCATCACCGAGTCACCAGGCTGAATCTGTGTCATACCACTTACCAACTGGCCTTCGCCGTTGCGCACCAGACCACCGATGGTTACGCCGAAAGGAAGTCCAAGGTCTTTCACCACTTTCTTTGTAACGCGCGATCCTTCGGCAGCCACGAACTCGGCCACATCACTATCCACCATCATCAGCGAACGCAGATTGCGCACGTCGGCTTTCATCATCATCTGGAAGATATGGCTGGCAGCGATGGTCTTCTTATTGATAATAGTACCGATATCCAATCCTTCTGCCATGCTCACATAGTCAAGGTTCTCGACCATAGCGATCGTCTTGCGAACCCCCTGTTTCTTAGCAGTCAGACAGGCAAGGATGTTTGTTTCGGCATTGTCGGTCAGCGCCACAAAAGCCTGAGTATGCTTGATGCCTTCTTCCTGAAGCAAAGCCAGATCACGGCCATCACCATGAATCACCATTGTGTCGGTATCGGCCAACAACTGGTTTAACCGCTCACAACGGTCGGCATCGTGCTCAATAATTTTCAGGTTCATATATTCAGGCAACGTAAGTGCAGCACGCACGGCCGTCTTACTACCGCCCATGATGATGACATTCTGTACATCGTCATAGTGCTCTTTGCCAACAATCTTACGGATATAGGGTATATACTCGGCGGTGGTCATGAAATAAGCCAAGTCGTAGGCATGGAGTTCGTCAATACCACTGGGAATAATGGTATCATCGCCACGACGGATAGCCACGATATGGTAGGGATCATTCGGTCCGCAGAGGTCTTTCAGCGGTTGGTTCAGAATGGTGGCCGATTCACGCAGTTTCACGCCCAACAGTACGAGGGCACCATCATGAACATCCCAGCGCTGGCGTACCCATGATAGTTTCAGACCATTGATGATATCTGAAGCAGCCAACACTTCGGGATAGATAAGAGAATCGACGCCAAGATTCTTAAAGAACTGCTGGTTAGACTGCAACAGATACTCATAATTATCAATACGAGCCACTGTCTTCTTCGCACCTAACTGATGGGCCAGACTACAAGCAATTATATTAGTACTCTCTTCAGGAGTGACGCCTACAAACAAGTCGGCCGAACCTACACCGGCATCTTTTAAAGTCTTGATACTGGTGGGCGAGGCATTCAGAGCCATGATATCATAGTTGGAATCGATGCTTCCAAGACGTTTCTCGTCGGCATCAATCAACACACAGTCATGTTTCTCGGTAGAGAGAAGTCTCGACAAATGAGTTCCAACGGCTCCGGCTCCGGCTATAACGATTTTCATGAATAGAGACTTTAGAATTCAGAATTAAGTATTTCCTTGCGGATACTGTCAACATCCAACCCCACGATTTTCAGCAGTTCGTTGACTGTACCATGTTCCACGAATTCGTCTGGCAAGCCCATACGAACCACCTGTGGCTGATAACCGTGATCGCTCATCCATTCCAGTACGGCCGAACCCAGTCCGCCATTACGAACTCCATTCTCTACGGTAATAATCTTACGGAACTTGCGTCCAACCTCGTGAAGGATATTCTCGTCGAGCGGTTTCAGGAAGCGCATGTCATAATGGGCTGCTTTCGTTCCTTCAGCGGCCAGTCCGGCATTATTGCCCACTGGTCCGATAGACAGTACGGCCACGCCCTCGCCGTCTTTCATTTTGCGTCCGGTTCCCACTTCCATTTTCTCGAGCGGACAACGCCAGTCAGAAAGGACGCCACAGCCACGCGGATAACGAATGACAAAGGGTCCCATATCGGGCAGCTGGGCCGTGTACATCATACGACGCAATTCATGCTCGTCCATTGGTGAGCAAATAGTGAGATTAGGAATAGGCCGCAAACTGGCTAAGTCAAAAGCACCATGATGCGTTGGTCCGTCCTCGCCTACTAGTCCGGCACGGTCCAGACAGAGTACTACGGGCAGTCGGAGGATCGCCACATCATGAATAATATTATCGTACGCGCGTTGCGCGAAAGCGCTATAGATATTACAGAAAGGCAGCAAGCCGTCTTTTGCCATACCGGCTGAGAAAGTGACAGCATGACCTTCGGCAATACCCACGTCAAACGTGCGTTCGGGCATCGCCTGCATCATAATGTTCATGGAACAACCTGTAGGCATGGCCGGTGTAACGCCTACTATACGTGGATTCTGCTTGGCCAGTTCTAAGAGTGTTTCACCGAAAACGTCCTGGAATTTAGCCGGTTTACCCTTGGTGTCGCTCTTAATCAGTTCGCCTGTATTGGGATCGAAGCGTCCTGGCGCATGCCATATCGGGGTATAATCCTCGGCAGGAGCGAATCCGTGTCCTTTCTTTGTATGCAGATGCAGCAGTTTTGGTCCTTTCATATCCTTCAGTTGTCGAAGAATACGTACCAGTTCTTTCACATCGTGACCGCCGAAAGGACCGAAATAGCGGATATTCATACCTTCAAAGATATTCTGCTGATGCGAAATGGCACTCTTGATGGCATTGGTCAAACGGATAAGACCTTTACGGCGGTCTTCCTTCAACAATCCCTTTGAGCTCAGCCATTGCGATACTTTGAAGCGTACACAGTTATAGGTTTCGTTGGTGTTCAGTCCCAACAGATATTGTTTCATGCCACCCACCGACAGGTCGATAGACATGTTATTGTCGTTCAGAATGATCAGCATGTCGTTCGGACTCGACGACACGTTGTTCAGTCCCTCAAAAGCCAGTCCGCCACTCATGGCACCATCGCCGATGACGGCCACCACCTTGCGTGGAGAGGATGAAGATTTCTGAAAGTTGGCGGCTACTGCCATACCAAGAGCAGCCGAGATACTATTTGAAGCATGACCACATACGAACGAGTCGTACTCGCTTTCCTCTGGAGAAGGGAAAGGCTTGATGCCATGCAACTTACGATTTGTTTTGAATTGTTCGCGACGACCAGTCAGTATCTTATGTCCATAAGCCTGATGGCCCACATCCCATACGATGCGGTCTTCAGGAGTATTGAATACATAATGGAGTGCTACCGTCAGTTCCACCACGCCCAGGCTGGAGGCCAGATGGCCCGGATTCACCGACAGTTCTTCTACAATGTCCTGTCGCAACTCGTCACAGAGTTGTGGCAACTGATCTACCGTAAGTTTTCTTAGGTCTGCAGGAAAGTTTATGCTACTGAGAAGTTCTTGATTATTTGCTTCCACAATCGGTCAATCTTAGTTCTGACAAAACGATCATACCCTACCCACATCCTTAGATGTTTGGCAGGGCAGTCCCTTCTGGGGCAATGGCATAGAGTGTCATATCGAAAATCAGTGTACTATAGGCGGGGAGTCCAGTCTGACTGGCAGCTCCATAGCCCAAAGCATAGGGGATATATACACGCCATGTATCGCCGCGATGCATGTGCAGCAATGCTGTGGTAAATCCTAATACCGTGCCCGACACTTTGAAACGGGCCGTAGCATTCGTTTTCACGTTGTAGTCGCCATAAACAGTGCCGTCAAAGATTTTTCCGTCGGAACTGTTGGCCACTTCAGTCGATATGATACGTCCCTGATAGCTCACCCTCACCGAGTCGTTGAACAGGGGTCTCACCGTGTCGGTAGTCTCAAAACCGGTAGGAATCACCTTCACATAGATATAATCGGTATTCTTTCCGGGTATTGAGTCGGCACTCTTTGAGAAGCACTTGATTTTCTTCCAAGTACCTGAGCCATTGGCGAGCGAGTCTTCCAAGGTGGCAAAGAACTGGTCGTTGCGTTCCTGCCAGTTGGCATACTGATCCACCTCGCCTGTATCCTCAGTGCATGACGACAGGCCGAGAAGGCCCATCGTCATTACAGTGAGAAATATGATGAAATGATTTTTCATTTACTGGAGTTTTTTCAACAAAGAAGCGATGCTCACCTTATCCTCAATGATTGAAGCCAGGTCGCTGATCTTCACACGTTCCTGCTCCATGGTATCGCGGAAACGCAGGGTTACGCAACCATCGTTCAGGGTATCGTGGTCAACGGTCACGCAGTAAGGAGTACCGATAGCATCCTGACGGCGATAGCGCTTTCCGATAGAGTCCTTCTCATCGTACTGGCAGTTGAAGTGGAACTTCAGGTCGTTGATAATCTCGCGTGCCTTCTCGGGCAGTCCGTCTTTCTTCACCAGAGGCATCACAGCCAGCTTCACAGGAGCCAGTGCTGCGGGCAACTTCAGTACTACGCGGGTTTCGCCGTTCTCCAGTTTCTCCTCGCAGTATGAGTGACACATGATAGAAAGGAACATACGGTCAACACCGATAGAGGTCTCGATAACGTAAGGCACATAGCTCTCATTGGTCTGAGGATCGAAGTACTTGATGCTCTTGCCAGAGAACTTCTCGTGCTGAGAAAGGTCGAAGTTGGTACGTGAGTGGATACCCTCCACCTCTTTGAATCCGAATGGCATCTTAAACTCGATATCGGTAGCGGCGTTGGCATAGTGAGCCAGTTTGTCGTGGTCATGGAAACGGTAGTTCTCTGCACCGAAGCCCAGAGCCAGGTGCCACTTCATACGAGTTTCCTTCCACTTGGGGAACCACTCCAGTTCTGTGCCGGGAGCTACGAAGAACTGCATTTCCATCTGTTCGAACTCACGCATACGGAAGATGAACTGACGAGCTACAATCTCGTTACGGAAAGCCTTACCAATCTGAGCGATACCGAAAGGAATCTTCATACGACCGGTCTTCTGTACGTTCAAATAGTTCACGAAGATACCCTGAGCAGTCTCAGGACGCAGATAAACCTTCATTGAGCCATCGGCACTGGCACCCATCTCGGTAGAGAACATCAGGTTGAACTGACGTACGTCGGTCCAGTTCTTAGTACCGCTGATAGGATCAACGATTTCCTCGTCGAGGATAATCTGCTTCAGTGCCTCAAGGTCGGGACCCTGCATAGCAGCAGCATAGCGGGCGTGCAGAGCGTCGCGTTTCTCCTTAGCTTCCTTCACGCGCTCGCTGGTCTCCATATATTTTTCTTCATCGAAAGAGTCGCCAAAGCGCTTGCGGGCTTTCTCCACCTCTTTCTGAATTTTCTCGTCATACTTGGCTATCTGATCCTCGATGAGTACATCGGCGCGATAGCGTTTCTTGCTGTCACGGTTGTCAATAAGGGGATCGTTAAAAGCATCCACGTGACCAGAGGCCTTCCAGATGGTGGGGTGCATAAAGATAGCAGAGTCGATACCTACGATATTCTCATGCAGCAGGACCATTGACTTCCACCAATACTGCTTGATATTGTTTTTCAACTCTACGCCGTTCTGTCCATAGTCATAAACGGCGCCCAGTCCGTCATAGATATCGCTTGAAGGGAACACGAAACCGTACTCTTTGCAATGCGATACGATTTTCTTAAAAACGTCTTCTTGTGCCATAATAATAATGTGTAAATTTCGAAATTTGCGTGCAAAGGTAAGAAAAAAAGTGAAGAGTGAAGCGTATAGCGTAAAGAATTTGCTGCTACGTAACTCTTTTTCACTCTTTATTCTTCAATTTCCGGATATACTTTATCTTTGCACCGAGTGTTTCCCACTCCGCCTGAAGTGAATCGCGATGGGCGCGCAACTGGTTCAGTTTGAGCACTTCAGGCGAGTTATCTTTCAATTTCGTACTGTTTGCCATCACCCATTCGTGTTGGCGGTCGTGTTCGGCCTTAGTGGCTTCAAGAGCACTATCCACCCAGGCAAGCCGCTGCTGAGCCTCGGCCAGTGCAGAATCCTGTTTCTGTACAAGGGCAGCCTTACGCTGCTCAATCTCGGCGCGACGCGACTTATCGGTACAACCGACTGTGAGACACACAACTATCAACAAAATAGCTGTTTTTATGCAATAAATACTCTTCATGCTATATCCCTTTCCGTATAGTTAATCAAATTGCTATTGACTGCAAAAGTACTAAAAAAAAACTCAGAACCAACGAGCGATCATCAGAAGGTCACCAAAAATGAGCCGCCGATGGTAAAGTAGTGCACATCCTTTTTCTTCTTGAACTGATAGGGATCGAGGTTTGTGCCTGCTGCATGATAAACCGATTCAAGATTGGGGGTGGCAAGCTTCATAAAGCGATAGGGGTCGTAAGTCAGCGTGAACTCCTTGCGAGAGTAATCATAGTCAACATATACTCTCCACGAGAAGTTTGATTTGTACTTATAGGTCAGCGACAGACCTGTGCCATAATTGGTTGAATTATTGCCGCCCATTGTCAGATAGTCCCATTCCTGTTCGTAATCCTTGTTTGCCGACTCAAATTTCTGAACAAACAGCATAGGGCCGTTCTCAACATCCAGTGGCACTGTAGTACCTTCAATAGGAACTCCCAAAGAAATACCGGTAGGCTCCGGAAGTCCTTCAGCCAGTGTCATCAGATATCCCACGTTTTTGACATCGCCTTTATAGACAGCATTGATATCCAGTTCCTGAGTCATCGTTCTACCAATCAGCAGTTTACTGCCCAGAGCGAACCTTTCACCTAAAGGTACATTGAAATACAATCCCACACTGGCCGAGAATTCTGTCAGGTGGTCGCTCTCCACAGTATATTCCTCGTCAGTACAAACATTTTGCAGTTCTTTCTTAATATCATCAGTCGGTATGAGAGAATAGCTGTCTATCACATTCAAGATCTCATTGCTAATCTTCACCCGGTCTTCTCGTGCACGACCGATGAAGTCGCTCCACGACTTAGCGGTCATGGCACGCACACGCAAACGTCCGCCCACACCCACATATTTATTGAAGAAATAAGCGCCCTCGGCATCCACCACAGAAGCGGTATGGAAATCTACGCCGAAATTAATGCCGTCGCTAAAATCTTCAGCATCCTCTGCATAGGTGATATCCTCGACTCCGAAATTCAAACTCTTCAGTCCGAAGCCCATACCCATGCCAATACTGAAGAAGGAAGGTTTATCACTGAACCTTTCATGGTCGTTGCGCAGCAATCCTCTGTCCTTGAACAGTGCGTCGCCAACAAAATAGCCCAACTCTGTTGACATGATACCGATACCGGCACCTGACAGCACATCACTGATCCAGTGACGGTTGTTCAGAATACGCATCACGCCTGTTGCCGTTGCAACGCTATAGCCAGCTACCGAATACCACGGTGAACGGGTCAGTCCATATTCTTTATGCAGAATAGTAGCGCCCACAAACGAGGTGGCCGTATGTCCTGAAGGCCATGAGTTGCGCGTACTTCCATCGGGGCGCATCTCGCTGGCGGTGTATTTGATGCCATTCACAAAAGCAGCCATGAAAGCATACGATGCCAGCGAACTGGTAACCAGTCGCGGCCAGTCGCTACGACCTTCCACGCCGCCCACTTTCAATCCAACCGTCATCAACGGTCCGAAGAACTGGGTGTAGTCATCTATGCGCGTTTTGAAATTCGTCATCAGACTGGCTTTGGTCCGGGAGTCTTGCTTAAAATTGTTTTTCTCTCCCTTGATAACAACACCGGCCAAGAACACCGGCACACCCACAAAGGTCACATCATCAAGAAAGCTATAAGGCTTCACGCCTGGATTGGTTTTCGACTTGAAGAAATCGAAATCCATCTTTGCTTCGGGCCTTGCCGAAACAGACTGAGAGGGTAAGTCAAAAGTACGCTGCTCATAATAAGTAAGAGGCTGATGGATAGCGTAGTTCAGTTCAGGTTTCATTTCGGGAACCTCCAGCTTCATGGCGTCCATGTTGCGCCAACTGTCGGCAGTAGCAATGGCCGACACTATAACGCCTACCAATGCAAGAAATAATCTCTTTTTCATTTTAGCAGATATTTTCAGGTTACTATCTGGGCACAAAGTTACTAAAAATATTTAAATTGGCCGTAACACGCTACTCTTTTTTTGTACCTTTGCACCCAAATTAAAAAAATATGAAACTATATTCCGACGAAGAACTTGCAGAAATTCTCGACAAACCGGTATTTCATCTTATTGGCGAATCGGCCGACCACCTGGGCCTTGAATGCTATGTGGTAGGCGGTTTTGTACGCGATATTTTCCTGGAGCGTCCCAGCAACGACATCGATGTGGTTGTTGTGGGCAGCGGTATCGAACTAGCCAAGGAAGTGAAGCGCCGTCTGGGCAGAAAGGCCCACCTCAGCGTGTTCAAGAACTTCGGAACAGCACAAGTGAAGTTAAGTGGAGAGTCTTTTTCAAGTGTAGAGTGTAGAGTGGATAGTGGAGAGTTTGCTACCGCTCCGCAGGACAGTTCAAGGAATAGTGAAGAGTTAAAAACGAAGAGTGAAAAAACTGCAGCGGTAGCCGCTCGGCCTTTGGACGCTTGCACGGCAAGAAACTCTACACTCTCCACTCTCCACTCTACACTCCCTTCTGCAGCGGTAGCAAACTCTCCACTCTCCACTCTACACTCTACACTAAAAGAGCTCGAGTTCGTCGGTGCCCGTCGTGAAAGCTATAGTCATGATTCGCGAAAGCCTATTGTGGAGGACGGCACTCTGGAGGATGACCAGAACCGTCGCGACTTCACCATCAACGCTATGGCTATCTGTCTAAACAAGAACCGTTTCGGCGAACTTGTCGATCCCTTCAACGGACTGGCCGACCTTGAGGATGGCATCATCGCTACACCACTCGAACCTGGCATCACCTTCAGCGACGACCCACTGCGCATGATGCGCTGCATCCGTTTTGCCACCCAACTGAATTTCCAGATAGAAGACGAGACTTTCGAAGCCCTGCAGCGCATGGCCGACCGCATCAAGATTGTAAGCGGCGAGCGCATCGAAGTGGAACTGAACAAAATCATCATGGCCCCCCACCCCAGTATCGGCTTTGAATACTTGCAACGCTCCGGACTGTTACAGATCATTCTGCCCGAGCTGTCGGCACTCGACATTGTAGAACAGAAAAACGGACGCGCTCACAAAAACAACTTCTACCACACACTGGAAGTGCTGGAGAACGTTGTTTCAAATGAAGAATTAAGAATGAAGAATGAAGAATTTGCTACCGCTCCGCAGGACAACTCACAGGAAAGTCTCAATGGAAAAAATGCAGCGGTAGCAAATTCTTCATTCTTCATTCTTAATTCTTCACTTGAAAAAGACTCTACACTTTATCTCCGCTGGGCCGCCCTACTCCATGACATTGGAAAGACCAAGACCAAGCGTTGGGACCCTGCCATCGGCTGGACTTTCCACAATCATAACTATGTGGGTGCCAAGATGGTAGCTCAGATATTCCGTAGGCTGAAACTGCCTTTGGGAGCAGAGATGAGGTATGTGCAGAAACTGGTAGATATGCACATGCGTCCACAGGTTATTGCCGACAACGAAGTGACCGATTCGGCCGTACGCCGACTGCTGAACGATGCCGGCGACGACATCGACGACCTGATGTGCCTCTGCGAAGCCGACATCACTTCAAAGAACGAGGTAAAGAAAAAGATGTTTCTCGAAAATTTCCGAATGGTGCGCGAGAAACTTACCGACCTGAAGGAAAAAGACTACAAGCGTTTGTTACAGCCAGTTATCGACGGCAACGAAATCATGGAACTGTTCCATCTGAAACCTTCACGCGAAGTGGGCACTTTGAAACAAACACTCAAAGATGCCGTACTCGACAACAAGGTTGAGAACGAACGCGAACCCCTCATGCAGCTTCTCATGCAAAAAGCCCGTGAAATGGGGCTTGTGCAATAACACTTTTTCTATATTCCAATTGTTATTCAATTGCATTGCAATTATTATTCAGTTGCAACGCAATTACCATTCAGTTGTAATACAATTGTTATTCAGTTGCAATACAATTGTTATTCAGTTGCAGTGCAATTGAATAACAGTTGCGATATAGCATAATTATCATTACAAAATAGCTGCTTTTTTGTTCTTTTTGCTTATTCATAATAATACAAGAATATGCAAAAATACCAACATTTTTATAATAAATTCTACATTTTTGTTTCAAATTCCAATCAAAAAGTGCGTTTTTTTGCCGTTTTTTCAGATAATTATCAAGAAAAGCGTAAAAAAATGCAAAATATTAGCAACATTTTTTGTGTCAATAAAATAGTATGTTTAATTTTGCAAACCGAAAGAAAAAGGCAAACAATATTTACTATTTGTTCGTTGATATACGGAAACGGTTAGCGATTCGTCAAAAAAGACTTCAGCACTCGCTCCAAATCTCACGGACAACCATTTAGGATAACAAGAAATAGAACACCTTATATTATTAATTATAATTACACAAAAACAAGAGAGAGAGTTTATGGAAAAAAGACTATCAATGCTTTTGGTAAGTCTCTTCCTTTTAGTAGGAGGAGCACTAGCCCAAACAAGAGTCAATGGTACCGTAGTGTCTCAAGAAGACGGCCAAGCTGTGATTGGAGCATCCGTCTTTATTATTGGCACCAATCTAGGTACAGTCACTGACGCTAATGGTAAGTTCACCATTGTTCTGCCAAATGACAAGAACAAGATTCGTGTATCTTACGTTGGCATGGTAACCCAAACCTTAACGGCTAAAAACGGAATTACCGTACGCCTTGCCTCAGACGCCACTTCACTGGATGAAGTTGTGGTAACTGCTTTAGGTATTACACGTCAGGAGCGCACGCTTGGTTATGCAGCTACCACGCTGAAAACCGATGACTTAACCGAAGCGCACAACACCAACGTGACAAATGCTCTGGCTGGTAAGGTAGCCGGTGTTAGCGTACAGTCAACATCGGGCGACCCCGGACAGGCTACATCTGTTGTAATCCGCGGTTTCAGCTCTATCAACGGTTCTAACCAGCCGCTGTATGTCGTTGACGGCGTGCCCTTGCAGAACACTACATTTAATGGTGAGGCAGGCAACCTGAACACAGGTATGGGCTTTTCTAATACATTAGGTGGTATTTCTAACATCAACCCCAACGATATTGAGTCGATGACAGTACTGAAGGGTGCTGCCGCTACAGCTTTGTACGGTAGCCGTGCTGCCAATGGCGCTATTATCATCACAACCAAGACCGGTAAGAAGGGCGAGAGCCGTAACTTCACCATCAACTACGAGGGTAACGTAACAGCCCGCAACATAGCCAACCTGCCTGAGTTCCAAAACAAATGGGGTCAGGGTTGGAATGGTGGACAGACATTCATCGAGAACGGTTCTTGGGGTCCAGCCCTCGATGGTTCACAGCAGGTGTTCGGTCCTATCTGGAACAACCAGCAGATGATTCACGAGTACAGCGCTGCCGAAGACAACATCAAAGATTTCTTCGACACAGGTATTTCTACCAGCCACAGTATCTCTCTGAGCGGTGTATCTGCCGATAACAAGGCAACTTACTACCTGAGCTACTCTTATACCAAGGACGACGGTATCATGCCTACCGATGCAGACTCTTACAAGCGTAATACAATTGCTACTCGTGGAAGTTTTGAAGCTACCGACTGGTTGAAGCTTTCATCTTCAGTCAACTTCGCTACCTCTAGCACCAACACTGTAGGTAACTTCCAGGGCACCTCAGTAATTGATGGTCTGTATGAGTTCCCCCGCGATCTCTCATTGGTTGACCACAAAGACCTCTCAAGTGCTTTCAACACTCCTGAGGCTTGGTTGACTCCTTACGGAATCACCAACCCCTACTGGGCACTGGAAAACAACTTCAACCAGAACAACAGCAAACAGATAAACGGTAAGATTCAGGCCGATATCACTCCGCTGGATCAGCTGACCCTGTCTTATCGTTTCGGCTTTGACTATACAGACTATGACCTCAAGGTGGGCGAGCCCGAAATTGCACTCGATGACGCTCTGATCACCGACGATATGGGTTATGCTCCCTCTAACATGAACCAGGCTGGTGCTATCTACAACCGCTACCTGCGCAAGTATGAGCTGAACCACGACTTCCTGGCAAACTGGAGCGACAAATACTTCAATCAGAAGCTCGATGTTAATGCCAATGCTGGTGTGAACATCAACGAACGCTATCAGACTTATATGGATGGTATGGTAACCAATCTCGCCATCTACAACGGTTATTGGAACCTGAACAACGGTTCGAACAAGCAGGAGCTTCTCGACCGTCAGTCAAAGCGCCGTCTGGTTGGTCTATTCGGTGACGTAACATTTGGTTGGGACGAAATGCTCTACCTTGAGCTGACAGCCCGTAACGACTGGTCGTCAACACTCCCCGAAGACAAGAACAGCTATTTCTACTCTGGCGTAACTGGTAGCTGGATTTTCACCAAGCTGTTACCCAAGAACAAGATTCTCGACTTCGGTAAACTGCGTCTGGCTTATGGTAAGACTGGTAACGATGCCGATCCCTATAGCACTCTTGCTACCTTCACTCAGGCTTACGCCAATGGTTATTATGGCTCAGACATCATCAAGTTCCCATTCAATGGCGTTGGCGCTTTCCAGAACTCATCTTCTATCGGCAGTACTTCACTGAAGCCCGAGATGACCACTGAGTTTGAGGTAGGTCTGAACATGCAGTTCTTTGACAACCGCTTCGGTTTCGATGCAGCTTTCTACAACCGTGTAACCAGCGACCAGATTTTCTCACTGCCCACCGATCCTGCTACCGGATATTACTACAAGGTGATGAACGTAGGTGAGGTTCGCAACCGCGGTATCGAGTTACTGATCAACACTACCCCAATCCGCACCAAGAACTGGCGCTGGGATCTGAGCTTCAACTTCGCAAAGAACTGGAACAAAGTGCTCGAGATGCCTGAAACACTCGATCGCATTGAGATCAACCGTTTCTCTGCCGGCAACGATGCCGTCTATATGTACGCTGAAAAGGGAAAGCCCGTAGGTACACTCTACACCTACCTGCCCACCTACACTCCTGACGGCAAACTGATTGTGGGTAAGGACGGTCAGCCCGTGCTCACTTCAGATGTACAGGATACTGGCAAGACCACCAACTATGACTGGACCGGTGGTATCAACACTTCTATCACTTTCCAGAACCTGACATTGAGTGCTTCACTCGATATCCGTAAGGGTGGCTACATGTTCTCTCGCACAAAGAACCTGATGCAGTTCACCGGTAACGGTACAATCTCTACCTACAACGATCGTAATCCGTTCATCATCCCCAACTCGGCTGTTGTAACTGCTACTGACGCCAATGGTAATCCTACCGCTTGGGAGGATAACAATACACCTATCTACTTGGGTGACGGCAGCTATCAGACCTACTTCAACGACTATGGCTACGGCCAGGGTGGTGAGGCTTACCTCATTGACCGTTCATTCGTAAAACTGCGCAACGTTAACCTGACATGGAACCTGCCTAAGAAATGGGCCAGCAGCATCTACCTGACCAACGTAGCTGTGTCTGTGTTCTGTAACAATGTGTTTGTATGGACTGCAAAGGACAATTACTACATCGATCCTGAGGTCAGCTCTTGGGGCAGTGAGCTCGACGGCCAGTTCGGCGAACTCTACTCTAATCCTACCTGCCGCACATACGGTGCCAGTCTTAATGTGAAATTCTAAGAAAAGGAGGAAACAAAACATGAAGAAACTAGCATTAATCGCAACAATAGCATTCGGGATGGCCGCCACGTCGTGCGACAGCTATATGGACATCAACGAAAATCCCAATTCACCCACAAAGTCTGACCTTTCGGCCGACATGATTCTGCCTGCTGCAGAAATGAACATTGCCTCAAGCTATGGCAACTTCCTGCGCACCGTAGGTGGTTACTATGCACAGCACTATGTTCAGTCATACGGTACGAGCAACTATCTGGACTTCTCACAGTTCACAATGTCTGCTACTCGTTCTGAGGGCACATGGACACAGATTTACCAGCGCGGTCTGCAGAACCTGAAGACTGTCGATGAAATGGCTACCGAGTCAGAAGATTGGGGTACCCACCTTGCAGTAACTGTACTGCGTGCATTTGCTTTCCAGACTCTGGTTGACTGCTACGACGCAGTTCCTTATACTGAGGCACTCGACCTCGACATCGTTACACCTAAGTTTGACGAAGGA